>VBGG01000464.1 GCA_005883405.1 Chloroflexota bacterium | reverse complement strand
GCATCCCCGAAGCCGACGTCGTACGCTTCGACACCAACACCGCGCTCTGGCCGCCGGTGGCCTGGGAGCGCACGGTGCTCGACCTGCCGAGGTTACCTGCCAACGAGTACCCGCACCCGTCCAATGAGCCGCTGCGCTCGCTGTTGGCGCGGCGGTTGGGGGTTGCAGCCGACCAGGTGGTGGTCACCTGCGGCGCCGACGAGGCGCTGTTTCTGGTGGCCAGCGCGTATCTGGGACCGGGTCGCAGCGCGATCGTCGCGGACCCGAGCTTCTCGATGTTCCGGGTGGTCACTGAGAGCGTCGGCGGCGGCCTGCGGAAGGTGGCGGTAGACGAAAACTGGGACATGCCCCTCGAGGCCACACTCGAGGCTGTGCGCGAGCCAACGGTGGGCGTGGTCTGGCTGTGCAGCCCCAATAACCCCACCGGCCGCCTGCTGTCCGCTGAGCTGGTCGAGGCGGTGCTTGCGGCTGCGCCGAATGCCGTCGTGGCCGTCGACGAAGCGTACGCGGAAATCAGCGGCCAATCTCTGGCGACGCTCGTTCTGGGCGCGCCTAATGCCGTGCTGGTGCGGACATTCTCGAAGGGCTATGGACTGGCCGGCGCCCGCGTTGGCTACCTGGCCGGACCGTTGGAGCTGACGCGCACGATCGAAACGGTGCGACTGCCGCAGAACATGACGGCCTTCGGCATCGCCGCCGCGTGTCGGGCGCTCGAGGACCAGGTGGGCCTCGCCGAACGCGTCGCGGAAATCGTCGAAGAACGCGAGCGGCTCGACCGTGAGCTGCGCCGGCGTGGGTGGGAGCTCGTGCCTTCGGCGGCCAATTTCGTGCTCGGCCGGCCGCCGCGGCCGGCCGCCGACGTCAGCGCCTGGCTACAGGGGGCCGGCCTGATCGTGCGCTCCTATCCCGACCACCCGCGGCTGAACGACTGGCTGCGCATGACGGTGCGCGCGCCCAACGAGGACGACCGCCTCCTGGCGAGACTCGACGCGGCGCGCTACTGAGTGGCCTTGAAGGCAGCGGCCGGCACGGCGGCGATGGGGGCCTCCGCACCGCGCGGGGCGGGACGGATGCCGGTCACTCTGATGATCTCCGGCTCGTCCAGCGTTTCGCGCTCGAGCAGCGAGTTTGCCAGCCGATCGAGCGAGTCGCGGTGCTCGCGCAGCAGCCGCGCGCCCTCGGCGTAGCACTCCTGAAGGATCCGCTCCACTTTGCCGTCGACCACCTCCGCGGTGGCCTCGCTATACGGCTTCGAATCTCCGAAGCCGCCGTACGGGTTCCGCCCCAGGAATGGATCCTCCCGCGGCGCGAGCGTCACCGGGCCGAGTTTCTCGCTCATGCCCCAGCGGGTCACCATCTGGCGTGCCAGGTCGGTGGCCTGCTGCATGTCGTTTTCCGCGCCGGTGGTGCGCCCGCCATACACAACCTCTTCCGCGGCGCGGCCGCCCATCGCGCCGGTGATGCGTGCGCGCAGGTATTCCTCGCTGTAGTTGTGGCGATCGTCCTCCGGTCGCTGATAGGTGACGCCAAGCGCCTGGCCGCGCGGCATGATCGTGACGCGGTTGACGGGATCGGCGCCAGGCACCAGCAGACCGAGAATCGTGTGCCCGCCCTCGTGGTACGCCACGCGCTCCCGCTCGGCGGGGCTCATCACCAGATTGCGAGCAGGTCCGAGGACGAGCTTTTCGAGCGCGTCCAGGAAGTCCTTCTGGTGGACGCGGTCCTCGTTGCGACGTGCCGCCAGCAGCGCCGCCTCGTTGACAAGGTTGCGCAGGTCAGCACCGACCAGACCGGGGGTGGAGGCGGCGACGAGCTTGAGATCGACGTCGGTCGCCAGCGGCACCCCGCGCGTGTGTACCTTCAGGATCGATTCGCGGCCGACCTTGTCGGGCGGATTGACGGTCACACGGCGGTCGAAGCGACCAGGACGCAGCAGCGCCTGGTCGAGCACGTCAGGTCGGTTGGTCGCCGCGAGCACGATCACGCCTTCGCGTGACGAGAATCCATCCATCTCGGTCAGAATCTGGTTCAGCGTCTGCTCGCGTTCGTCGTTGCCGCCGAAGGCCCCGGTGCCGCGAGCGCGACCGATCGCGTCCAGCTCGTCGATGAAGATGATCGCCGGCGCAGCTTCGCGGGCCTGTTTGAAGAGATCGCGCACGCGGCTGGCGCCGACGCCGACGATCATCTCGACGAACTCGCTCGCGCCCATGCTGAAGAACGGCACGTTGGCTTCGCCGGCGACGGCACGCGCCAGCAGGGTCTTGCCAGTGCCCGGCGCGCCGACGAGCAGCACGCCTTTGGGCACCGCCCCACCGAGTCGCGTGTACTTCGACGGATCCCTGAGGAAGTCCACGACTTCCTCGAGCTCCTGCTTGGCTTCGTCGATGCCGGCGACGTCGGCAAAGGTGATGCGCGCGAGGCCTTCACTCGCCTGGTCGTAGCGCTTGGCGCGGCTCCGTCCGAGTCCGAACGGGCCGCCGGCGCCGCCGAGCTGGTTCGCGGCACGGCTAGAGATCCAGAAGAACAGGCCGATGAGCAGCAGCGTTGGTCCGAAGCTCAGGAGCAGCGTTTGCCACCAGCTGCGTGGCTCATCGAGCGAGTGCGCGTTGATGGTCACGCCCTGGCTGGTAAGCAGCGTCTCCAGGCCCGGGTCGGCGAACTGCGGCATGACCGTCTGGAATTGGGTCGACTTGGGCGCGTTCGGCTGGTCGGGCGGATAGCCCTCGGCAACCTTGAACGTGCCCTGGATGACGTCGCCGCGACTGGTTACGTCAGAGACGTTGCCGGCTGAGACCTGCTGCTTGAAGAAGGTGTAGGGCACGTCGATGCGCTGTTGCGGCCGCTCAGGCAGGAACACCTGCACCAGCAGGTAGTTGACGAGCAGGATCAAGATGAAGCTGATCCACCACGGCCGCGGCCGCATCAGGTTGTTCAAGTTGTTCGACGGCTGGTTCTTGCCCGACGAGGGCTGCACGTCGTTCGGCCCCGGCGGGCGCGGCCGGCGCGGCGTGGCGCCGTTGGCGGGTGCCGCGCCTCGGGCCACGCTGGGCTGCCCGGGTGCGTTGTTCTGGTTCATCAGAAATTCCATGCGCCCCCCTGTCGCCGCGACATCAGCGGCTCGACCATCGTCCACGCGGTGATTTATACCCGAGCGTCCGCCAGCGAGCAGCCGATTCAGGCGAATGAAGATAAGGGGTTCTACTGATGTACGGCCCTGGCCTTCGCACGACACCGGCGCGCGGCACGTTCGTTCACATCCTCCTCGGCTACCTCCTGGCCCTGCTTCTGGCGGGCCTCGGCGACCACACCGTGGAGGTCTTCGATACAGCCGATGGCAAGCTCGACGCGGTCACGCCGGCCGCGAGGGTAGGCGCGCGGCGGCCTTGTACCCCCTTGGCCGATGGCCTATGTTGGTAGTCAAGACCGCCGATGCGCTCGTTTCTCGGCAGCGTGCTCGCCACATTGCTCGTGCTGACCACGCCAGTTGGCGCCGGCCAGGGCGTGCACCAGGGCGACCTGCTGCATCCCCTCCTTCCACATCTGCACTTCGTCAACGCCCGCCTCGTCCTGCATGACGCCGGCGGGGCGACCGAGACCAGGGTGCAGACTGGACCTGCTCTTGGAGCAGGCGCCTTCGGGGATGCGGCGGGTCTGGGTACAGCGATCAGTCCGACCGTCCCCAGACCTGTGGTCTTGCTGCCGATCTACTCTCTTGCGCGCCTCGGCGCGTCGCGCACGGTTCTGCCGCGCGAGTTTCTGGAGACCCCACCGGATCCACCTCCGCAGCCTGCCTGAGACGCCGACTCGTCCTCGTTTCCCGTCTTATTCACGAAAGGCAGTGTTCCGTGTTTTGCAACCACCTCGCTCTCGCGCGGGGGCAACGGGGTCTGCGGCTGGCGGCCATCCTCGGCGCCACGATCCTGACCCTCGCGATTTCTGCTGGTAGCGCTCTGGCGCACTCGTACCCGCAGACCACCGATCCACAATCGAATGCGCGGCTCGACTCTGCGCCCGCGCACATCGGCATCACCTACGACAGCAACATCGCGCCCAGCGGCTCCTCCATGGTGCTGCTCGACGCGACGGGCGGCGCGGTGCCAACCGCGGCTGACCCGACCAACGGCAACCGCCAGACATCGATTCACCCGACGACCGACCTGGCGCCGGGTCCGTACACCGTCGACTGGACCAGCGTCTCGGCCGACGACGGCCATAGCGCGCAGGGCTTCTACACGTTTGTCGTGAACGGCGGCCAAGCCGGCATCATCGCCGGACAGGCGCAGGCCCAGGCTCAGGCAGCTGACCTCATGGCAACGCTAAGCGTGACCGCGGGTGCTGATGGCTCGAGCCTGTTGCGCGTCGACCTCGACAACCCGACGGGCGTCGAGCGCGTGCGCATCCGCCTGTCTCGGCCGGATCTCGGCGAGGACCTGCTCACCACCGCGCCTACGGGCGATGGCGGCTGGGCACTCTCCGGCAACGAGGTCGCCGTACCTGGCGCCTGGCACGCCGTGGTGATCGTCCGTCGCACCAACGTCGTCGATGATGCGCAGGGATCGTTCGATTTCACCGTCGACAGCCTTACCGGGGCCCCGGCCTTCGCCAGTGCTGGCGGGGCGGGCCCGAAATGAGGAGTCTCCACACATGTTCACCCATCGTGTACGAGTTGCCGCGTCTGGTGCAGTCGCGCTGGTCACGGTGCTCGCCATGACGGCGAGCGTCGCCTCGGCGCATGCCCAGTACGGCAGCTCCACACCCGCCGCGAACGCCACCGTGTCGGATGTGCCGACCACGCTGCAGATCGCCTATACCCAGGAGTTGGCAGATATCAAAATCGCCATCACCGGGCCCGATGGCTCGAACGTCACGACGGCGCCCGCCAAGTTCGATCTGGCGAACCGCAAGAATGTCAGTGTGCCCATGCAGGGCGTCGGACCAGGCACCTATACGGTCGTCTGGCACAACGTCTCAGGCGAGGACGGCGACCCGAACGATGGCTCGTTCGTCTTCACCGTCGCCGGGGCAGCCCCGGCGCAAGGCGCCGCGCCAGCGCCAGCCGCGCCGGCGGCCAATCCGCAGCCAGCGGCCAGCACTCAGGCGGCCGCCGCGCCGACCTGCATCGACAACGGCGTGAAAACGCCCGGCATCAACGACGTGCGCGTCGACACGTACTGCAAGCGGCAGGCAATCCGCGACAAGTTCAAGGGCCAGATCGACGAGGCCACCTTCAACGGCGCGCTCGCCGATGGCGAGGGCCTCGAGTCAGCCCTGGCCGATGCGATGGCCGATTTCCAAGCTAGGAACCCATGGGCTCCGCTCGCAGGCTCGCTTCGCACAGGGCAGGCCCGTGCACTCCGCTCGCAGGCTCGCTTCGTACAGGGGAGGCGACGAAGGATCTATCCAGCTTCCTGTCTGCGAACGTCGGAGACGCGGATCCTTCGCAGGCTCAGGATGACATTCAGCTCGCATAGGACCGGAACGTGCGGGATGCTGTAATAAAGGATTCGTTTTCATGAAAAAGCTTCATCGCTATCTGACGGCCGCTTCGGCCCTGCTGCTGATCGCTCTGTTCGTCGTGCCGAGCAGCGCCTTCGCTCACGAGCGACGCACCATCGGTAACGGCAAATATGACGTCGTCGTCGGGTGGGACGTCGAGCCCGCCTATGAGGGACTCAAGAACGGCGCTTCGATCCGCATCTCCGAAGCCGGCAGTAATCCGGCGGTCCCCGTCCAGGGCGCCGAGAAGACGGTGAAGGTCCAGATTCGGCAGGGTGCGACTACCAAGGAGTTCCTACTGCGATCCGTCTTCGGCCAGCCGGGCTACTACGTCGCCGACATCCTGCCCACGCGGGCGGGCGACTACCAGTGGACCTTCGTCGGCACCATCGGCGATACACAAATCAATGCCACCGATGGCAAGTTCGACACCGCCGACGGCAAGTTCAACGCCGTCGAGGCCGCCTCTGGGCTCGAGTTCCCGCAGGCACTGCCCGATCCAGTCCTGACGAGCGCGGCTCTCAGCGCGGCTCAGGCGGACGCGCAGGGTGCGCGAACGCTGGCGCTGGCCGGCATCGGCGCCGGCGTTCTCGGCTTAGTGGCGGCCGCGGTCGTGTGGCTCACCCGCCCGCGTCCCGCCGCCCCCGCGCGACGCACGGCCACCGAACAGGTCTAGTTCTTCTTCGGTCGCGGCGGGCTGGGCTCGCCGCGACCGCGTTCGGGCGGAACCGCTGAAAACTCTAGCCTGCCGCCACGGGCTGCTTGGCAGCGCGTTCGGCGGCGTGTTTTTCGGTCCACTCCTTGAGCGCCTGCGCCTGGCGGACGTCCAGGCCCGCCTGAACAGATGCTGCCCAGCGTTCTGAAGCCTGCAGCCGCGTCGCGGAATTCTGGAAGCGCGGCATGACATAGCGCGCGAACAGCTCGTAGCTACGCCGCGTTGCCTCGGGACCCGCCCACTCGTGGGCCATCATCAGATAGCAGCCAAAGCCGCCCGACTGCTCCGCCAGCCGCTCGATCTGGGCGATGGCTTCGTCTGGTGTACCGATCACGCCCAGCCCGGTGTCGTTGACCCACGCCACGCGCTCGTCGAATGTGGACCCGGCGGCCCGGAAGTGCGGCGCGGCGATCGTCTTCTGGGTGTACTCGCAGAAGGGGTCCAGCCCGTGGCGAACGTCGCGGATCGCTTGCTCCCTGGACTCGGCCAGATGCATCGGGCCGACCAGCCGCCACTTGCCGCGGTCCGCCACCGTGCCGAACTCAGCGGCCCGCTCCTCCATCACGTCCCAATGCAGGTGCAGCGCATCGAAGCCCTCGGAAATCGTTGCCCCAACTGACAGCAGCCCGACTCCGTACCGCCCTGCCAGCCGTGGACCTGATGGCGAAGCGATCGCAGCCACCCCGATCTCGAAACATGGATCGGTGTAGGGCCGATACTGCGAGCGCGCGTCCACCAGCCGGTAACGCTTCGTCTCGACCGAGATCGGCTCGTCACTCCGCAGCAGGTGCATGAGTACCTCGAAGTCTTCCTCGAGAGCGGCCCGCTGCTCGAGCGGGTCGATGCCGATCATGGTGGCATCGGTTGGCAGCGCGCCAGGTCCCACGCCCATCATGGCTCGACCACGCGTCAGGTGGTCCAGCAGGATCATGCGGTCGGCGACCCACAGTGGATTGTGGTAGGGCAGTGAGCTAACCCCCGCGCCGAGCTTGATGTGCCGCGTCTGGGCGGCAGCGTGCGCGATGAAGATCTCGGGCGACGGGATGAGCTCCACCCCGCCCGAGTGGTGTTCACCGATCCACGCCTCGTCGTACCCAAGCTCGTCCAGCAGTTGGATGGTGGCGAGATCACGTCCATACGCGGCCGTGGGGTTCTGTCCCGTCGGCACGTGAAAAGGTGCCATGAAAATGCCGAAGCGCATTCGTGCCATCGCAAACCTCCCGGTCGTGCGCCTACAGTACACCGACGCCCGGGCTGGCAGCCGGGGCCGTGTATGATCGTGAGCCTCAAACAGACGGGTGGAGGGGATTGCGATGTCCATCACGACTGTGGTCGCCGAGGCGGCGGTAGAGGAGCTCAAGAAACAGGTACGCGGTGAGCTCATCCGGACGGGTGAGCCGAGCTACGAGTCGGCGCGCAAAGTCTGGAACGGCATGATCGACAGGCGACCAGCGGTGATCGTTCGCTGCTCGGGTGTCGCCGACGTGATCGATGCGGTCAACTTCGCCCGCGACAGCAATGTACCTTTGGCCGTGCGCGGCGGCAGTCACAGCGCCGCCGGACTGGCGATGTGTGACGACGGGCTCGTGATTGATCTGTCAGCGATGAGGGGCGTGCGTGTCGACCCGCGTGCCCGCACCGTCCAGGCACAGGGTGGTCTGATCTGGGCCGATCTGGACCGCGAAACGCAGGTCTTTGGGCTCGCGACGACCGGCGGCACCGTTTCGAATACGGGCATCGGTGGCTTGACGCTCGGTGGCGGCCTTGGCTGGCTGATGGGCAAGCACGGCTTTGCGTGCGACAACGTGCTGTCTATCGACCTGGTAACAGCGAATGGTGAGGTCGTGACCGCGAGTCCGAGCGAGCACGGCGACCTGTTCTGGGCGCTGCGGGGCGGTGGCGGAAACTTCGGCGTCGCGACCTCGTTCGAGTTCCAGCTGCATCCTGTCGGGCCAGCGGTGCTGGGAGGCATGGTGATCCATCCTCTGGCCAGAGCACGCGAGGTGCTGCGCTTCTATCGCGAGTTTTGTCGCGGCCTGCCCGACGAAGCCGAGGCCTTCGCGGCGCTACTGACCTCGCCGGACGGCAATCCAGTGATCGCCCTGCTACTCGGCTACAACGGTCCGCTCGACGAAGGCGAGCGCGTGTTGGCGCCGGCGCGACACTTCGGGCCTCCAGTCGCCGATCTGGTCGGCCCCATGCCGTACGTGCAACGCCAGCGCTTGATCGACGATCCGCTCGGCGTGAACGGTATCCACAGGTACTGGAAGTCGGGCTTCGCCTCGGAGCTGAGCGACGCGTTCATTGACCTGATGGTTGAGCGAGCCGGCAGGCTGCTTTCGCCGATGACCGTCATCGGGCTGTTTTACGTGCACGGTGTCGCGGGTCGAGTTGACCCGGGTGCAACAGCGTTTGGCTTGCGTGCGAACCAGTGGGACTTCGACATCATCTCGCAGTGGACCAACCCGACCGAGACGGCCATCCATGTGCAGTGGACGCGCGAGTTCTGGGCAGCCGCGGAGCCGTTCACCACTGGCGCGGTCTACGTCAACCACATTGCCGAAGACGAGCCCGGACGGGTCCCCGCCGCCTTCGGCGGTAACTACGATCGGCTCGTGTCGATCAAGACGAAGTACGACCCGTCGAACCTGTTCAGGCTCAACCACAACATCAAACCACGCGCCTGAAGTGCTCCCCTTTAAGGATTGCGTGTCATCCTGAGAGAGGAACGACCGAAGGATCCGCTGCTCGTGATCGGCGTCTGAGTAGCGGATCCTTCGCTACGCTCAGGACGACAGCCACGCGAGAACATCAGGGAAGCATTTAGCGGCCAGCGTCGAGGGCAAAGGCTCCTCGTCGCGTCAGACGTCGTGCGTCTCGAGATAGTCGCGAATTGATTCGACGATGCGGTAGGTGGCGCCCCACAGCTTGTACGGGCCGATGCGGTAGAAGGGAATCTCGCGCGGTGCGGGCCAGCCGGGTAGCTGCCAGTACTCGACCGCGTGAGCGTCGGGACGTGTCAGATCCTCGAGCGGCTCCTCGAGGATCTCGTCGATCTCCGTCTCCTGTCGGCGCCACGTCGGCGGCGCGCCATTCAGGCGCCCGAGGAACGGAGCTACCCGAAAGCCGGTGGCCATCGTCTCGATGACCGGCAGCGCTGCCAGGATTTCGACACGCCCTGGCTCGAGCCCGACCTCTTCTTCGGCCTCGCGTAGCGCGGTCGCCAGCAGATCTGGATCCTCTGGCTCGCGGCGCCCACCCGGGAACGCGATCTGTCCACCGTGAATACCGTGCGGTCCGCGACGGATGAACACCAGCCGCAGTCGCCCGCGCGGATCGCGGTAGATCGGCGCCAAGACCGCCGAATCGACCAGGCTCAGAGCGGCGCGCAGGCTGGTCACTTGGCGGCCTTCACGACTCACGACTCACGTCGTGCCCACGCGCGATTCGGCCGACTCACGACTCACGACTCACGACTAATGAATGACAATCTGCGCCACCGTATAGAAGATGCCGATCACGAAGCTGCCGGCGAGGACCGCGGCGGCGACGCTGTTTTCCTTGAAGATCTCGTCCAGCAGCCGGTAGCGCTTCTCGAGCACTTCGAACACGACGGCGACGATGATGATCGACACCACGCTCCACAGGATCGTGCTGCCCAGCGCCTGGAAGAAGCGCACCAGCTCGTCCGGCATCAGCGCTGACCCTCCTGCTCCGCGCGAGGGTAGATGGTCTGAATATCGCCTGCCTTGAGCGGCCGGCCGAATAGCAGCGCGATGTGAGAGGTCCAGATGCCGAGCACCTCGGAGCCGCTGTCGTCGCCGGGTGTGTCCTCGGTCGGCTCGAGCTCGAAGTACACGTTATCGCCCGGGTTGGACGGATTGATGTCGCGCCACACGTCGAGGTTCGGATACGCCGCCTGATCGAGCGGACGCGCATCGAAGATGCCCGTGGACACCACGCGGTACACGCGACTGTCGTATTCGAACAAGGTGGGATTTCGAGCGGCGGTGCCCTGGCGGACGCGCGCTTCGAAGGCCTTGAGCACGCCGCCTTGCTCGGGATCGGCCGTCAGCGTCTCGAACTCAGCCGATGACTGGTGCAGGATGGCCGTGCGCTCGTAGAGCGTGTTGCCCTCGGGCGTGACTTCGAGGACTCTGCCCTCGTCGAGGAGGTCCCAGCGCCACACCGTCTCGCGACGGTTCAACTCCTCGCGGCACTCCAGGACAGCCTGGACGACGTTGTCGCCCGCGTCCCAGAAGCTCACGACATCTCCAGGCAGCAGCGTTTCGAGCGTCGGCTGCCGCGGCTGGGCAGGCGTTCGGTTCGGATCGAGGTGCTGCTGCAGGGCGCGGTTCAGCCTATCGAACATTCGAATGATTCTTCCCCAGCGGAGACCTCATTGGCGCGAATTGTCGCTCGCGGCCGGCCGCCAGCGCGAGCCTGGAAGTTCGGCCGACAAGCCGCTTTTCGGTACAAGACGCAGTCGGCCGAACTTCTGTGACAGCTTGGCACTAGGAAGGCGGCGAACACCTTTAGGGTACTCCTCGAGATTTTCGGCCGCCTTCCTAGTGCCGGCCCACCGATGGGGCTCGGGCGCCTCCGATGCCTTTGCCACCCGAAATGCCCGTGCTGGGTTTGCTGGGCGTCGCGCCACTCGAGCCGCTGCCGCCGAGCACTCCGCGCGAGCCGGCTCCGACGCCGCTCGAGCCACTCGGCTCGCGATTGGCGTAGCTCTGGCTGCCGTTGGCGAAGCCACCCTTGCTGGAAGCCGCCGCACCGCCGCCCGTGCCGCCCGATTGGCCCGAGGTTGCGCTGGTGACGCCGACGGATTTGTTGCTGGCTGCTGCGCCGCCACCCGTGCCCGATGACTTGCCTGCCGTGGCATAGGGCGCGGGCTGCACGCGACTATAGTCGGGCGGCTGAGCCTTGCTCGTATCGAGGCTGCCGTGCAGCTCGTCATCCCGACCAAAGGTGCCCGTCGGCGGGTAACGGTACGCGGGCGTGCCCGCGTCGTACGTGCCGCGCTCGCCGGGCGCCGGGTTGTTGATGACGATCGTCTGCCCGCCACGACCGCCTCCGAAGGTATTCCCCAGCGTTGCGCCAAGCAGGAAGGGGAACCACGGCGAGCTGAAGGCACCCTGTTGATCGCGGCCCTCGACGGTGACCGGCTCGTCCTCCCGCAGGTGCAGCACGGGATCGCCGCTCTGCGGTACGTCGAGGTAGGTGCGGTCCGGATCGCGCACCAGGCGCAGGTTGTGCGTGTCCATGTGGTGCAGCGCGCCGCTGCTGTCGGCCCAGTACAGCTGGTAGCGGTCGCCATCGAAGTGGACCGAGTCCTTCTGGACCGAATACTGGCCAGCGGTGGTCGGGGCGCCGCTCCCTGAGCTGCCACAGGCGGAGGTGATGACGCTGAGCGCCAGGAGGGCTGCGAAAAGGATGTTCAGGCGTTGCATGTGAGCGGGTCTGTCGCGCGATTTGACGCTTGGCCGCTGCCGTCTGTTGCGGCCGTTCAGCACCGAGCGGGGCGGCCGAGCGCGGCGGCGGCTTCGCGCAGATGATCGCAGGCCACGCCCATCTCGCGTTGAATTCCGAGCTGCCAGCGCGCTCGCGCCTGAACAAGGGTGGGCGAGTCGTTTGACGGTTGGGCGAGCAGTGTGCTCTGGCCGCATACCGCGTGCAGCGCGCTCGCGGCGTCGCGCAGCGCGGTCCAGGCTGGCTGAACTTCGACCAGGCCCGGCTCGCCGTAGAGCCGCGTCTGGACGTCGCCGACCATGTTGCAGGCCTCGTCTGCAGGCGGCGCTTGCACGGCGAGCATCTCGCGCGCGCTGGTCAGCCGGTCGAGCAGGTCGACCGACTGCAGCTTCTGCGGGTCGGCCAGGCAGCCCGCCATCAATACAAGGGTTAGCGACAACACCAGGCTTGTAATTGCTTTGTGTCGCGGGCACGCCTTGCGAGAGAACACCTGTTCGCCAGAACATGCGTTCGCATGACTTTTGACGCGCGGGGCGGGTTGTGGATCGACAACCCGCTCCTGGTGTTCGCCTTGATGTCTGTGCTGTGGGTCCTGGTGGCCTGCCTCCACACCGAACCGTTACGCTGGCGCGGCTACCTTCGGCAGCTCTGTCAACGCCTCGCGGATCGCCTCGGCTGGATAGGCATAGTCCTGCAACGCACCGGCCAGGTAGGCGTCATATGCGCCCATATCGAAGTGGCCGTGGCCCGACAGGTTGAACAGGATCACTCGGCGCTCGCCAGCGTCGCGTGCTCGCATGGCCTCGTCAATGGTGGCGCGAATGGCGTGCGCCGATTCGGGCGCCGGGACGATGCCTTCAGTGCGCGCGAACTGAATCGCCGCGTCGAACACGCGGTTCTGCAGGTAGGCGGTTGCCTCGATGACCCCATCGTCGACCAGCTGCGACAGCAGCGGCGCGGCGCCGTGGTAGCGCAGGCCGCCCGCGTGAATGGCCGGCGGCACGAATCCGTGTCCCAGCGTGTACATCTTGACCAGCGGCGTCAGTCCGACGGTATCGCCGAAGTCGTACGCGTACGTTCCGCGGGTGAGACTCGGACAGGCTTCTGGCTCGACGGCGAGGATGCGCGTGGATCTTCCCTGGCGCAGTTTTTCGCCGACGAATGGGAACGCCAGCCCGGCGAAGTTGGAGCCTCCGCCAACGCAGCCGATGACCACGTCGGGATACTCACCTGCGCGGTCCATCTGCTTGAGTGCTTCCTGGCCGATGACGGTCTGGTGCAGCAGGACGTGGTTGAGTACCGAGCCCAGCGAATAGTGAGCATCCTCGTGAGTCGCGGCATCCTCGACAGCCTCTGAGATGGCGATGCCCAGCGATCCGGGTGAATCGGGATCCTCGGCGAGCACCTTCTGGCCCGACTGAGTGTGCGGCGATGGCGACGGATAGACCTGCGCGCCATACGTCTGGATCATCGAGCGTCGATATGGCTTCTGCTGATAGCTCGCGTTCACCATGTACACGGTGCACTCGAGGCCGAAGAGCGCGCAGGCGAACGCAAGCGCGCTGCCCCATTGGCCAGCGCCCGTCTCGGTGGTCAGGCGACGAATGCCTTCGGCCTTGTTGTAGTAGGCCTGGGCGACGGCCGTGTTCGGCTTGTGGCTCCCGGCGGGGCTGACGCCTTCGTACTTGTAGTAAATGTGCGCGGTCGTATCGAGCGCGCGCTCGAGGCGGCGGGCGCGGTACAGCGGGGTTGGGCGCCACATGCGGTAGATATCGCGGACCTCGTCGGGGATTTCGACGGTCTTGTCCTGCGAGACCTCCTGTGCGATCAGCGCCATCGGGAACAGCGGCGCCAGGTCGGCGGGGCCGACGGGCTGCCCTGTTCCTGGATGAAGCACCGGCGCCGGAGGCCGCG
>VBGG01000463.1 GCA_005883405.1 Chloroflexota bacterium | reverse complement strand
CGGCGTAGGCGGAGCCATCGGACGTGCAGCGTTCGATTTGCTGCGCCGCGGCGGACGATTCTGCGCCTTCGGAATGGCGAGTGGTGCTTTTGTGGAAATCCCGGATGAGCTGGTGCAGGCGCGCGGGGTGACGTTGATTGGCGGTAGCCGTCCGACGCCTGCCGCTTTGCGCGCGCTGGCGCAGGCCGCGCTCGGGGAAGCGGTGGCCGGTCGGCTCCGGCCGCTGGTCGGCCAGACGTTTCCGCTCGAATGCGCGGCGGATGCGCACGCTGCGATGGAGCGACGCGCGACCGTCGGCAAAACGCTGCTTTTGGCTCACGCCGCCTGAGTTACTCAGAGCGCACCACGGAGGACGGCAACAACCGCGGAGGCACCCGCAGCGCGCGCTTGACATGCGGGTGGCGCGGAACTATGCATGAACGGATGAAGTTCACGCTCAACACGCTCGGGGCGCCGAGCTGGACCCTCGAAGACACGGCGCGCAACGCGCGCGCCTACGGCTACGTCGGTGTGGACCTGCGACTGCTCGACGGCGAGGTGATCAGCCTCGACTCGGTTCGTGCCAACCGCGATCGGCTACGCACCCTGTTCCAGGACGCCGGGCTGGCCATCGCGGTTCTCGCCACGTCCGTCAGACTCGCCAGTCCCGATCAGCAGCAACGCCGCGACACCGCGGATGAGATCGCGGAGTGGATCGACCTGGCCGCGGAGCTGGGAATCCCCGTGGTCCGCGTCTTCGGCGGCATGCGACCGGAGGGATTCGACCTGGATGCCGCCATCCAGGTGGTTGCCGACACGCTGGCTCACATCGCGCCGCGCGCGGAGTCGGCCGGTGTGGCCGTCGGCGTCGAGACGCACGACGACTTCTCCAGCGCGGCGACGGTCCGTCGCGTGCTGGAGCCGGTGGCGAGCAGGGCGGTGGGGGCGGTATGGGACATGCTCCATACGGCGCGGATGGGCGAAACGCCGTCCGACGTGCTGGGTCTGATCGGCGACCGGGTGCTCAACGTGCATCTGAAGGATGCGCGGCGTAACGGAGACGCCTGGGAGCTGCTACCGCTGGGCCAGGGTGAGATCCCCGTACGCGACGGATTGCGGCTGCTCAAGCAGCGCGGCTATGACGATTTCATCTCGGTCGAGTGGGAGAAGAAGTGGCACCCGGAGCTCGCCGAGCCGGAGGTCGCCTTTCCCCAGCACCTCGCGCTGCTGCAGACCTACGTGCGCGAGCTGGAGGGGCAGCCAGCTCGCACGTAGCCGCGTACACGGCGCCGACGCGACTCGCATGGGCGTGTATGTCAGGCGCTCTCGCGGGCGTAGGCCTCCAGCTCGGCCAGGCGCACGGCGCCGGCGAAGGCGGTGAGAGTGCGCAACGACAGCGCCGCGTAGAGCGTCGCCATGTGCAGCCGCTGGCGGAGTGGCAGGCCGCGGATGTCGGCCCAGACGTATGCCGCGGCAAACAGATCGCCGGCGCCGGTGGCGTCGCGCACCTCCACCCGTGGCGCCGACACTTGCTCGAAGCACCCGGCTGAGGCAGCGACCGCGCCGCGCGCGCCGAGCGTCACCACGGCTGTACCGACGGTCTGACTCAGCTCGCGCGCCGCGCTGTGCGCATCAGCTGCACCGCTCAGTGCGATGGCTTCTTGCTCGTTAGCGATCACCGCGTGCACCCTCGGCAAGGCAGCCGGCGGACGGCCGTGCACCGCGGCGTGCACCTGCGCGTGCGAGGTCACCGCGTAGGTCGGCGTGTGTGCGGGCACAGCCGTGATCTGATCGAGCAGCCGCACGATCGCCCGGGCCTGGATGCGCCCGAGTGGTTCCGCCAGCGCGGCATCGCGCGGTTCGAAGCTCACCATGGCCCGGTCGCCATCCACGGGCATCACCGCCGTCAGCGCCGAACGCGCCACCGACGATCCCTCGCAACTGATGCCCTCGTTCTCGAGCAGCGCGCGCAGGTACCGGCCGGCCATGTCCCGCCCCAGCGGCGACACGATGGCCGTCTTCAAGCCGAGGCGACTCAGTCCGACCGCGGTGTTGGCTATGCCACCCGGGGACAGCAGCAGCTCGTGCGCCCAGTGCTCCTCGCCTGGCCGCGGCACGCGGTCCAGTCCAGCAAAGGTGAGATCGAGATACACTGCCCCAGCGCAGGCGACGTCGTACATCAGGCGACTCCAAATCGAGCCCGAAGCGACGCGTGCTCAGCGCGGTACGCATCAAAGATCCGTTGCGCGAGAGTCCGCGAGGCTACCAGCGGATGTTGCGCTAGCGCCTCGACCGCCTGCGCCGTTGAGCTTTCGGCGGCTGCCCGGATCGTCAAGCGCTCGACGTGCTTGATCGTCTGCATCAGCGATTCGGCGGCAGGCGGGACATCGCCAACAGCGACCGGCGCGGCTCCCTGGCCATCGACGACGCACGGTACCTCCACGATCGCTTGAGCATCCAGACAGGCCAGACCCCCGCGGTTCGCCGTATTCAGGATCAGCACCCGATGGGTGTTGCGAGCCAGCGCCTCCAGAAGCTCCGCCGCGACGGCCGCGTAACCCGGCGATGGCTCCACCTCCACCTCCGCCTCCACCTCCGCCTCGCCACGTGCCATGGCCTCAGCCATGTAGCTTCGCTCGCGCTGCCGCCACGCCGCCCGCCAGGCAGCGGCCGCTTCGGCGGGCGTCGCAAAGCCAGCCGTGTAGAACGCGCGCTGCTGCGCGAGTAGATAGTCGGCTCTGCCCCGCCCATGGCGCACCGCGTCGACCGCGCTCTTCGCGTGCTCGTAGTAGTGCAGGTATTCGTTCGGGATCATGCCCAGCTGTCGCAACCGCTCAACTCCAAACAGGCCCGCCTCGTGCAGCTGGCACACCGCGGCGTCGTCCGCCAGCAGCTCCGGCAGGCGATCGCCCGACTCGTCGACCACCGCCCGCAGCCAGCCCAGGTGATTGAGTCCGAAGTAGTCGAACCATAGCTCAGACGACGGGCGCGCCAGCAGCCGAGACACGCGGCTGCACAGACCACTGGGTGTATCGCACACGCCGATGACCCGCGACCCGAGCACCGGCTGCAGCGCTTCGACCACCAGTCCGACCGGATTGGTGAAGTTGATGAACCACGCGTGTCGAGCGCGCCGCTCGACCACGCGCGCGATCTCCAATAGTGCCGGCAGCGAGCGGAGCGCGAAGCAGACTCCGCCAGGCCCGGTCGTTTCCTGACCGACGACTCCCTCCCGCACCGGGACTTGCTCGTCGATCAGGCGACCCTCCAGGCCGCCGACGCGGATCGCGCACCACACGAAATCGGCACCGTCCACGGCTTCGTCCAGGTCGGTGGTGACGCGGACGGGCAAGCGTCCTTCGCCGCGATCGGCGAGCCCGTCGAGCACCAACCGCATACGCTGCAAGCGCTCGAGCGAGACGTCGTGGAGGACCAGCTCCGAGAGGCTCACACGCTCGGCGATGGATTGCAACGCGGTACACGTCAGCGGGGTTCGGAACCCGCCACCGCCGAGGAGCACGATCTTCACGCCACTCTGCACAGTATGAGCGGCGCCGCTGACCGGCACGCCACCTGCGTGGTAGTGTCGTAACCGTATTTTGTTTCGGGAGACACGAGGAAGTTATGAAGGAACGCTCCGTGCGCAGGCGGTTCTATCTGGAGGTCGTCCTGGGCGTCGCCGGCCTCGTGCTGTTCGCGGTGACCCTGGCGTGGAATGATTGGATCGAGCTCGTGTCCCGCGTCGATCCCGACGCCGGGAATGGCTCGCTCGAGTTCTTCGTCTGCTTTGCGCTGCTCGCCGCCGCCGCGTGGAGCTTCTGGTTGGCCAGAACGGAGTGGCGAAGGGTTCCGTCGCCGTCACGTTTGCATCGCTGACTCTCTCGCGCTGAGCACAATTCGACACGGGAATGTCACGAACCGGTTTCCGGGCGTTGCGTTGCGCTCAACTCTGGCACACTTTGTGCTGATCTCTTTTTTCCGCACGATGAGAGGCCTGCTGAGCAGTCGCGACGCCGCGACTGGGCAATCAATGCGAACAATTTCGGCTCCGATTTCAGACGAACGGCACAGGCCGCGCACGGTCGCGTCGCGGCCAAGGCACGTCATGATCGTCGAGGACGACTCGCCCATTCGGGCCATGCTGGCCGAGCTGCTGGAGGACGCCGGGTACGCGGTCGTCCAGGCGGCCGACGGCCTGGAAGCGCTCCGTCATCTACGCGACCACCAGCCTGACCTGATCATCCTCGACCTGATGCTGCCGCGCATGAGCGGCTGGCAGTTCCTCAACCACTCGCGTGAGCAGCTCGAGCGGGGCAGGGTGCCTGTGGTGATCCTGTCCGCTATCGACGGCAGGGCCGACTACCCCAGCACGCTCGGCGTGGCGGCCTGGTTTACCAAGCCGCTCGACGTACCGCGGTTTCTGGATGCGATCCAGCAATTGGCGGACGTGCCGCGAGTGGCCGAATCGGTTGATGGCCAGGGAACGCGGGCGCACGTGCTCCTGGTCGAAGACGACGCGACCATCCGCGCGCTTCTGACGGAGCAGCTCCTCATCGAGGCGTATTCGGTCGATGCGGTCGATACCGTCGCCGCGGCGCGCGAGCGAATCGGCATCCAGCGTCCAGACCTGATCATTCTCGATTTGATGCTGCCACGAGAAGACGGCTGGACTTTTCTTCGCAGCAGGCAGGCTGAGCCAGAGCTCGCCGACATCCCCGTGCTGGTCGTCTCGGCGGCTCCGCGCAACCGGCTCGTGGAGGCTAAAGAGCTCGGCGCCGACGGCTTCCTGAGCAAGCCGTTCGACGTGGACGTGCTCAACGCGCTGGTGCAGACGTTCGTTCGCTGATCAATTCTGAGCGGCGAGCCGCACCCGTCATCGACGAGAAGCGGCGACGCAGCGCAAGCCGCGCGGCCCAATAGCCGGCCATCCCGTGAACGCCACCGCCAGGTGGTGACGCCGACGAGCACACGAACAGCCGCTGGTTCGGGGTGGCGTACGGGATAGGCTGCAGCGTGGGACGGAAGAAGAGCTGAATCAAAGTCGCCTCGCCACCGTTGATGTCGCCGCCGACCAGGTTCGGGTTGTGTCGCTCGAGATCGGCCGGACGCATCACGTGGCGCGCCAGGATGCGGTCGCGGAAGCCAGGCGCGTAGCGCTCAACCTGGGCCTCCACCCGATCCGTCATGTCGGCGGTGCTCGCATTGGGAACGTGGCAGTACGCCCAGGCGACATGTTTGCCGTCTGGAGCGCGGGAGGGATCGAACAGCGTCGGCTGGGCGAGCAGCACGAATGGTCGCCGTGCTGGCCGGCCGGACCACTCCTGCTGGCGACTCTCGTTGATCTCCTCCAGCGTGCCACCCAGGTGGAGTGTGGCGGCGCGGGTAGCTTCCGGCGCGCGCCACGGGACGGGTGCGTCGAGCGCCCAATCGACTTTGAAGGTGCCCAGCCCATACTGATAGTGCTCGAGTTGCATGCGATAGTGAGCCGGCAGGTCCGTCCCACCCAGCCGCAAGATCTGACGCGGGGTGAGGTCCAGTAGAACCGCTCTGGCGGGTGGCAGATCGTCCAGAGATGCCACGGGTGCGCCCGTGACCACGTCACCGCCGAGGGAGCGGAGGTACGAAACCAGCGCGCGGGTGATGTTGGCCGACCCGCCCCGCGGGATGGGCCAACCGACGGCGTGGCCAGCGATGCCCAGGATCATGCCAAAGGCCGCGCTGGGCGGCTGGTCCAGCGGCAGTGTGGCGTGCGCGGCGATGCCGGCAAACAGCGCCCGTGCGCGGGCGTGTCGGAAGATGCGGGTGAGCCAGGTCGTTGGCGGCAGCGCCACCAGTCCGAACCGCGCCAGTAGCAGCGGATGGCGCGGCACCTTCAGTGGCCCGAGCGCGTCGGCGAACAAGTGCTGCCAACGCGCGACGAACGGGTTCATCAGCGCGTGCCAGGAAGTCGCATCCGAACCGATCCAGCCTTCCATGGCGCGCGTGGAGCGCTCGAGCACGGCAGTCGTGCCGTCGTCGAAAGGGTGGACGACCGCGGCGGGTGGCTGGATCCATTCCAGGCCGTGCTCGGCCAGCGGCAGGCGGCGGAAGAACGGCGAGCCGATGCCGAGCGGATGGACCGCCGAGCAGACGTCGTGCACGAACCCCGGCAAGGTGAGCGGCTCGGTGCGCGTGCCGCCGCCCGGCGTGTCGGCGCCCTCGCGGACCAGCACCCGCAGGCCGGCGCGAGCAAGGACGATGGCAGCCGCGAGCCCGTTCGGCCCGCTACCCACCACCACCGCGTCGTAACGCTCCACGCCTCCTCCAGGCTCCAACTAGTCGCCGGGCGGGAAATCGAACGCGTACGGCGGCACATCACCGCCGACGCACAGCTGGATGCGCGCGTGCGGCAGCAGGGGAATGTCAGGTGGGTTGGTCGCGTTGCGCTGCCCGTTGATGTACGTGATGACCTGGCCCTGCGCGTTGCCGACCTGAGTGCCGCTCAGCGGAACCTGCCAGATGGCGAAGAAGTCGCCCAGCGTGAAGCGGCGCCGCACTGGCGACTCGATGTGGACGATGCCGTCCTCCGTGTGCGTGTGGATCCAGTAGAAGCATGCGCCGTCGGTAACGAACGGCCCTTCATCGCTGTCCGACACCTGCCACGGCTGGCCGATGCCGATACCGAACGGGATCTGCTGCTCCTCACCGTTGATGAAGATGGCCAGGTGGATGTGGAGGTGGACGATGGTCGACTCGAGCGCGTCGCACGAGATGCCGTTGATATCCGGCAAGACATTCGCGCCGCTGCTTGCCGATGACGGAGCCGCGACGGGTGTGGGACGCGCGGCGACTGGGCTGCCGCGGTCCTGAGTCGCCGACAACACCAGCAACGCCGCGCCCGCCCCCAGAACAATCAGCAGCAGCGCGCTGAGCAGGACGGGAAAGGCTGAGCCCGTTCGTTGTTTCTTCGGCGCTTCGGGCGGCGTCTCGAGCGAGCTGACGTTGGATACCAGGATTCCCGATCGGACGGGCGCGGGCACGCCTGCATTGGGCCGTCCGCAGTTTGGACAGGTAGGCGCCGCGTCCGAAACGTCGTGACCACAATCCGGGCACTTCACGAGAGCCATAGGGTTCCGTACTTCTACCATGGGCGCATGGAGCTGTTCGATCTGCACGACAAGGTGGCGATCGTCACTGGTGGCAATGGCGGTATCGGTTTCGGCATTGCGCGCGGACTGGCCCAGGCTGGCGCCGACATCGCGATCGCGGCCCGCAATGACGACAAGACGCAAGCTGCCGTCGAACAGCTCGGCAGCCTTGGCGTGCGCGCGATCGGACTGCACGCCGACCTCGTCGACGAACAGCAGGTGGACGGCATGGTCGCGGACACCGTCGCGGCGCTGGGGGGCGTCGACATCCTGGTCGCCAACGCCGGCATGAGTATTCGCAAAGCACCCGAGACGTATTCGCTCGCCGAGTGGAGTGCCGTGATAGCGATCGATCTCACGGCGGTGTTCGCGTGCTGCCGGGCGGTCTATCCGGAGCTCAGGCGCCGCGGCGGCGGCAAGATCCTCACGATCGGCTCGATGACGAGCATCTTCGGCCTGAATACGGCCGCGCCGTACGCGGCCAGCAAGGGTGGCGTCGTGCAGCTGACGCGCAGCCTCTCGTCCGCCTGGGCGAAGGACAACATCCAGGTCAACTCCATCTTGCCCGGCTGGATCGATACCGAGCTGACGGTGCGCGCCCGAACGAATCGCCCTGGCTTGCACGAAGCGGTCATCGACCGCACGCCCTTCAAGCGTTGGGGACGGCCCGAGGATCTTGCCGGCGCCGCGGTCTTCCTGTGCAGCCCCGCCAGCGACTTCATCACCGGTACCGCCCTACCCGTCGACGGCGGCTTCTCGAGCTCGATGTTCTGAAGCCATCGCCCCGTAGCAGGTGTGCTACAGTTGTCGCATGGGCGAGGTGGCGTCACGCGAGCTGCGCAATAACACACGTGCCCTCCTGCAGCGCGTTGAGGCCGGCGAGCACGTCGTGATTACCGTCGGAGGCCGCCCGGTGGCCGTTCTCAGCCCCGTCTCTGGCCGTCGGCGGTGGATGCCGAGAGCGGAGTTCGTGCGTCGTTTCGGAGACCGTCAGGCGGATGCCGCCCTGACTGACGAGCTCCAACAACTCGCCCCAGACGATACCGACGACTTGCAGTGACGCGCCGCGCTCTGGCCGACACCAGCCTGTTCATCGCCCGCGAGTCCGGTCGGCCCCTCGCGCAGATCGAGCTGCCGGACGAGCTGGCGATCTCTGTCATCACTCTTGGTGAGCTGCGCGCTGGCGTACTGACGGCAGCTGACGTCGCGACCCGCGCCGTGCGGCTGGCCACGCTGACCGAAGCGCTGACAGTCGACGTGGTGGAGATTGACCAGGCGGTCGCCGA
>VBGG01000462.1 GCA_005883405.1 Chloroflexota bacterium | reverse complement strand
GCGAGTGCTCACTCTGAGAGGTAGACCGGTCGGTTGGCGGAGGGCGCGCAGCCTGAGCGCGCCCTCAGGTGAATGTCGCCCTACGGCCGTGCGTAGCCAACGAACTCGGACGTCCCGCCCCGACCGTACGGCCCCCAGCCTCATTCCGTCAGACGGTTTTGGCTTTAGAACGCGGCGGTCGTTTGAGGCGTACCCAGTCCGGTTGGTCCGTCGAAGTCGGGGCCCGCGGTGCACAGATAGCTACCGCCGCAGGACCCGTTCGAGCCTTCGGTGACGTCGTTCAGCGTGACTGGATAGACGGCGTGCGTGTACGGATACGAGCCGTAGGTAGTGGTGCCGGCGTTCCCAGCCAGCGCGTACACGCCGGCGATGATCGGAGCCGACACGCTCGTGCCGCCGAATACCAGCACGGCCACTCCAGTGTTGGGATCGGCATCGGCCGATACGTCAGCCACGGTGCGACGGGCGCAGCCGGTATCCGTCTGCCATGCCGGCTTGGGGACGTAGGCCGAGCAGCCGCTACCGGCCCCGGACCAGACGGTCTCGCCCCAGCCGCGAGGGCTGGAGTCGCGCACCAGCGTGGTACCGCCCACCGCGGTCACGTATCGCGACGCAGCCGGAAACTCGACCCCGTAGCCGTTGTCGCCCGAGCTGACCGTGATCGCAACGCCTGGGTGGTTGTAGTGGCCCTCGTAGTTCGAGGCCGTCTCACCGAAGAACTCGCCCCCGCCGTAACTGTTGCTGACCGCGTTAGCGTGGGCTGCCGCGTAGTCCTCCGCCGCACCCAGGTTGGCGAAGCTGTTGGACGACGCCTCGACGAGGAGGATGTGGCAGTTGGGGCAGATCGCAGAGGCCGCGTCGAGATCGAGCGAGATCTCCTGCGCCCAGCCCGTGTTGCGCTTCGGATAGCTAGTGCCGCCGAACTGGTTGACCTTCTTGAAGCACCCGTTCAGCGTCGTGCAGGCCGGCAGCCCGTACTGGGAGCGGTAGACGGACAGGTCCGACGCGGCGTTGGGATCGTCGTAGGCGTCGACGAGCGCGATCGTCTGGCTCCCACCGGCGGTCGCAGACTGCGCGGCCAAGCCGTACGCGCTCTGCAGGTCGCCCGGTCCGTAGCCGGCGGGAGCGGGTGTGACCAGTGGATTACCACTGGCGTCGGTGACCAGCTCGGCGTGGCACCGGACGAGCCCGGCCGCCACCGCTCCGCAGACCTTCTTGTAATTGCGCCCCGATGCCCCGGGACGCGGCGCGGCGGAAGCGCTCGCCGCCATGAGCAATGAGACGACCACCGCGAGACAGGCCAAGCGCATGATGGCGGGCGTACGAGCCACGACGGCCGATTCTAGCCGGAAGCATCAATCGACGCGAGCGCTGGTTAACTAATTTCGTTAGAGGGTCTGGACCTCCCCCGGCTCGCACGACCACTGCCGCTTTGCGGACCGAGCGATCGCATGCCGTCAAGGTGACGGCGTAGGTTCCCTCAAGTCCTGTCCAGACGAAGAAGGAGGCCTACGCCGTGAGACGTACCGTACCGCCGTCGGCGGAGATAGAGGAGCAGATCGACCAGCTGCTTGCTGTTGGGGTGGGTGAGAACCCGCGCCAGTCGCTGTCGAGTCTCGCCAAGCTCGGCGCCAGATTGATCATTCAGCGGGCCGTGGAGGATGAGTTCGACGCCTGGCTCGGGCGCGCCAGGTATGACCGGCGACCCGATTATCA
>VBGG01000460.1 GCA_005883405.1 Chloroflexota bacterium | reverse complement strand
CCGGAGCAAAAGTGTCGCCGCCCATCACCAAACGTTTCACACCTGCTACGCCGCCGCGGGACGAGCCGAGCCGCGCCGTAAGGTGAACTCAGACAAGTCGTTGCGGCTTCCACAGCTACACGGTGAGGGCGGGCAGGCTACTTGCACAGTTTCGCAGCTGACCGACGCTCCCACGCGGCTCCAACACTGGTGGGTCCCAAGCGTGCCAAACATCCGGAACCGCTACCTGTTCGTCTCCGACCTATTGCTGCTCGCCGCCGCGCCGTGGGTCGCCTACGCGATCCGGCTGGAGGGCGCGGCATGGAGCGCCGCCGACAGCCACACGGCGTCCGTCTACACCGCCCTGGCCGTGATACTCAAGCTCGCGGTCTTCCTGCCGTTTGGGATGTACGGCCGACTGTGGCGTCACGCCGGCGTCCCCGACATGGCGAAGATTATCGAGGCCACGGTCGCTTCGAGCGTCGCGTGCGCGACGCTCGGACTGTTCGTGTTACCGGCGAGCGGCCTCACGACTCCCCGGGTTCCCATCTCGGTCGTTATTCTGGATTCGTTCCTGACGGTCCTGGCCGTCACAGCGCCGCGCCTGCTGATCCGCGCCGTCGCCACGCTGCAGCGCACCCCGCAGACCACTCCCGCCCGACGTGTGCTGATCGTGGGGGCCGGCGCCGCCGGCGAGATGATTCTGCGCGAGCTGCGCTCCAACCCGCAGCTGGGTCTCACCGCCGTGGGGTTCGTGGACGACGACCCGCGCAAGCAGAACTCCCGCCTGAATGACGTCCCGGTGCTCGGGCTGCTCTCGCAGATTCCCGCTCTCATTGTCGAGCACAGCGTGGAGGAGATTGTCATCGCGATGCCGACTGCCCCCGGGCGCGTCGTACGGGGCGTGGTGCGCGCGGCATTGGACGCCGGCATCACCGCCCGCACAGTCCCCGCCCTCTTCGAGATCCTGTCGGGTCGCGTCAGCCTGTCTCACCTCCGCAAGGTGGAGATCCAGGACCTGTTGCGCCGCGAGCCCGTCCGGACCGACCTCGGACCGGTGCGCGCCATCGTATCCGGTCAACTAGTCCTGGTCACGGGCGCCGGCGGCTCCATCGGGAGTGAACTGGCACGCCAGTTGGCGGAGCTGCAACCAGCCCACTTGGTGCTGCTTGGCAACGGCGAAAACGAGATCTTCGACATCCTGAACGAGCTGCGAGCGGCGCATCCAACACTCCCGCTTACGTCCGTGATCGCGGATGTGCGGGACGCGACGCGTATCCGCAGCGTTTTCCGACGGCACCGCCCTCACGCCGTGTTCCACGCCGCAGCGCACAAGCACGTGCCGCTGATGGAAGACAACGTAGCCGATGCGGTAACGAACAACGTGCTCGGGACTGAGAACGTGGTCCGCTGTGCGGTGGATTACGACGCCGAGCATTTCGTGCTGATCTCGACGGACAAGGCGGTGCGTCCCACCAGCGTGATGGGCGCCACCAAGCGGGTTGCCGAGATGGTCGTGCAGCAGGCCGCGGTCCACCACGGGCGCAATTTCGTGTCGGTGCGGTTTGGCAACGTCCTCGGTAGCCGCTCCAGTGTCGTCCCGATCTTCCTCGCGCAGATCCGCGCTGGCGGGCCGCTAACGATCACGCATCCCGAGATGCGCCGCTACTTCATGACCATCCCCGAAGCGGTCCAGCTGGTGCTTCAGGCAGGGGCGTTAGGCCAGGGCGGGGAGGTCTTCGTGCTCGATATGGGCGAGCCGATTCGGATCATAGACCTCGCCACCGACCTGGTTCGCCTCTCTGGGCTCGAGCTGGGGCGCGACATCGAAATCCGCTACACCGGGATACGGCCGGGGGAACGCCTGTACGAAGAGCCTTTCTTCTGGCACGAGGAGGTCCTGCCGACGGGGCACCCCAAGATCCTCAGAACCACGAACAATCACATGCCCGCGGACTGGGGATCGTCAATGCAGCTGCTGGCAGCGGCGGGACGGGAATGCCACTCCGACGAGGAGCTGCGATACCTCCTCAAGACCCTCGTGCCGGACTTCGGTGAGACCGCACCGGCCGACGAGCAGCGGGTGCAGCCGAGGCCGACACCTGGCGTCCGGGTGTGGCGGGGGCATCTGGCGGCGCCCCGTATCTTCACCGAGCGCGCCCCGGAAGATCGCCGGACGCGCCGTCGGCGTGTCCACACCATCGCCGTCCGCGTCGACCGTCGGGTCGAAGAGCGCCGCCGCCCAGCTGACCGGCGAGTGACCGTGCATATGGGGAGCCCGGTCACCGCTGACCGAGTCCGCGCGCTGCCGCGTCGGTCCGCAGCCGGGACGGTCTAGGCGCGGTGATGACGTTCCGCTCAGCCACCACAGGCGAGGTTGCCGACCTGTTGCTCACGACGCTTCGTCTTCGGGGTGACTGTGACGTGGCGGGCCTGAGGCGGCGCTGGGCAGACCTGGACCCTGCCGGGCTGGCAGCGCTCGCAGAGTACGAGGGCAGCGTACTCTGGCTCCACCGGCGCCTGAGAGAGCTCGGCCTGGTCGATGTCGTCCCGGCCACCCTCTCCCAGTGGCTCTCGACGCGAGCGCGTCGCCTGGCGGCCCGCAACCTGCTCGTCGACGCGCAGCGTGACGATCTCGTAGCAATTCTCAACGATCTGCGCGTGCCCCATGTTCTCCTGAAGGGCGTGGCGCGGCGCCTGGTGGCCGACCGCTACCCCTACGCCGACGCGCGGGCAACCAGTGACGTCGACGTGCTCGTCCCCGAGCAACTCGCGCTATCCAGTTGGGAGCAGCTCCTGAAGGCGGGATTCACCGCGACGTCGGGCCGGACAGCGTCATACGATGGCCACTTCCATCTGCCGCCCCTTATCAACGGGCGAGCCGTGAACGTCGAAATCCACACCTCCACCTCGAGCTGCTTGCCCGCTGCCATCGCCTGGCGGCGCTTCGACCGCTCCGCGCAGGTTGCGGCGTGCCAGGGCGGCCCCACGCGGGTTCCCGCGGCAACCGAGCTGCTCTGGCACGCGATCACACACGCTCCCCTCCCCGATCCGCTGGCTTTCCGACTGCGATTCCTCCAGGACGCCGAAGTGGGCTGGGCGGCGGGAGCTGAGATCGATTGGAGTGAGATCGCCAGCCGTTTCGGCTCCGCCGAGCTCCCGGACCGCGCGCTCGCCCGACGCTGGCTCGGCACGGCCACCCAGCTCAGCGGAGTCCCCGACACCGAGACCTACCTGGGCTCACTTCCGGCGCTCGATCTGTCGCAAGCGTTGAGCTGGAGGCTCACGGTCTTTCGACTGCTCGGGGCCCGCGACGTTCGGGCCACGCGCTCAATCTGGGGACGCCACCCCGTCAGCCGCGCCCGGCGCTTGCTCATCGACGAAGCAACGCGCGCCGCGGCCGAGCTGCCGCCGCTACCGCCGCTGAACACCACTTCGCTCCACCGGGCGGGACGGCGTGTGGTCGCGGGCGTCGGGCGACTGTGTTACCACGGCTGGCGCATGTTCCGCGCAGCCTAGTCGAGGAGATGGGACCGATCCGTAAGCTCTGGCGTCTCTCGGCAGCCGATCGCTTCCTGCTCCTCCAAACCGCTCTGTGGCTCGGCGCAACGAGGGTGGGGCTGTGGCTGCTGCCGCTTCGGGTCGTGCGCCGTCTGCTCACCCGCGCCGCGCGGTCACACCGCCAGCCTCGAGCTGCGCCGGCCTCGCCGGGGCGCATCGTCTGGGCCGTCTCCGTCGCACGATGCATCATCCCGTACGCAACCTGTCTACCACAGGCTCTGGTC
>VBGG01000461.1 GCA_005883405.1 Chloroflexota bacterium | reverse complement strand
GCGCGATAGCTGGGTCCCTTGATGACGATCTGGTGGGCAGCGTTGGCCAGGCGGTCCAGAGCGGAGTTTCCCAGGATGGGATCACCAAATACCGGAGAGTGCCCCGGCGCTCGACGGATCCGGCAATGAGATAACGATCACCGATCGCACGCACGCGTTATTCGGCCAGCGCGTCAAGCTGGTCTACCGGAAGTGTCCCGGCCGGCGCGATCATGTGCTTGTGGAACTGCGGGGCGGGTTGAGGCGAGCGATCGCCCTCGCCGCGACCTCGCTCGCAGACCATATTCCTGGGCTCGACGACCGGACCGTGCCTTCGCCTCGTCCCGTTTCAGTTCGGACTCTCCTTCCATTGGCGCACCTGGTCTGGTCGCTCAAGCGCCGCCTGACGGAGGTGCCCGATGCTGCCAGCCACCGCTCGACGACAGACTCGCTTCCCGCGCCCGGCGACGACCCAAGTCCCACCAATCTGGCGCGAACTGCCAACCGAGCAACAACGTTACGTCGCACACATACTGGCCACCCTCGTCCGGAGAATGGGCGAGATGCCGTCGACGAAAGAGTGGCGCCATGATGAGCACGCTTGAGCCCAGCACGCATTCGGCCATCACGACCGGTCACCGGGCGAGGATGGCCTTCGTGTATGTACGGCAATCGTCAGTCAGTCAGGTGACCCGGCACACCGAAAGCACAGACCTGCAGTACGGATTAGTGGAACGTGCAGTGCGGCTGGGCTGGCCGCGCGACCGTGTGACGGTGATCGATGATGATCTGGGAAAGTCTGCTGGCTCCAGCGGCGAACGCGACGGTTTCCGGCACCTGATCGCTGAGGTCGGGCTGGGCCATGGTGGATTAGTCGTCAGCTTGGATGCGTCCCGCCTGGCGCGTAACAACAGCGATTGGCATCAGCTGTTGGAGTTGTGCGGTCTGTTCGATACGTTGATCGCCGACGCTGAGCGTGTGTACGACCCGCGGGCCTACCACGATCGGCTGTTGCTCGGGCTTTCCGGCATAATGAGTGAAGCCGAGCTCCACCAGCTGAAGATGCGGTTGCATGCTGGCGAACGTCATAAGGCAGCTCGGGGTGAACTCCACCAGCCCTTACCGGTCGGACTCGCACGTGTGGCGACCGGAGAAGTAACGTTCAATCCCGACGAGGAGGTCCAGGCAGGTCTACGCCTGGTCTTCACCACGTTCGCGGAACTGGGCAGCGCCAACGCCGTCGCGCGCTACTTGCGAGGTCACCAGCTACCGTTGCCGTCTCGGCCACTTCGCGGGCCATCTCCACACCCGGTTTTCTGGGACGTGGCTACCACGAGTGGGGTCCGCGCCATTTTGCACAATCCTGCATATGCAGGTGCCTACGCCTATGGTCGAAAGGGTCGTGACCCGGCGCGCACCAAGCCCGGTCGGCCAGGCACCGGAATCGTGCGGCTGCCACTGGATCAGTGGGCGGTCCTGCTGCATGACCGGTATCCGGCTTACATTAGCTGGGAGACATTCGTGGGCAACCAGTCGCGGCTTGAAGCCAATCAGACCTCCTATTTAAGAGGTAGACCGGGCGCACCGCGGCGGGGTGACGCGCTGCTGCAGGGTATCGCCGTCTGCGCTCGTTGCGGTGCTCGGATGCAGTTGCACTACTCAGGGCCGAGCGGGGAGTTCCCTGTTTACCTCTGCTTCCAGGCACGTACCAAGCAGATTGGGCCTCGCTGCCAACAAGTGCGCGCGCTCGGGATCGACGCCGAGATCGAAGCCATCATCCTGGAAGCTCTGGCGCCCGACAAACTGGCGATCGCGCTGGCGACGATGGCCGAGACCGAGCGCGAAGACGCCGCGCTGCAGAAACAGTGGCAGTTGCGACTGGAGCGAACGCACTACGAAGCCGAGCGAGCCCGCCGCCAGTATGACACGGTCGAACCTGAGAATCGATTAGTGGCTCGCACCTTGGAGACACAGTGGGAGGACAAACTCCGTGTCCTTGAACAACTCGAACGGGAGTTCGAGGGCTGGCGTCATCGTCAGCAACTGACGCTCACCGCAGAGGACCGCGAGCAGATCCTGGCGCTAGCGCAAGACCTTCCGACGGTCTGGTGGGCGGCGACGACGACAGCAGCTGATCGCAAACAGATGGTTCGGCAGCTGATCGATAGTGTGCTCGTCGATAACAGACGATCGGTTGGGCGGACATGGTTTCAAATCAATTGGCGGACCGGTGCGACGTCGGCGCACTGGCGGGTACGGACCGTGCGTGGGTATGCTGAGTACGCGGAAAGCGAACAGCTAGAGACACGCATCCGTGAACTGCACTCGGAACACTTGATGGATGCCGCGATCGCCACTGTGCTCAATAACGAAGGATTCCGCACGTCGCATGGGCAACGTTTCCGAGGTCCGCTGGTGTACCTTCTCCGCAAGAGGTGGGGCCTGGCGACGTGGAATCCGAATGGTCCGAATCCAGTGCGCTGGGAGGACGGCACGTACTCCGTGGCAGCTGCCGCTGAACTCCTCGGCGTTTATCCCGGCACAATCTGGCTGTGGCTGCGGAAAGGAGTGCTGAACGGCTGCCAGCTGGGCAACGGAACGCCCTGGCACATCAGCTTGCCAGAAGATGAGATCTTCCAAATCAGCGCTCGCCTAGCTCGTACCCAACGTACGAAGCCGTCCAGGAGACCGGCATCATGACCACTTTGGTTCGTCGAACAGGCCCAGCCATTCGTCCACGCTGCGGTTTGACGTAATGGCGAAACTCGCGCGACGGTGACGTTCGACGATGAGCTCGTACAGATCGTTGCTCTGCTGGGCGGTCAACCGGCGGAGGCCGAAATCATCCAGGATGACAAGATCCGGAGCCAGATAGCGACGGAGGACCTTGTCGTACGAATGATCCGCTCGCGCTTGGCCCAACTCAGCCAGGAGCGCGTCGGCTCGGATGAAGAGCACCGAATGACCGGCGCGCACGCTGGCCGAGCCCAAACACTGGGCCAGCATGCTCTTGCCGACACCCACGGGACCCACGAACACCACATGCTCCTTGCGTGCCAGGAACTCGAGGCTAAAGACCTGCTGGAGTTGGCGACGGTCGAGTTGGACGGGCGAGGACCAGTCGAATCCGTCCAACGTCACACGGTCCTCGAAGCCCGCCTGCACCAGGTGGCGTTCCAGAGCTTGGTGGTCGCGGCGCTGGACCTCGTCGGCGAGCAGCAGGGTGAGGAACGCCACGTAATCCAGTTGCTGAGCGCGCGCCAGCGTCAGCCGCTCCGGCAACGTCGGCAACAGCAGACCAAGTTTGAGGCGTTTGAGCAGGCGCACCAGGTCGGGATCGATACTGCTCATGGCTGGATCTCGACGGGCGTGGAAGCGAAGCGATGGTCGAAGGCGGTGCCGGGTCGGGCGAAGCGGCCACTGGTCAGCGGCTGCACGCGCTGCTCGGCAGGCAGTGCTGGCTGACCTTCGTGCTCCAGGGCCAGGACGAGGATGCGCTCGAGGCGACGCACGTCCACCAGGTCGAAGCCGAGTGCTCGGGCACACGCGGCGTCTAATCGCTCGGGCGTGTAGCGTTCGGCTAAACGCAGCAGGCGTTGGCCCTGGCGCAGCTTGGACCAGGGGAACGGTGCGTCCAGTAGGCGCTCGGCGAACCGACCGATCTGCGGGCCAAGTACCACGGCCTGGCGGATGAGGCGATCCGGTGCGCGCATGGCGTAGGCGGTGCGCTCGGGTGGGTAGTCATCCGCATCGGTCGAGCGGCCGCCCTTGGGTTTGCGGGGATGGACCTTGACGAGCGCACCAGCTTTGTAGAGCTTGACCAGGTCGCGATCGCAGCGCGCCTCCAGCTTGGTGCCCGGCGGACACCTCGTCGACGGTGCCGAGTACAGCGCGTACTGGACGCTGACGTGCTGATCGGGGTGGACCGTGACGTCCTTCCACAGCGGCACGTCGTACGGGATGCCGTCATACGCCAGCAGGTGCGCGCGTTCTTCGTCTTCGAAGACCACCAGCGGCAGCCTGTGCGTGGTGCCGTGATCGCGCTGGCCGGCCACCTCCAGGCACCACTGCTCGGCCTGACGCCGCGCGTCGGCGAGGTCGAGGAAGGTGCCGCCCTTCCAGAAGCGGCCGCGTGCGTATTGCACAAATCTTTCGATCTGGGGTTTGTCCTTCGGCTTTCGCACGCGGGCGGGGTCCAGCAAAAATCCGCGCGCCTGGCTGTACTCCATGAACGCACGCGTTGGGCGCGGGTTGAGCGGGTCGGTGCCGGCCACCGCGGCCGGGAAGTTGTCGAGCACCAGGCGCTTGGGGCAGCCCTGAAAAAAGGCCCATGCCTTCTCTAACCCTTCGATGGTGGCCTCCACCGTCTGATGGACCAGCGGCCACAAGAAGCTGTGGCGGCTGTACGTCAAGGTAATGCTCAAACCCCAGATCCACTGACCACGGCCCGTCTCCGGATTGCGCAACAGACCCAGGCGCTCGAAATCCATCTCGGCCACCTCGCCGGGTGGCGTCGGCGCCATACGCACCGTATCGCCGCGTCGACCGCGCGGTTTGAGGCCCAGGCGCCAGATGAAGCGTTCCAAGGTGGTGTACGGGACGTGCATGCCGCGCTGGCCCAGTAGCTCTTGCACGCGCGTCACCTGCAAGTGCTCCTCCCGCAGCCAGGTGGTGATCTGCTCGCGGTATGGCGCCAACCGATCGGCCTGGGGCGATGCCCACGTCCGCGGCGCGCTCACGACCCGACCCACCTGAACGAGGCGCACCACCTGGTCCTCGGTCGGCGGCGGTCCGTTGGCGGCCACTCCGAGCTCCTCGGCGGCGCGCAGGTACTTCTTCACCGTCTCACGCGCCACGCCACTGGCACGTGCGATCGCCCGTTGCGACTCGCCCATCTGCCAACGACGAACGACTTCGACCATCTCCATGCGACTCAGCTCCCGATAACCCATCCCGCTCACCTCGTGGTGGCGGACATGGTGATGAACCGAGCCGCGGGTGGCCTAATGCTTCGTGGTGATCACCTGGCCTAATGCTTCGTGGTGATACCCGTCGCCGCTGGCCTAATCGTCATGGTGAATGACAGAACTCGTCAACCCCGAGGACGGATGGCGTCTCTACAGCCGGCTCGGGTAACGCCCGGACCAATCGCAATAGCGTCATGCGGCTGATCGGCTTCTTCTGGCGAGTACTCAGTCGACTGCCAGGCCGGCCGCCGAGCATCAGCCCAATTGCTTCGAAATCACTC
>VBGG01000077.1:16551-31107 GCA_005883405.1 Chloroflexota bacterium | reverse complement strand
AACACTCCGATCGCGCGGTCGCCCACTAGCAAGGGCACCGTCACGGTCGACTCGGGTAGCCCCGGCGTGTCCGTCGCGTACTGCACCTGGACGCGCGGCCCTTCGACCGACCAGTGTCGGATGTGACGCGGCTGTCGCGTGCGGATGACCTCGCTCAGAAATCCGTCGCCGAGCGGAAACGATCCACCCGCCAACTCGACGCCCGCTTCTATATTGCCAACGATCTCGACCATCTGGCTGCAGTCGTCGTACAGGCCAAGGATGAAACCTGTGGTGTCGATGATGCGCCCCAACTCGGCTTGCAGCACGCGGAAGACGTGCTCGAGCTCGGTCGCTTTGGCCAACGCCTGCTGCACGACGCGCATGACCGCGAGGCGCGCCTGGCGGCGATTGGTCTGAGTAGCAGTAGTCATTGCGGGGCCCGGAATCAGGTCGAGTGATCATCGTTCATGCGCTGCGCGGCCCAAAAGACTTCAGACGTAACAATCCTGTGACAGTCGGGTCACAGAAGCTACGACCCGGGCTAGAAGTTCGGCCGACAAGCCGGTTTTCGGCGGAAGTCGCAGTCGGCCGAAGTTCTTGTGACTGACTGTGCCCAGGGACGCGGCCGCTATACGGAATGGCAGGCAGGTTTTCGGCCGCGGCCCGAGAAGTTCGGCCGACAAGCCGGTTTTCGGCGCAAGTCGCAGTCGGCCGAACTTCTGTGACGTTTGGCCTAGGAAGGCGGCAGGCGTGTCCAGGCCTTCAGGCAGGTTTTCGGCCGCCTTCCTAGGATCCGTTCGGGACGACGTTCGGCTCTTCGGCCGCGCGGCCAGCGAAGAAGTAGCCGACGCCCCGCCGACCCTGGATGTAGCGCGGCCTGCGTGGCTCGGGCTCGAGCTTGTGGCGGAGCCGATAGATATTGGCGCGGATGATGTCGTCCTGGCCCACATACGTCGGTCCCCAGACGCGCGCCAGCAGCTCGTCCGCGGTGAACACGCGTCCTGCGCCGCGCATCAGCGTGCGCAGCAGCTGGTACTCCGTTGGGGTCAGCCGCACCGTCTGTCCACGCACTCGCGCATCGTGCGTCCGCGGGTCGAGCGACACCTCGCCCGCCTGATCCCCGGCCAGCTCGCCATCTTCTACGGTTGACAGCTCGCGCCGCCGCAGCACCGCGCGCAGGCGCGCCAACAGGATTCGGGGTGGGAACGGCTTGGTGACGTAGTCGTCGGCGCCCGCCTCGAAGGCGTCCAGCACCCAGTCCTCGTCGGATACACCAGTGAGCACGATGACGGGCAAGGCCTCGCCCGCCGAGCGTACGGCGCGCAGCGCCTCCAGCCCGGAGACCCTCGGCATCTTGAGGTCGAGCACGAGCGCGTCAGGCTGGTGGCGTTTCACCAGGCCCAGGACAACGTCGCCATCGGACGCGGTGAGGACCCCGAACCCTTCGGTGCGCAGCACGGCCTGGACCAGAAGCTGCATCCGCGGATCGTCTTCGACGACGAGTATGGTGGGCTGGCGGCCTGGTCCGCCTGCCGCCAGGATCACGGCGCGAGGAACTCCGCACAGAGTTTGCCACGCCGGTCGGGCACCCGAGTGCGCCCCCATCATGGCTCACGAGCAGGATGCGGCCGGGGTGCTCATACCACGCTAGACTCGCTGACACCATGACCTCCGCACTGCTCGAGCTCGTTCGACACAAGACGTGGGCCACCCGGAAATTGATCGACTTGTGTGAGTCGCTCGACCCGGCGCTGGTCGACGCAACGTCCCCTGGCACGTACGGCACGATCCGTCAGACGCTCGTACACATGGCGAACGCGGACCGCAACTACTACCGACGGCTGATCGCCAAAGAGCCGTGGGACAAGATGGACGAGCAGTCTACTGACCTGCACACCGTCGCCGAGCGCTTTTTAGAGATTGCGGCGCAATGGGAGTCGCTCGCCGCGGACGCCTCGCTGGCCGATCGAGACCTCTTCTACCCGAAAGGCGAAGTGGTCAAGGGCGCGGCAGTGTTCGCGCAATCGATCCACCACGGCGATGTGCACCGGGCGCATGTGCTATCGATTCTGGGCTCGCATGGCGTCGAGGTCCCCGAGCTGGATCTCTGGGAGTACGCGGACGAGGTCGGCCTGCTCACGCCAGGGACGGGCTGAGCCTCATTGTTCCTTGAGGCTCAGTCACGCGTGTTCGCCGTCGATGAAGGCCCCTTCCCGTCCTGGCGGTCGCGTCTCGCCGTCCTCAGGTAGCAGATTACGGTGTCCGTATGATCGATACCCCGGGCGGGATCACAATCGTGCCCGCCAATGCGGCATCCTGGCAGGACCTGGTGGATGTCCTGGGCATGGCCAGGTGCCACGATGGTGGACGGGCGCGGCGCACGCCCGTCCACGCGCAATCAACTAGGCCGAGACGGGCTGGCGCTCGCGGGCAGGATTCTCGATTGGCACGCCGACGACCGAGCCGTACTCGGTCCAGCTGCCGTCGTAGTTCTTGACGTTGTTGAAGCCGAGCAGCTCCTTGAGCACGAACCACGTGTGCGACGAACGCTCGCCGATGCGGCAGTAGGCGACCACGTCCTTATCGGCAGTGATGCCCTTGTTGCCGTACAGCTGACGCAGGTCTTCGGGCGACTTGAACGTGCCATCCTCGTTGGCGGCCTGGGCCCACGGGATGCTCTGGGCGCCCGGCACGTGCCCCGCGCGCTGGGCGGTCTCGGTCATTCCTGGCGGGGCGATGACTTCGCAGTTGAACTCGGCCGGTGAGCGGACGTCGACAAGCGCCGTCGCGGCCGGCCGCTCGAGGATGTCGCGTAGATACGCGCGGAAGCGGAAGTCCGGCTCACGCGCCGGGTAGTTGGCGTGCTGCGGCTGCGGGACATCCGTGGTGAACGAGCGGTTCTCGAGCTCCCACTTCTTGCGACCGCCGTTCATCAGCGCCGCGTTGCGGTGGCCGTAGATCTTGCTCACCCAGTAGGCAAAGGCGGCGAACCAGTTGTTGTTGTCGCCGTAAAAGATGATGCGCGTCTCGGGTGACACGCCCGCCTCTGCCAGCAGCCTGGCCCAGTCGTCTTTGTTGGGGATGTCGCGACGGATCGGATCGCCCAGCTGGGTCGTCCAATTGACGCCGACCGCGCCCTGGATGTGGCCCTGACCATAGGCCGAGGTGTCCACATCCACCTCGATGAGCCGGACGTTCGGATCGTTCAGGTGCTCGGTGACCCATTGCGTGGATACCAGTGCTGCCGGGTTGGCGTAACCCTGTTCGCCAGACATGTCTGACCTCCTTCTCCCTTGTCCCTATCCCGTGTTCCAGTCGCGCAGGTCGCCGTCGTCGATGCAGCTGCCGGGCGCCAGGCGCATGGTCAGAAAATTTCGACTTACCTCCGGCGTGACGGTGTGCTGGGCCCAGTGCTGGCGCTCGCCGGCTGGCAGGCGCTGGGTGAGCTCGGAGACGCTGGTGTGCACGAGCGCGTCGCCATCGGCGATGCCGAAGTCCAGCGACCAGCCTTCGGGTGTCGCCAGGCGGCCGACGGTGTTGGTGCGCATCACCCGCCAGCCTGGCTGCGCGCGGTAGCGGTCGAGCACGCGCTGATCGAACCACAGCTGGGCCGCGCCGAGGTCGCCGCCGAGCACGCGCAGATAGAGCGCGGCGCGCTGCGGGTCGACTCTGTCGGACGTACCAGACATAGTCATTAGAGAAACTCAACAATAGGCGATTTACGGCTGCTGCCGCAACTTGTAGCGTTGCGTCTTGCCCGTCCCTGTCTTCGGTAGCTCGCTCACGAACTCGACCCAGCGCGGCCGCTTGTACTCGGCCAACCGGGCCCGCACGAACTCCTGTAGCTCCTTGGCCAGCTCGGGTGTGGCGCTGTAGCCAGCCGCGCACACCACGTAGGCCTGTGGCTTGATCAGCCGATCGTGGTCCTCCTTGCCGACAACGCCCGCCTCGAGCACCGCGGGATGTTCGATCAGTGCGTTTTCGACCTCGACCGGGCTGACCCAAATGCCCCCGACCTTGAGCATGTCGTCGGCGCGGCCGGCGTACCACAGGAAGCCGTCCTGGTCCTGTGCGTACTTGTCGCCGGTCCGGATCCAGTGGCCCTCGATGGTGTCCTTGGTCTTGTCGTGCTTGTTCCAGTAGAACGCGCACGTCGAATCGCCCTTTACGAGCAGATTGCCGATCCCGCCAGTCGGCGTGGGCCGGCCGTCGTCGTCCAGGAGCGCTGTTTCGTAGCCCGGGACCGGCTTGCCCGACGAGCCAGGTCGGATCGCGCCCGGCTGGTTCGACACGAAGATGTGCAGGATCTCCGTCGAGCCGATGCCGTCCAGGATGGTGACCCCGAAGCGCTTCTGGAAGCGCTCGAACACGGCTGGCGGTAAGGCTTCGCCGGCCGAGACCGCCCAGCGCACCGACGAGAAGTCGCACTCGCCTTCGGGAACACGTTGGCCGGCGTCGGCGGTCCGGGCCAGAGGATTGTGGTCGCACCGACCGAAAACGGAAAGTACAGCGCGTTGCCCAGACCGTACGCGAAGAACAGCGTCTCGACGCTGAAGCAGCGATCGCTCTCGCGGATGCCGAGGATGCCTTTTCCGCAGAGCTCTGCGCAGACGACCATGTCGTGATGCAGGTGGACGCAGCCTTTGGGCGAGCCGGTGCTGCCCGACGAGTACAGCCAGAAAGCCGCGTCGTCCTTGCTGGTGGGCTCGGCCTCGAGCTCGGGCGACGAGACGGCGAGAAGCTGGTCGAACGCGTCCGTGCCAGCCGGGGCGGTGCCGACGACCAGCACCTCGCGCAGATAGCGCAGCCGCTCGGGAGGGATGGCCTGCAGCTGCGGGATCAGCGCTTCGCTGACGACCGCCACTCGCGCGCGCGAGTCGTTGAGGATGTACTCGTAGTCGGCTGGTTTTAAGAGGGTGCTGGTCGGGATCGGCACCGCACCCACCTTGATCGCGCCGAAGAAGGCATACGCGTACTCCGGGCAGTCGCGCAGCAACAGTAGCACCCGATCCCCGATGCGCACGTCCAGACCCTCGCGCAGCGCGTTGCCGAAGCGATTGACGCGCTCCAGGACCTCACGGTAAGTGATGCGCCTGGCCGCGTATTCGATGGCGACCCTATCTCCGCGGCCCTCCGCCACGTTGCGATCGACGAAGTACGTGGCGACGTTGAACTGGTCCGGCAGTGCGTCTGCCGCCACTACTATTGGCCTGACTTCGGTGGCTGTCACACAATACCTCCAGTGGCTCACCCCCTTGCCTGACGATTACTCTACTGCGCCGCCTCTCGCCGCGGCAGGCCGAACTGCCCTAATTCTGGTGGCCTGCGAATGATTGACCTGAACGGCGTACGCCTGCGCAATCGCGTGATGACGTCGTCCAGTCTTTTGGGCTACGGCGCGGCGCGCGGGCGGTTCGCCCTCTACGGGCTGAGCCCCATCGCCCAGTGGGTTCCGCTGGAGCGCTTCGGCGCGGTCACCACCCGCACCATGACGCTGGAACCGCGCGAGGGTCACTTCACGCTTCGAGAAGATTGGAAGCCGCACGAGCTGCCGTCGATGCTGCGGCGCTATGCACAGGCGCTTCGTCAGGTCGACTCGGGCTGGCTGAACGCCTTCGGCTGGTGCAACATCGGCATCGAAGCGTACTTTCGCGACTATTTTCCCAGGACCAGCAAGCTCAACCGCATCATCTCGTTGGGCGGCTTTTCGGCGGACGAGTTCCGCCAGCTGGTGGACGTCGTGAACGTTCGAGCCGAGCCGGACGAGATCGCCGCCGTCGAGTTGAACGTTTCCTGCCACAACGTCAATTTTCCCTTCGAGACGATCCTGGAAGAAGTGCTGGCCGAGGCCGTCGGGCGCAGCCGCCACCCGGTGCTGCTGAAGCTCTCGCCCGACTACGACTACGTGGCCCACGCGCGCTTGGCCGAGAAGTACGGCGTGGCTGGCCTGGTGGCGATCAACACGGTTAAGGCGCTGCGACTCGATCCACGATCGGGCGAGCCGCTGCTCCGCAATCGCTTCGGCGGGCTGTCCGGGCGCGCCATCAAACCCATCGGCCTGCGCGTGGTCGCCGATCTACGCGACGCCGGCATTCGGCTGCCGATCGTCGCCACGGCCGGAATCCGCACGTTTGACGACTGCCGCGAATACTTCTGGGCGGGTGCGGACGCGGTCAGCCTGGGCAGCGAGGTATGGCTGGCGCCTTACTGGGGCTACGCCCTTGGACCGCTGCGCGGGCTGCAGATCCGGCGACTCATTCGACGCGTGGAGGCTTATGAGCGAGACCCACGAGGCGCTTGGGCGCGACCTGGTGGCCGCGGCGGTCTTACGGGGCGACTTTCTCCTGCGCTCGGGCGCGCGGAGCAGCTACTACATCGATAAGTACCTGTTCACGACGCAGCCCTCACTGCTTCGGCGGCTGGCTGGTGAACTTGCTTTGCAGTTGCCTGAGGGGGTTCAGCGCCTGGCCGGACCCGTCCTCGGCGCCGTCCCGCTGGTAACCGCATTGGCGCTCGAGACTGGCCTGCCCAGCGTGATCGTGCGCGTCGACAAGCCCAAGGAGTACGGCACAGCCAGGCGTGTCGAGGGGACGCTGCTGGCGGGAGAGCAGGTGGTGCTCGTGGAAGACGTGGTCACCACCGGCGGCGCCGCGCTGGCCGCCGTGGACGTGCTGCGCGAGGCTGGCGCGGAGGTGCTGGGGGTGCTGGTCGTGGTCGATCGCGAGGAGGGCGGCCGCGGCGCCTTTGCCGCGGCCGGAGTGCCCTTCCAGGCGTTGTTTTCGAAATCCGAGCTTGGCCTCTAGTGGGCGATTTGCCCAAATCTGGTGAAATTGTGACGCGCGTGACCCGCGTTCCGCTTCGCTCCACGGGGCTCGCGCTTCGTGTTTACACTTAGCTGTGGTAACGGGGCGGGCGGGCGGCGGAGGCGTCCACGACAGGCAGCCCCCGCGGTACCCGACTAGCTGGCGGGAATCGCGAGGACCTGGCCGACGTAGACGCGGTTCGCGTTGGCGATGCCGTTCGCTGCCAGGAGCTCGCTCTGGGTGACCCCGAAGTGGCGGGCGATCAGGAAGGCTGTGTCGCCGCGTTTGACGGTGTAGGTGGCAGCAGCCGGGCCATCGGGCGCGTCGGCCACGGGTTGTTCGTCGTCGGCGGCGACTGCTGCCGGTGCGGCGGGCGTTTCGACCACCTCGGGGCTCGCGGTCTCGCCCGGCATGACCAGCGTCTGGCCGACGTAGATGCGATTCGCGTTGAGCAAGCCGTTGGCGGCCAGGATGGCTGCGACGGTGGTGCCGTGGTGCGCGGCGACGCGCGTGAGGTTGTCGCCCGGTCGCAGGACGTAGGTTGATTGCGTCGGCGCGGGCGCTTCATCGGCGACATCGTTGGTAGCGCTTGCAGCGGTCGGGCTAGCGTCGGGCGCCGGCGCTTCGGCGACGGGCTCGGGTGCTGGCGCTTCGGCGACGGGCTTGGGAGGTCGAGCTTCCGTGGCGGGCTCGGGCTCAGCGGCGGTTCCGCCCACGAGCCCCTGGCGCGCGCTTCCGACCGGCGCTCCCTCGGCCACGGCCAGCGCGTCGTCCGGACTGACCGTGTGCACGGGCCAGAGCGGGTTGAGCTGCAGCTCGAGCTGCATATCGGCGGCCAGGATGCTGTGGCGCGCGTTGCCAGCGATGAAGTACGTCGCACGGCTGCCGTCGTCAGCGGTGGTGACCAGGAAAACGCCTTCGTTGGGCCCACTCCCCGGCTGCGTCGCAGGCAGGTGAGAGGTCGGGGCGGTAAGAGCGTTCGGTGCTGGAGCGGGGGTCCCCAGCGCAAGAGAGATCGCAAATGCAATAACAGCCAGCAGCACGATGCTGTGTTTAACGGCTATCAGCCGCGTCGCGGGACGCGACCTGATTGCGAATGCGGCACAACCTCAGTGCGGGTGGGCTGCGACGAAGGCGTCGAGCGCGGCTTTGAAGAACTCTCCGCGTGCCGCGGTGCGGATGGCGACCGATTCGAGCTGGAGCTGGTTTCGAAGAAACGTCGCGTCCAGCAGCCGACGGGTCTGTAGCAGCGCGTAACCCGGTACTGGAGCGAGGCTCACCGCGAAAGTGATCGCCCGGTCGAGCAGGTGTGCGTCGTCGACGACCTCGTTGAGCATGCCCCAGGCGCGCGCCTCGTCGGCGCTGAGTCGGCGATTGGTCAGCAGCAGCTCGAGCGTGCGTAACGGCCCAATCGTGCGTTCCAGGAAGGTGGACGAGCCGCCGTCGGGCGTGAGACCCAGGCGGAAGTAGGCCGCGGTGAACGTCGCACGTCGCGCGGCGATGCGGTAGTCGGCGGCCAGTGCCAGACCCAGACCTCCACCAGCGACCGCGCCGTTCACGGCCGAGATCACGGGCACCCGCATTTCGACCATGGTGGTGATCGCCAGGTGGTGTACGGCGACCAGCTCGGCTACGCCCTGAGCCGGATCGTGCAGCGTCGCCAGCCACTTCAGGTCCGCGCCGGCGCAGAAGGCATCGCCACTGCCCGTGAGCACCACCGGCCGCTTGTTGGCGGATGCCGCGCGCAGGTGGTCGACCAGCGCTTGGGCCATCTCCGGGATGAGCGCGTTGCGTCGCTCGGGACGCTCGAGGCGGACGACGACGATGCCATCGTGCGTTGTCGTTGAATGCACGTGCGCCACTGGCGCCCGGGATGCTATCAGCGATGAGCGCGCGGAGCGGCGCGGGGAGCAGCCGCTCAGCTATCCAGACGATAAAGGTCGTACCGATCCATCAGCGCGACAATCTTGTCGGTGTAGGCGGGATCGGTGCTGTAGCCAGCCGAGGCGAGCAGGGCGGCGAACTGCTTCGGGTCTCGTGTGGCCCTCATCGCTTGCGCGTAGCGCGACGACGTCGCCAACAGAAGGTCGTGGTCGGTCAAGGAGTCGGCCATGCTCTTGTAGGCGCGGAACGGTGAGACGGTTTGATACAGCCCGCCCGAGGAGTCGTACTCGGAGGTGGGTAGCCACACCACGCCGTCGGTCCCGAGATTGCCGAGGGCCTTCATACCGAAGTAGTTGTTCGCGGCGACGGAGAGCTGTGAACTGCCCCAAGCGGACTCGAGGATGGCCTGGGCGACGGTCACACTGGCGGGCACTCCGGTCTGGGCCGCGCTCTGACGAGCCGCGTCGGCCGCCGCGTCCAGGAACGACTGTTGCTGACTCGTGGTGTTGGCGGTGCGCAATCCGAGCGTGCGGTCTGTCGGCGATGGAACGCGCGTCTGGGGAGCCAGCGCCGGACCGGTATCCAAAGCGTCAAGCCAACCCTGATCGACCACGCCGCTGAAGTCCGCGCGATACACCCGCACCTCTAGGCGGTTCTGGACAGGGCCGTCGACCAGCTGCAGTGGTGTGAAGCGCTCGACGCTCCTCGCCGCATCGGCGCTTGCATCGGCCGAGCGCCACAGATTGCTAGCGTTCGAGGCGACGAGCCAATCAGTTCCGGGCGCGGATGGCAGAACCTGGGCGGGATCGACCCAGCCGCTGGCGATGACGTTGTTGTAATCGTCGTAGGCGTCGACCTGGAGCCGTGTCGCCCCGCCACTCAGCACGCGCAGGAAGCTGTAGCGCGCGAGCGTCGTCGAGTCTGCCAGCTGCGTCCCGCTGTCTGAAGCGTAGAGGGACGCGGTCGCGTTGACGACCTGAACCCAGGTGGGAAGGTGGCTGACCACGACATTGGCGGTTTCGTTTGCGCCAGGACCGACGGCGAAGAGCGGGGCTGCCTGGGCAGCGGGTGCAGCGAGCAGCGAGGGCACGCACATGGCTGCCGCCGCGAGGTGGGGGTGAAGGCGACAGACCAGTTGGTGCACGGGAGTGGCGCACTATACGTAGCGAAAGTGCGCTAATGGATAAATCGCGGTTAACGTAACGTTGCGAAAACGTCACGCTAACGCTCGCGCTTGTAAGGCACCCTCACCCCGCGCTCCGCTGCGCTCCACGGGGCAGGCCCAGCCCTCTCCCAGAGGTAGAGGGAGCCTAGTTGCGAGATTGGGCGATGAGCGCGTCGAAATCGTCGCCGAGACCGAGGACGATGCTGGTGATCGTGCCGCGCGGATCGCGCGTATAGATGACCGAGAATTCGTCTGAGCCGAGCGACTGAGCCAGGCTCGGGCTCGAGAACCGCTCGACGATGAAGCGGCTGTTGCCCTCGGGCGCGTCGGCCCGCGGCCGCGCGTCGGTCGGGAACAGCTTGCGCGACTCGCGCACCGCCGCGTCGAAGCTCATGCCGGTGGCGAACATCCTGGCAACCAGCGCCGCCCGTGGCGGATCCGGCGTGAAGTGAACGTGGTAGTCACCCGCGGGCTGGTGGAAGACGACGAGTTTGCCCGCCGTTTCGCCAGTCGCCGCCCCGAACGCCTTCTCCAGGTTCACGCGGGTATTGCCGATCCCACCCGCCAGCGACGGCTCGCCCGCATACGGCGTGGGCGCGAGCGTCGGCGTGGCGGTCGGCTGCGCGACCACGGCAGTCGCGGTTGCAGCGACGGCCGCGGTCGCTTCAGCGGTAGCCGTCGCCGACGCGTTGGCAATGGTGACGGCGGCCTGGTCCGGCGGCTCGGCAATCACCCAGAGGCGCTCGGAGTAGTCACGCGTGAACGGGTTCCAGGCGTCGAACGTCTGACTGACAACAAACCTGTACGGCAGGCCGCGCGAGACAGCCGTGACCTCGTCACCGGGTTTGAGCTGGTCCAGGTGGGCAAACACGTTGCCCGCGGTGCCGGTGAGGTGACCGATAAGCACGGTGTTACCCAGGCTGATGCTGGCTGAGCCTTTGATCTGGCCGATAGTGAACGGCGGCGGCTCCCAGGCGGTCTGCACGACGCCGCTATGGAGCTTGAGGCGAGGGATATCGATGGACATGACAGGCCCCGGCCGTGGCGTCGGCGCGAACGTAGAGGGTTTGGACACTTCGCCGATCAACTCACCACTCTCGAGCAGCACCTTCACCGCGGGCGCCTGGGTGCCCTCGCCATTCGCCGTCACGTGCAGCTCGAAATTCGCCGTGGACTGGGCGTCGACTGGCGGAAAGCTGAACGTGCGCAGGCCGTCGTCATCCGTGCGATCTTCCGACACCGCGGGCGCCGTGCCGATGATGCTGTAAGCCTCGAACCAGCTCGACGCAATACCTAGCTGCACCCGCCCGCTCGCGACATCGGCGTGGTTGGCCACCGTGATCGCCACTCGGGCGTGTGCGCCCGGCTCAGGTGGATCGAGGAAGCGGAAGTCGGTCGCGTCGACAGACAGGTCGTCGGCGGTCACGGTGACCGTCGGAGTTGGCGGCATCACGACCGGCAGCATCACCGGAGCCGCCGATGGAGGCCGTGGCGTGGGAACCGGCGCGATGCGCGCCGCCGAGGGCTCAGGTGTGGACGGCGCAATCCAGATTGGCGTTGGCTCCGCCTCCTGGCGAGCGAGTGAGACAGCCACGGGCGACGCGTCCCAGGTCTGACGGGTGGTCCAGGCGTCGTAGTAGAGCCAGCCCGCCGTGCCGACTCCGATCAGGCCGATCGCGATCAGGCCAACGCCGGCCAGCCGGCGTCGCCAGTCAGCGGGCGGTCTTACGCCGCAGAAGAAGCGAGCCGCCACCGATCGCCGCCAGTCCACCCGCCAGCGCGGGAATCGCGAGCTCCATCGGGAGCCCGCCTGCGTTCGGCGCCGTGGTCGACGTGGTCGTGGTTGTCGTCCTGGGTACGAACGGCGTCGGCGTCAGGAAGCGAAACGGCGTTGGTGTCGGAAGCTGTTGGGCGATTTCGAGCGGCCGCGCGTAGCTCTCGGATGCGAGTGCCACTGCTCCTTGAGCGGTGAGCCACATCGCCATCAATAACCCTGCCGCGGCCAACCAACGGCCGGCGTGGACACTTCTGGTCGGCATCTCCAGCGATCCTCCGTGCGGGGGCTGCTGTTCTTCTTAGAAGCATTCTAAGCGTGCCTGCGCCGATGCACTCGCGCACGCAGCCACGCGACCACGACGTAGCGGGATTGTGAGATCGCTGCTTCGCTCAGCGAGGCTCGTACGCTTGCGAGCGAGAGGAGCTTTGCATGTCGGAAGCGGTGGCGTTCGTCGGTCTCGGGGCGATGGGCCTGCCGATGGCAAACTGCCTGTTGCGCAAGCGTTTCGTGGTGCGCGGCTATGACGCCCAGATCGGCGTGGTGGTCGTGCTGAACGCGGACCAGGCCGAGGAGGCCGTCTTTGGTCAGGCGGGACTGGCGCGGTCGCTGGCTGCCGGGAGCGTGGTCGTGTCGATGACGACGATGTCGCCCAAGCGCAGCCGCTCGTTGGCCGCGCGCGCGGCAGAGCACGGTCTCAGGTGGCTCGATGCGCCCGTCAGCGGTGGCACGGAGCGCGCCGCCAGCGGCAGCCTGACCACCATGGTCGGCGCCGACGCGACCGATCTGGAACGCGCCCGCCCGGTGCTGGACGCGCTCTCGAAGCATGTCTTTCACCTGGGGCCGGTCGGCGCTGGCGCGACCGCCAAGATGGTCAACCAGATGCTGGTCTACTGCAACCTGGCGGCGGCGGTCGAGGCGATGGCGCTGTGCCGCAAGGCGGGCGCGGACCCGCGCGCGGTCTACGATGTGATCTGCACCGCCATGGGCGCCAGCGCCATCTTCGAGAGCCGCGTCCCGCGGCTGATCGATGGCACGTACCAGAGCGGCGGCAGCATGCGCATCGCGCTGAAGGACCTCGGTATCCTCGAGGACACCGCGCGCGAGCTCGGTCTGCCCGTGTTCATGACGTCGCAGGCGACTCAACTGTTTCGCGCCGCGGCCGCGGCCGACCTCGCCGACGCCGACGACCTCACCGTAGCCAGGGTGTTCGACCGGCTGGCAGGCCTCGATTGATCCGCCTCTCCCTTTGGGAGAGGCCGCGCGCAGCGCGGGTGAGGGGTGCTCACGAGCGGAGACGTTCGTGCTCGTGAGCACCCCTCACCCCAGCCCTCTCCCAGAGGGAGAGGGAGTTTTCTTTTTGAGTTTTCTTTTTAGTGACCCTTCCAGTTGGGCTGGCGTTTTTCGGCGAAGGCGGCCAGGCCTTCGGCGGCGTCGTCGCTCATGAACAGGCGCCAGACTGCTTCGCGCTCCAGCGCCAGGGCGCCTTCGAGCGGCAGGTCCGCGCCGAGCCGCGTGGCCACCTTGATGTTGCCGATCGCCAGCGTCGGACCCTTGGCCAGCTTCGCCACGTAGTCGACCGCTTCTTCGACCAACCGATCGCCTGGAAAGACCCGCTCGACCAACCCGATCTCCAGCGCGCGCGCGCCATTGATCTGCTGGTTGGTGATCATCATGTCGAGCGCTCGCGCGCGACCCACCAGCCGCGTGAGTCGCTGGGTGCCGCCGTTGCCGGGCAGTAATCCGAGCGTCACTTCGGGCAGGCCTATGCGGTAGTCGCCTTCCGCCGCGAAGCGAAAATCGCAGGCCAGCGCGATCTCCAGACCGCCCCCCAGCGCGTGACCATTGATCGCCGCGACAAACACTTTCGGCGTGCGCTCGATCTTGAGCAGGATCTCTTGCGCGTGCAGCACGGTCATCACGCGCTGCTCCTGGGTGCTGTTCTTGAAGTTATTGATGTCCGCGCCCGCCGAGAAGAATCGCGGTGCCAGGTCGCTGATGACCACCGCGCCGCGCAGGTCGCCGTCCCAGCGGACCTGGTCCACGGCCGCGTTCAGGTCGTCCAGAAAAGCGCGGTCGTAGGAATTGGCAGGTGGCCGATTCAGGTGGACCAGCGCGACCCCGTCGCGCTCGCGAGAGACGCTGACCAGTGACTGAGCCGTGGCGGTCATTCAACCACGGTATCATCACTCTTTCGTGCTGATGCTCATCAATGGCGAGCGCGTCGGCGCCGCCAGCGGCGCGACGACGGAGGTCCGCAACCCAGCTACGGGCGAGGTGGTCGACAGCGTTCCCAGGGCGGACGCCAGCGACACGCGGCGGGCGATCGAAGCCGCCGCGGCGGCGTTTCCCGCCTGGAGCAAAACGCCTGGCCACAAGCGCGCTCACATCCTGACGCACGCGGCAAGCTGCGTTCGTGAGCGCCTCGACGAGGTAGCGCAGCTACTCACGAGCGAGCAAGGCAAGCCGATTCGCGACTCGAAGATCGAAGCCGAGCGCTTCGCCGAGAACATCGAGATCTACGCGGGCCTCGTCGGCGGTGGCGCGCTGGCGGGCAAGCACGTGCCGCTTCCGGCTCAGCAGGCGATGGGTCTCGTGGTCAGAAGGCCGATCGGCGTTGTCGGCGCCATCGTGCCCTGGAACTTTCCGCTGACGCTGATGGCCAACAAGATCGCCCCTGCCATGGCTGTCGGCAACACGGTGGTGGTCAAGCCGGCCAGCACGACGCCCCTGGCGACGATCCGGCTGGCCGAGCTGATGCTCGACAGCGGACTGCCACCAGGTGTCCTGAACGTCGTCACTGGCCCGGGCAGCGTGGTGGGCGAAGAGCTCATCCGCAATCCGCTCGTTCGCAAGATCGGCTTCACGGGTGAGACTGGCACCGGCAAGCAAGTCGCCAGGACCGCCGCGGACGAGCTCAAGCACGTCACCCTCGAATTGGGCGGCTC
>VBGG01000077.1:14354-16390 GCA_005883405.1 Chloroflexota bacterium | reverse complement strand
CGACGCGTCGGCCCAGATGGGGCCGCTGCACACCGAAAAACAGCGCGCCGAGATCGAGGCGCAACTGGCGGATGCCGTGCAGCGCGGGGGCAAGGTCTTGGCTGGCGGTCACCGACCGCGGGGCGACTCGTTCAGTCGGGGTTATTACTTCGAGCCGACGGTGGTGGTCGATGTGCCCGAGGACGCGCGGGTGTGGACCGAAGAAACGTTCGGCCCGCTGCTACCGATCATGCGCGTCAAGGATCTGGACGAGGCGATTGAGAAGGCCAACGCCAGCGAGTTTGGCCTGGGCTCCAGCATCTTCACCCGAGACATGGCGCGTGCCCAGCGGGGCATCGACGAGCTCGAGGCGGGCTACACGTGGGTCAACGCCGTCCAGATCGCGCACGACGAGCTGCCGTTCGGCGGCACCAAGCACAGCGGCTACGGCAAAGAGCACGGCACGGAAGTGCTCGACTACTACACCGAGCAGAAGTCGGTGGTCGTCGCGGTTTAGAAGACTCATCGCACTCCCAACTTGGAAGGCGGACGCCCCCGGTCAGGCGGTGACGGTGGTCGAGGCGGCCAGGACGCGCCGCGCGGCGTCGATCTCGTCGACGGTAATCGCCAGCTCCGCCTTACCCTGGTGGCGGCCGAGTAGAACCAGTCCGGTGATGTTGACGCCGGCCGCCGCCAGACGGCCGCTCAACTTGGCAAGCGCGCCCGGCCGGTCTTCGAGGCCCACGGTGAGCGCCTCGCCTTCGACGAACGAGTAGTGGGCCTGGCGCAGCACGTCATGCGTCGCCGCGTCGTTGTTGGTAGACAGCACGGCGCAGCCAGAGCTGCCGACCGCGCCCACGCCAATGGTGCGGATGTCGATGCCGTGCTCGCCGAGCTGGGCGGCGAGCCGCGCCAGCGCGCCCGGTTCATTCTTCAGACGTACGGTGAACTGCTTCCCCATCGGCCAGTGGCGGTTTCCGCACTTATTGTGTCTTGCGCGGGTCCAGCGCGTCTCGCAGCCCGTCGCCGATGTAGTTGATCGACAGCACGGTCAGGAAGATCAGCAGGCCCGGGAATATCGCCCAGTGCGGCGCCAGGTCGAGGAAGTTCTGTGCGTCATACAGCAGCCGACCCCACGTTGGCATGTCGGGTGGAAAGCCCAGCCCGAGAAACGACAGCGCCGATTCGGTGATGATCGCGGCGCCCACGCCAACCGTCGCGGCCACGATCACGGAGCTCAGCGTGTTCGGCAGTATGTGGTTCGCCATCAGCCGCCGATTGCTGGCGCCGACACAGCGCGCCGCTTCGACAAACTCCTTCTGCTTGATCGACAAGAACGAAGCGCGTACCAGCCGCGCCAGCGGCATCCAGTTGAGTGCGCCGATCACCGCGACGATCAGCAAGAAAATCCCGAGCTCAGGGCCAAAGACCTTCTTGAGCGGATCGCGGAAGAGGTAGGTGACCATGAGCAGTAGTGGCAGCGCGGGCAATGCCAGGAATAGATCCGTCACGCGCATCAGCGCGTTGTCGATGCGGCCACCGAAGAAGCCCGCCACCGCGCCGATAAACGTGCCGAGGGTGATCGCGATGAGCACGGCAACCATGCCCACCGCCATCGACACGCGGCCGCCCAGCAGTGCCCGAGCGAGAAGATCGCGCCCGAGATCGTCCGTCCCGAACGGGTGCTGGAGCGATGGCCCGAGCAGACCCGAGCCGTAGTCGATGGTGTCGGCCGGCGTGCGGTACAGGAGCGGACCGACGAGGGTGGCTACGAGCAACAGACTGAAGGTGAAGACCCCGAACATCGCCAGGCGATGCCGCCGGAACTGCCGCCAGGCGTCGGACCACAACGAGCGCGTTGGGCGGCGCAGAACTGCCTCGGTGGCAGCCGCCGGGCGAATCAGGTCGTGGGCGGTGACGGTCGTCGCCATCCCGACTTACTTTCAGGTCACCCCTGGGCGCAGCATATCAGTACCTCAGTCATAACGGATGCGTGGATCGAGCAGGCCGTACAGCACATCCGCGATCAGGTTGAAGAGCACGACGAGGACGGCGAA
>VBGG01000077.1:0-14303 GCA_005883405.1 Chloroflexota bacterium | reverse complement strand
GCGCTAAGCGCCATGAGCGTGACCACCGGAATCAGGCTGTTGCGCACCACGTGGCGGCCGATCACGCCGATCTCGGCCAGGCCCTTGGCTCGCGCGGTGCGGACGTAATCCTGGGGCAGGTTCTCGAGCATCGAGGCGCGCGTGTAGCGCACGAAGGTCGCCGTCTGGAACAGGCCGAGCACCATGATGGGCATGATCGATTGCTTGACCTGGGTGCCGAACGTCGCCAGGTCGTGTACCTGCAGGGTCGAGTCGTAGATGAACGGCAGCAGCCCGAGTTTCACGCTGAGGACGATGATCATTAGCAGGCCCGTGAAGAAGGTCGGCACTGAAAAGCCGATGAAGGCGAACGTCGTCGCCACGTGATCGAAGATCGAGTACTGCTTGACGGCCGACAGAATGCCGATGGGCAGCGCAATCGCCAGGCTGACGAGGTACGCCACGCCGACCACGGCCAGCGTGCTCGGGATGCGCAGCTTGATCAGCTCCCACACGGGGATACGGCTGCCGAAGGAGAAGCCCCAATCTCCCTGGGCCAGCGCGATCAGCCACTTGACGTACCGCACTGGCCACGGCTGGTCCAGTCCAAGCGAGCGACGAATGTTGTCGCGGACCTCGGGCGGGACCGCTGGGTTCGCCGCGAACTGCGACAGCGGATCACCCGGTGCCAGCGACAACACCGCATACAGGACGAAGCTGATCATCAGCAGGGTTGGAATTGCCAGGAGGAGCCGCCTGATCAGGTATCGACTCATCTGCTAGTTCCCCGGCGGGCGATCCACATGGGAAACCGTTCCGCGTTCCGGGTTCCGCGTGTCAGCCGCAAGCCGAACGCGGAACTCGGAACGCGCGGACGCGGAACGCACCTACCCGCCCGTTTTGACCCAGTCCGCGACGTTCCAGAGGACCGAGTCCCACGGATTCGGGACATCGCCCTGGATCGCCTTGCTGATGCCGTCGGTCGGCTGGGTGCGCGCAACCATCGGAATCACGACCACCTGACTGACCAGGAGATCGTTGGCTTTGATGATCAGATCGCGCCGTTTGGCCTCATCGGTCTCAGTGCGGAGCTGGTTGTAGATCGCGTCATAGTCGGGGTTGGACCAGCGGTGGTAGTTGTTGCCGTGCCACTGCGTGTCCTTGGAGACGATCTGATCCGTCGTCCATAGAGCGACGTACTGGGTCTGATCGGGCGAGCTGGCGCCGTTGGTGAACATCTCGACGTCGGTATAGAAGTGCGCCGCGGTATCCGGGTTGCCCGCGTCGCTCGAGAAGAACACGCCTGCATCCACCGACTTGAGCTCAACTTCGACGCCGAGCTTCTCCCAGCCTGACTTGACGATGTCCTGCTCCTTCTGCCGTAGCGGGTTGACCGTGGTCTGGTAGACGACGTGCATTCGGACGCCACCCTTCTCACGGATGCCGTCGGCGCCCTTGGCCCAACCCGCCTGGTCGAGCAACTTGTTGGCCCCTTCGATGTCGTACTTACAGACGTCCATGCTGTCGGTGTTCTTCGACACGACATCTGGGGGCGAGGTGACGATGTTGCACGATGCCTGGCCAGCCGGGCCGTAGAGCTGCTCACCGATCGACTTGCGGTCCACCGCCATTGCGAACGCCTTGCGTACGTTCAGGTCCGAGAAGAAGGGGTGCTTGGTCGTGGGCTCTGCACGAGCTCCGCCTGTGTCGCTGTTGGGATCGGCGAAGTTGATGAGCAGCCGTTCGACGTTGGGGCTCAACGCCGTCATCAGATTGGCTTTGCCGCCCTGCTGCAACTGGTTCAGCACCTGCTGCTCGACCTGCAGGTTCCAGGCGTAGTCGACCTCACCGGTCTGGAAAACCGCTCGCGCCGCAGAAGTCGCATCGCCGCCGCCCTTGATCTGCACGTCCTTGAAGTAGGGCTTGTTGGCATCGCGATAGTTCTCGTTGACGGTGTAGGTAACGACGTCGCCAGGCTTGAAGTCGACGACCTTGTAGGGGCCCGTGCCGATCGGCGCGAGATTGCCGGGCGCGTCCTTCGCCTTCTCACCCATGAAATCCTGGAACTGCTTCTTCTGGATGATGTTGCCGAGCCCCGACACGAAGATTTGATACGGGTAAGGGTTGGGGTCCTTGAAGGTCACCACGACCGTGTTCGGGTCTTTGGCCTCGACATTGGTCACGCCATCCGCGATCTGTGTGTCGGTGGCAGCGACCTTTGGATCGGCCACGTACTGCCAGGTAAACACCACGTCGTCGGCCGTGAATGGCGTCCCGTCAGACCACTTCACCCCCGGCTTCAGCTTCCAGGTGATGGTCTTCTGGTCTTTCGAGACGCCACCGTTGTCGACTGTTGGAATCTCGACGGCGAGATTGGGCACTGGCTTGCCGTCCGGGCCCGATGAGGCGAGCGGCTCGAGCACCAGTCGACCCGCGTCGTAGTCCTTCGTGCCTTGCGCCAGGTGCGTGTTCAGGATGGTCGGTGCCTGCCAGTATAGGATCTTGAGTTGGCCACCCTGGCCGCGGCCACCTGCCGCCGGTTTGCCCGCGGCGGTCGGCGCGATCGTCGGCGCCGGAGCGGCTGGCGCGGTGGTCGGCTTTGCCGCGGCCGTTGGTGCCGCGGCGGGCGCGGTCGTCGGCTGGCCCGCCGCGGTGGTGGGCGCGGCCGGCGCGGTGGTCGGCGCCGGAGCAGCCGCGGGGCCGCACGCCGCGAGCGCCAATGTCCAGGCGAACAACAAGTAAGGGGGACGCCTCATGGATCCCTCCCGAGGTGGATTGACAGAACGGTCAGCCTGGGCTGGCGACGTTGGGCCGCGAGCATCTGCCTCCGTGTCCAAACTGATCCGCTGCCGGCGGTAGTCTCATTGTTCGAGCCACCCCGGCAAATGTCAACGAACGTCGCCGCGTTGGCGTCGGCTAGCGCCTTACCTCAACGTCTCGAGGTAGGTCGTAATCTTGGTGGCCTCGTCGTCCGTCAGCCCGAGCTTGGGCATCTGTGTGCCTGGCTTGACAGCCGGTGGGTCGAGGATCCAGCGCTTGATGTCGTCCGCACCGTTGTTCTGCACGGCGCCGCCGGCGATGGTGGGCCGGCTTGCGACGCCGCCCAGGTTCGGGCCGACGGTGCCGGTTGCGCCCGGGATGCCCGGAATCGTGTGGCATCCGGGGCAGCCCTTCTGCTGGATCAGGTCCGCGCCCTCGGCTGCCGCGGTCGGGTTCGGCGTCGGAGCGGCGGGTTTCGACGCTGGTGCTGGTGCTGAGGGCGAGGACGACGAAGGAGCGCAAGCCGCGCTAACCAGGGCGAGTGCGCCGACGGCGGCCGCGCGTCGGGCACCAACGAAGAGTTGGATCATCTCGTTAAAAGCTAGACGACGGGTCGGCGCGAGGTAAACAACTGGGCGGCGAATGCGACGACCACGGCGCCGACGAACGCGGGGATCAGATCGACGTTGAACAGCGTAAAGCCAGGGTCGTGGATGCCGAGCGCGGCGAATAGCCAGGTGCCGACGAATCCGCCGATGATGCCAGTCAACACCGCCCCCAGCCAGCCGCCGGCCGGCGACGATGAGCGTCAACAGCAAGCCGATGGTGAAACCAACCGCGATGACCGAGCCCGCTCCGAACAAGATGACCAGCAGGATCAACAGAATCAGACATCCCATGCCGAAAAGACGCACTCGGCAGTGCGAATGTTGCGCTCGCAGCGCGGTGCGCGTCTACCACTCAAACTACATCTGGTCGGCTCTCGCATGGGTCGCAGGCTCGCTTCGCGCAGGGCAGGCGACGAAGGATCTATCCAGCTTCTCGTGTTCGGCGCATGAGTTGCGGATCCTTCGCAGGCTCAGGATGACATTCAGCCTCCATAGGACTCCCCAGAGGGTGCCCTCCGGGGTGCTCGCGCTTCAGCCGCGGCGGCGCGCGTGGACGATCACGTTGCCGCCGACCAGCACCTGATCGCGAATGTCGAAGAACGCGGCAATGCGGTTGATGCGATCCACCTGGCGACGATCGCGAAAGAGATTGATCACCACGCGCCCGTGCGGCTCGACCAGGGCGCGCAGGCGACGCAAGAACGGTTTGCCGAGGACGCGCCCCGGCATGCGCTCGCCGCGAAAGAGGTCCACCGCGATGTAATCGAATCGCTCCCGGCAACTCTCGACGTACACGAACGCGTCGCCGACCACCACCTCCAGTCCGAGTGATGGAAGCCAGCCCGCGCCGCGTGCGATCTCCAGCAGTCCGTCGTCATCATCGACGCCCACGATGCGCAGCGCTCCCCATCGCGCCTGCAGCAGTCTGGCGAGCGTGCCACCGCCCAGACCCAGGATGAGCGCCTGGCGCGGAGGTTCGTCGGGCAGCATGGCCGCCCAGTACCCGCCGTAGGCCAGCCCGTCTTCGGGCGAGATCGATTGGACGACACCGTCGACGAGCAGCACGGCCCGCCCGTCGTCCTCGCCGATGCGAATCACGCGCGAGCTGGGGAACGCCTCAGGCACTGATCGTGGCGTAGTGAAACACACGGGCACGGAATGTGCCGAGGCGGGCAATGCCCGATGGCCAGCATCCCGCCGCCCACCGCGCCAGTCGAACATCGCGATCCCTCCAATCGCTGGCCGTGGATCGCCCTGATCATCGGTCTGTTGATCGTTCTGGCGGCGATCGGCTTTTTTGTCCTCAATCGATCGCAGACGGTCAACATCAGCGTTGAGGGCACGCCGACGGTCAATCCGGTCGCACGCGCGAGCAGCGTGTCGCCGAGTCCACCACCGACGCTCGTGCCGCCAACCCTGCCCGCCTCGGCCACCCTGGCGCCCACGCCAACACCCGTTCCAGCGCCGACCAACACGCCAGCCCCACCGTCCACTCCAGCGCCCCCGCCGACGCAGGCGCCGGCACAAGCCGCGCCGCCGGCCGCTGCCGCCGCGACGCCAGCGGCGGCCACGTCGCAGCCAGCCCCGGCCGCGCCTGCGCCTGGCGCACCTGGCGGGACGCCGTCGGCCGCGCCCACAGCGCCGAGCCCGACCCCGTTCGCGGGCCAGGTCGCCAACGCTGGCGGTCTGGGCAACACCCGCTCGGACTTCGATGCCGCGTACGGGCCGCCGAGCGGCGAAACGCCTGAGCACCTGGTCGTGTATCGGAAGAACACGTTTGAGTACCACGTAGGCTTCGTCCCGGACAGCAATGGTCGTGCAGCGCTGGTTGTCCTGCTGCCCCAGCAGAACCAGACGCTGACGCTCGAGCAGGCGCAAGCCGAAGCGCACAAGCTGCTCCCCAAAGACGCCCAGCCGCCCAGTCAGACGCCCGAAGGCAACAACCAGTTCGCGGTGGAGCGCTACACCAGCCAGACCCTGGCGCAGGCGCTGCCGCCGGAAGCGTTCACGGTGAATAACGGACAGCCAGGACAGTTTCTACTGGTGTACGTCAAGGACCAGCAAGGGCGTATCACGCGCGGTATTCTCGGCCCGGGCAACGACCCGAACGCACTGATCAACCAGGGCCGCTAGAACCGGCGCGGACCGCCGCGATGCGGACGGCCTATGAAGAAGAAGCCCCAGATGAGAATGGGCCAGAACGGCAGCACGCCAAAGTGCCCGCTCGGGAAGATGAAGAGCCACAGCATCGCCAGCAGGCCGATGAGCACCAGCGCGGCGCCGAGCGGCGGACTCATCAGGTGGCTCTCCCAGCCCCGAGGCCGCGGCACAGGGACTTCCGCGGGACGACGGCCGTCGCCCAGCGTGGGCAGGTCTTCGAGCGGTGCGGCCAGCTCGCCGAACGTTCGCGCGCTGAGCGCTTGCGCGACGCGGTCGCCCAGCTCGTCGCTGGACAAGCGGCCGTCGACGAAGTGGCGCTGCAGCTCGGCGACGACTGCCTGCCGGTCAGCGTCGCCCGCGCGCAGCTCAGCGCGTGGCCAGCGGCGACCGGAGCCTTCCATGTGCGTGTAACTTTACGATAGCCGTTCCGCCTCTCCCAGAGGGAGAGGGAGTTTCCCGCTAGATGTCGGCGGTGATTTTGCGGAACTCCTCAATGCTGAAGCCGCGCATTGTCTGGGTGGTCACGTAACCGCGCGAGAGGACGGTGCCGATGACCTTGGCGATGGTCGTATCGTCGGCGGCGTCCATCACCGTAACCACGTCGTACTGACCCATAGTGATGGCATTGGCGAGCACCTTTACGCCCAGCTTCTCCGCCACCGGCGCCAGGCGGTCGAGGCGATCGGACGTGTGCTGGATATCGCGGCGGCCCTGTTCCGTGAACTTGCTGAGAACCACGTAGATCGGCATGGCGCCCAGTGTACGTTCGCGTCGTGCCGCCGGATCACTGTTGGAAGACCCAACGCGTTGGGGAGCCGGTAAACGCGTCCGCGCGCAAGCCGAAAGCCCACGACGGTCGCATCCGAAACGTGCAATTCGCGGTCGGGTCGACCATGTCCAGGCCGTAGGTCGTCGCGTACTTGGCGTTCATGATCGACAGGAAGCGCTCCAGGTCGGCCTGTGACGTCAGCAGCTCAGCCGCGCCCTCGAGCACGACCGGATTCATGGAGTCCTCCGTGGTCAGCACGCAGCGCGGATCGGCGGCGAGGTTGCGCGCCTTGCGCGATTGCTTGCTGCTGCTGAACCACAAGGCGCCCTCGTTCCAGATTGCCCAGACCGGCATGACGTGCGGCCGTCCGTCAGGCCAGCGCGTCGACAGCCAGAAGTTTCGAGAAGTCGTAAGACGTTCTTCTGCCCAGGCCCATGGCAGAAGTCCGACGCCATCGTCGGGCCCGACGATTCCGTAGCCGGGCATGTGCGGGCGGCTCGACGATGGCTCGATTCCGCGCGGCTCGGCCACCGTCTTGACCACGCGCTCAGGCGTGCGCGGGGGTCAGCGCCGGCATGACCTCCTGCGCAAAGAGGCGCATCGATCGCCGGATGGCATCGGCGGGCAGCCCACCGATGTCGAACCAGGCCACCGCATCGGTCACGCCGAGAGCCGCCTGGCGCCGCATCTGCGTGATGCATCGTTCGGGCGTGCCGTACACGATGCGGTCCCACCAGTCCTCTTCGGACATCGAATGAACGAACCCTTCCAGGCTATTGCGGCCTGCCGTGATGCGCTCCTCGCCGAGCCGCAGACGCTCGGCCACGCCGCGCTGCCAGCGTGACTGCCACAGCGCCTGGCGGGCCTCGGCCTCGGTCTCGGCGACAAAGACGTGCCGCAGCATGCCGACCCGTGGCGCCCGCGCCGGATCGTCGGGCGCCGGTCTGCGGCGCTGCTTGAAGCGTTCGATCCAGGCCGGCAGCTGCTGCCAGTCGGTGCTGGCGCCGGACAGGATCACGTCGCAGCCGTGTTCGGCCGCCCAGTCGAGCGAGGTCTGGCTCTGCACCGCGAGCCAGATAGGCGGGTGCGGCTGCTGGAGCGGACGAGGCAGCACGGTGATCGGCGAGCGCACGGGGAAGTGCTTGCCATCGAAGGTGAAGTCATCGGCGGTCCACGCCAGCCGCATGACCTCGAACTGCTCTTCAAAGATGGGTCGACTCTGGTCCTGGTCGACGTCGAGCCCACGGAACTCGACCGGCTGGTAGCCGCGGCCAAGGCCGATCTCCAGCCGCCCGCCCGTCAGCAGGTCGGTGATGGCGATGTCTTCGGCGAGCCGAAGCGGGTGCCAGAACGGGGTCACCAGTACGGCCTGGCCGAAACGGACGCGCGGCGCGTCCGCGCTGGCGCGCGCGATGAGCAGCAGCGGATTGGCGGAGTAGCCGTAGTTCGAGAAGTGGTGTTCGGCGACCCAGACCGCGTCGAAGCCGAGCTCGTCGGCCAGCGCGATGTGGTCGATCGTTTCGGCGAACCGCTCCACCGCCGGCGCCATGCTCGGACTGCCGAGCAGGTGGAATGTTCCAAAGCGCATCACGCTGGCAACGGTACTACGCCAGGATGCGGTGGGAACGCGATTTGCTCATAGCGCCTTCAGCAGAGGACCCGAAATGCGTCGATACCTCGCTCGTCTGCTTTTTGTTGTCTCGCTTATCGGTTGGCTGGTGCTGGGCGCGGGCCCGGCGGCGGCCGCGGATCGCTTTGGTCCACCCTGGATGGTACGTGTCGTGGCTGATCGGGTGCTGATCTACCAGCAGCGGCTACGTGCTCTCCGAGGGTGTACGCGAGATGATCGACCCCTGGGTCGCCGACGTCATCGTGCGCAACACGCCCGTCTACGCCAAACCGAACGCCAGCGACGCGATCCGCCTCAACGCCAGGGAGGGTGACCTCATGCGCGTGAGCGGTGTGTCGCACGGCATGAACGGTGACCCCAACCTGTGGTGGTCGACGTCCGAGGGCTACGTCGCTCTCGACGCGCTGCGGCCAAGCCAGAACCCATGGTCCACCCTCTGGACCGTCCCCGACGGGCTGCTCGCGCTGACCGGCTGGTGGGGCGCGACGACCACTGACGCCAACGTCCGCGCTGGTCCGAGCACCGAGGCACCCAAAGTGGGCCACCTGCCACCGGGCAACCTGGTCAAAGTGCTCGTCGAAGGTCCCGGCGAGGACGTGCAGGGCAGCGCGACCTGGTACCGCATCGACGGCGGCCGCTACGCCGGCGGCTGGATCCACAGCTCGATCGTGAAGCAGGCGGCTCAGCCGCGGGCGAATACCACGCCGCCGCCGTCCGGAGCTGCCTCTGGCCGCTGGATCGTGGTGGACCGGAGTCGCCACTCGTTGACGCTGGTCGACAACGGACAGCCGGCGTTTGTCACTTACGTCGCACTCGGCGTGGCTGGGCGTGAAACGCCAACCGGGACGTACAGCACCTGGGGCAAGTACCGCGCCGACGACATGACCAGCGCCAGCGTGCGAGATACGGGGGGCTACTACGACCTGCCCAACGTCCCCAACACGCAGTACTACCTCGACGGCGGCTTCGCCATCCATGGCACCTACTGGCACGACGACTTCGGCACCGACGAAAGCCACGGTTGTGTCAACGTGACCTGGACGGACGGGCGCTACCTCTTCAGCCAGACGCTGCCGTTTGTGCTCGACGGCCAGCTCACCACACCGACCGGCCAGCCGGCGACGGACGTGGTCATCCTGTCGTGAACGCTTGAGCGCGGCGCGCCGATCGGCGCCTGAGTTACGCTGCCGCGCGTGGCGGCCCAAGCGCTGACGGGTGCACAAGCGCTGGTGCGATCGCTGGCGCGCGAGGGTGTGGAGCACCTCTTCGGATTGCCTGGCGTGCAGCTCGACTGGCTGTTCGATGCGCTCTACGACGCGCGCCACACGCTGCGTGTCATCCACACGCGCCACGAGCAGGCTACGGCCTACATGGCAGACGGCTACGCCCGAACAACGGGCAGGGTCGGCGTGTGCGCGGTGGTTCCGGGTCCGGGCCTGCTGAATGCCAGCGCCGCGCTGGCGACAGCCTACGCGTGCTCCTCGTCCGTGCTGTGCATCACCGGCCAGGTCGACTCTCGCGCGATCGACGCCGGCTTCGGTCTGCTCCACGAAGTGCCGCGACAGGACGCTGTGCTGGCGTCGCTGACGAAATGGTCCGGCCGCGCGGTTCGGCCGAGCGACGTCCCAAGCCTGGTCAGCCGCGCTTGCCAGCGGGTGCGCTCCGGACGCCCGCGACCGGTCGCTCTCGAACTTCCACCCGACGTACTGCAGACCGTCGAAAACGTCTGTTTGCTCGAGCCGGCCAGGATCGAGCCAGCACCCGGCGATCCCGACAGTCTGCGCCTGGCGGCGGAGCGGTTGAGGCGCGCCGAGCGACCGGTGATCTACAGCGGCGGTGGCACGCTAGCCGCCGGCGCCTGGCACGAGCTGCAATCCCTGGCCGAGCTGCTCGAAGCGCCAGTCGTCATGTCCGTCGACGGCCGAGGCGCGCTGTCCGATCGGCACGATCTGGCGCACACTGGCGTGACGGGCCAGGCGCTGGTTCGCGAAGCGGACCTGGTGCTCGGCGTCGGTACGCGGTTCTGGCAGCCGAGCCGCGTCTGGGGACTTCCGCCCGGGGCCGCGGTGATCCGCGTCGACGCCGACCCGGCCGAAATCGATCGGCATCAGAAGCCGGACGTCGGGATCGTGGGTGATGCCAGGCCGGTTCTGGCCGCCCTGCGCGATCTGCTCGATGGCATGCCCGCCAGGCCCTCACGACGCGCGGAGCTGCGCGCCCGCAAAGCGGCGGCGGCCGATCAGCTGAACGCATTTCAGCCACAAGCGGCGTTCGCCCAGGCGATCCGCGCGGCGCTGCCAGACGACGCGATCACCGTCAACGACCTGACCCAGGTGACGTTTTTTGCCACCGTCGGATGCCCGGTGTATGCGCCGCGCACGTTCATCGGGCCCGGGTATCAGGGCACGCTCGGCTCGGCCTTCGCCACCGCGCTCGGCGCGCAGGTCGGCAATCCCGGCCGGCCCGTGCTGGCCATCGCGGGCGATGGCGGCTTCATGTACAACGTCGGCGAGCTGGCTACTCAGCGCCAACACGGGCTGAACGTCGTGTCGATCGTGTTCAACGATGGCGCGTTCGGCAACGTCAAACGCACGCAGGAGCAGGCGTTCTCGGGCAGGCTGATCGCCAGTGAGTTGATCAATCCCGACTTCGTCGCCCTGGCGCGCTCGTTCGGCATCGACGCTGAGCGCGTCGAGACGCCTGAGCAGTTGGAGGGCGCGATTCGCGCTGCGCTCGCGGGGCACACCCCGGCGCTGATCGAGGTCCGCGTTGGGCCGATGTCAAACGTGTGGCCAGTCATCGGTCCCGCCGGCGGCGTCTATCCGATTCTGCTTGGCCCGCCAAAGGTGCTGTGATCAGGCCGCGCGCGCCTGCTCCGTGTGCGAATCGACGAACGCGATGCCAACCCATGGGCCGGCGTCGGTGAACGCACTGCGCATCACTGTGGCCCGCCGGTTGGGTGGCCTGCCGTCGCCAGGGGTGAATGTCAGCAGCAGATCGCTGCCGACGGGCGCCTCCAGGCCCTCGATCCGTGCACCGGTGGTGCTGAGATCGACGATGCGTGCCACGCGTGGACCGCTCCATGCCTCGCAGCGCGCCGAGACGCGAATGTTGACCGCCTGACGACGAGCCTCGGTGAGCCTGAAGTGGGCGATCAGCCGCCGCAGCCGCTCGGCCGTGCAGGCCAGTGCCTCGGTCCCGCCGCGCGCATTGCTCATGGCCTGCGCAGCGGCCTCGATTTGTTCAGCCATCTCGCGTGTCGCATCGGCGTTGGCTTCGGCGACGAGCCGTACTGGCTGCATGAGATCGGCCAGCGCGTGGGTCCCGTGAGTCGCCGACCGCGCTGAGTCTGCGATGTGATCGACTTGCCGCGCGGCAGCGTCTACCGCGGTGAGGATCTCGACCAGCGCGGCCCCCGCTTGATCGGCGCGCTCGCGCTCGCGGAGCGCAGCTTCCGCGTCATCCAGGATGTGTCGGGCTGTTTCGCGCGTCTCGTGTTGGATGTGGCGCACCAGCTCACCGATTTGCTGTGTCTCGCGCTGGCTGCGCTCGGCCAGCTTGCGTACCTCGCCGGCCACGACCGCGAAGCCGCGGCCGTGAACGCCTGCGCGAGCCGCCTCGATGGCAGCGTTCAACGCCAGCAGATTCGTCTGCTCGGCGATGGCGTCGATGGTTGCCACGACCGCGCCAATGCGCTGGTTCAATGCGTCCAGGTCTCGAACTCGTCCCGCCGCGCGCTCCGTGGAGTCGGCGATCTGGCGGATGCCCTGGACGGTGCTGCGAACGGCGTCCGCGCCGCGCTCCGCCGCCAGACGCGCGCGCTCGCTGGCTTCGGCCAGATCTTGCGCGGCGGTCGCCACCTGGTCCACCTCGCCCGACACGCGCGCGATGGCGCCGACTGCCGACTCGACCTGGGCCATCTGCTCGTCCGCGCCGCGCGCAATGCCGGCGATCGCCCCGCGTAATTCGACTACGCTGGCATCGGCCACCCGAATCGCGTCCTCCGCGGCCTGGGCGCCTGTGTCCACGTCAGCGGCGCCGTCCTTGACCTGCCCGACCAGTCGGCGCAGGCCGGCGAGCATCTCGCGGAATGCCACGCCCAGTGTATCGTCCTCGGAGCTGACCACGACGTCGCGGGCCAGGTTGCCGCCTGCGATCGATTGGGCAGTGTCGGCCAGCTGCGCCTGGTGGCGGAGAAGTTCGTCGAGGCGCTCAACGACGCTGTCGGTCTCGACCTCGGGTTCCGATTCGATCGCTGTCTGCGGTTCCTGTAAAGGCGATGGCTCCGCGGCCCGCAGCCGCAGCAGTCGATGAAGCACATCCAACTATCGGCCGGCCGGATCGCCGGCCACAGAGCGGGCGTCGTTGGACGTGCCAGCAGGGGTGCCTCGTAGAATCGGCCACGGTGCTCCCGCGACACCGGCTGGGACGAGTCCTGATCGGCCTCGTTCTTGGCACGTTCCTGGTTGTAGCCACCCTGATCAGCACGGCCCCGGCGTCTCAGCCCGAAGACAGTCTGCCGCTGGCGCCGGCAGTCGAGGAGCGTGAGCCGACCAGCGATGCCGTTGCGTACGATGCGGTGGCCACGCCTGCGCCAACCCCGACGCGGATCATCGTCACCGCAGAGAGTCAGTTCGAGCGCGCGCTGCACGCCTTGCTGATCGAAGCCAAGCGCCTCCGCGTGGCGAACGCGGCCGCCGAACCGACGTACTGGACGCGGCTCGACCCGAGGCTGAATTCGACGCGGCTGAACTTCCTGCTGTTCGGCTACGGCGAGACCCACGAGCCACCCTTGACCGAGCGCGCGTTCATCGGCTCGCTGACGATCTTTTCGTACGACTACGCCACGCGCCAGATCGATCTGGTCTCGCTAACGCACGACATCCGCGCGCCCGAAGCGGAGCGCTACTTGCACGACCAGGGGCAGGGGCTGGTCGGTCCGATCAAGATCGATCGCGCCTTCGGCATCGGTGGCTTCGACCTGATGCGTCGGACCGTCGAGGACGCCACTGGCCTGGTCATCGATTTTCAGCTGGCATTCCGCGAGTCGGCCATCGCGGGCGCGACCGACAGCGTCTTCGGTGGTCTGGACGTCGACGTGCCGCTCGGCTTCCGAGTCAACGGCTTCTACCTCGACGGCGAGAAGTACCCGGGGGGTTTATTTCAGAAAGGCCTCCAGCGCCTGAACGGGGTACAGGTCATTCAGTTCATCAAGACGGTGCCTGTCGAAGAGCACTACGACCCGAGGCTCGAACACAACGCCCGCAAGCATCTCGTGTTCCGCTCGATCATGGACGCCTTGAAGGAACATGCTGGCGACGTCACCTTCCTCGGCCGGGCGGCGCTCTTCTTCAGCGGCCAGGTCGCGCACGATTCGATCGCCTACGACTTCGACCTGCGCAGTCTGATCGTCGACAACCTGCGCAGCATGATGGCCGACCTGGGCCGTTCAGAGGCGCGCGACGACGCCATGCCGGGCGTGCAGCGCACGCTGTATGTCGTCGATCCGGCCAGCGGCGACGGTGGCGTGCAGTGGGTCCAGGCCAACGCGCACGACAATCCAATCACCCAGCGCGACATCGCCGACCACCGTTACGGCGAGCTGGCGATGGAGGTGCCCTACCACGGCGACCCCTACGCGTCCGACCTGGTGACCCAGTACTGGCCCGACGTCCGCCGCCTGATCGCCTCGCGACTCGCCGACTAACTCCCTCTCCCTCTGTGAGAGGTTTAATCCAGGGGTGAGGGTGCCCTATCGGCCGATGCGCTTCAGGCGACGTCGGCGCCGCCCCGAAGCCCGAACCGCGCCTCGAGGAAGCGGCGATTGGCGAGCAGGCGGTCGGCGTCCTGGCGCTGCAAGTCCTGAGCGATCTCGTCGAGCTTCGAGTCCAGCAGGTCGAGCTGAGCCTTGAGCTCCTGGTGGGCGGTCTTCGCGTCAGCGCTCAGCGGCTTCTCAGCGGACTCGTGGGACAACGACAGGAAGGCACTGATTGTTCTCGGCAGATACTCGCTGGCGGTCTGCCGCACCAGATATAGATCCTGCGAAAACGGCGGGAAGCGGTCCGCGTAGCCGAGCAGCACGTCCACCTTGCGGCGGATCTGCTCGACCTTCACCTGCACATCGATGGGCAGCTCGGTCTGGCGCCGCGGTCGCGGCCGTGGCGCTTCGCTCGGCCGCCTTTCACTCTGAGCTGGCTGCTGCGGCCTGTTAGCCACTGGTTCAGATCGTCGCGCGACAGGCTGAGGCCCCCAGCGCGCATCACGCTTCCGATGATGCCGCCCGTCTTCGTGCCAGAACAGCCACGCGCCGAGCGCGATGAGCAGCCACGGCCAGCCGGCGCCGAGCACCCAGAACAGGCCGGCAAACATGCCCACGACCGTGAACGTCAGCACGAGC
>VBGG01000459.1:10112-14113 GCA_005883405.1 Chloroflexota bacterium | reverse complement strand
GCGGCTATGGCGTATCAGGCCGCGGCGACGCCGAGCTGGATCGTCAGCACGTCGCCACCGTCCCAGTGGACTTGCAGCGGCTGGCCACTGGTGCGCAGCAACCGCAGCATCGGCGCGTTGTCGTACAGCACGTAGCCCTCGAACATGCGCAGTCGACGCCGCACTGCCTCACGGCACAAACGCTTCAGCAGCAAGCGTCCGAGCCCGACGTGCTGGTACTCGTCCGCAACCACCAGCGCCAGCTCCGCCCGCCCGTCGGAGCCGTCAGCGTGAAAGCGGCCTACCCCGAGGATCGGCCCGTCGGCGGCTGGATCGGCAACTACCGCGAGCGCCACGCGTCGCACCTGGTCAACGTCGGCCAGCCGCTCGGCTTCGCGTCGGTCGCACGGCAACGGATAGCGCAGGAAGCGCCTGCGCGCGGACTGCGGTGACAACCGCTTACACAGATCGACGAGGAGCGTCGCGTCTTCGGCGCGCAGCGGACGCAGCCAGATGGCACGCCCGTCCGTCAGGCGGAACGGCCCCTCGGCTCGAACGGCCATCCTCATTACCAGTGAAACGTGCGGAGCACGACGGGAATTCCGCGCGATCCGAGCCGGCTATGCAACGATCGAAGCTCAGCCGGCGGGCTCGGGCAGCCACGGAAAGATGTAGAAGACGGCCACCAGGCCGTAGATCAGCAGGCTCAGCTCGGCGGACACGAACGCGACCACGACCCCGGCCACGTAGGCCGCCAATCCAGCCGAGAACAGCACGCTCTCGCGCCGAGCGCGCATCGGGTCGAGACCTCGCCCGAGCAATCGCGCATCCCGTGTTATGTGCCGCCAGACGCCCGTAAAGGCGATGCTGGTGAGCACCATCAGGCCGCCGTACAACGCCGCAGCCAGGTGCGAATCGCGCTCGGCGGTCACGAAGCGTCCTACGACCGCCGTCGGGAATGGAATGAGCGAGACGGCCAGCAACAGTAACAGGTTCAGGAACAGGAGCGTGCGGTCGACGCGACGGACGTGTACGAACAAACCGTGGTGATTGACCCAGATGATGCCGATCGTGGCGAAGCTGACGACGTAAACGACGTATGACGGCCACTGCGCGATCAGCGCCGGCCCGAGGTCCTGTCCAGCATCGGGTACGTGCAGCTCGAGCACGAGCAGAGTCGCGGCGATGGCCAGCACACCGTCGCTGAAGGCCTCGAGGCGAGCCGGGCTGGTGCCTGGTGGAGACTCTGATAGGTGCATGTCGACTCCGAAGGGCCGGGTGGTGGCTCCAGATGCCCGGCACGCGGCGATGATAGGCCGGTTGGCGCGATCCGCTGGCTTATGCTGAACGCGGGTGCACCCGTCCATGACCGGCTCGCAGCGCCCGATCGCACTGGTCACAGGCGCGAGCCGCGGGCGCGGGATCGGCGCCGCGATCGCCATCGGCCTCGCCGACGACGGCTGGGACGTGGCGACGACATTCTGGCGGGCGTACGACGCGCGTATGCCATGGGGCAGGGACGAGGCCGGACTGGCCGAGCTCGAACGCGGCTTGCAGGCGCACGGCGCGCGAACGTGCCCCATCGAGGCGGATCTCACCGACGCCGCCGCCCCAGGTCAGATCTTCGATGCTGTGCAGGCGGAACTCGGGCCGGTCACGGCGCTGGTGCTGTCGCACTGCGAATCGGTGAACTCGGGTCTTGTCGACACCACGCTCGAGAGCTTCGACCGCCACTTCGCCATCAATGTCCGCGCGAGCTGGCTGCTGATCCGAGAGTTCGGCACGCGCTTTGCGTCGGAGCCCGGCCACGGGCGCATCATCGCTTTGACGAGCGATCACGTGGTAGGCAACCTGCCATATGGCGCGAGCAAAGGCGCCATGGGCCGTATCGTCATCGCCGCGGCGCGTGAGCTGGGCCCGCGCGGCATAACCGCCAACGTGATCAACCCCGGCGCCACCGACACCGGCTGGATGAGTGAGGCAGAGCTGGCTGACCTGGCGCGGCGGGTTCCGCTCGGGCGCGTCGCTCAGCCGCGGGACTGCGCGAATCTGGTGCGTTTCCTGTGTTCATCGCAAGGCCGATGGATCAACGGTCAGCTGCTCAACAGCAACGGTGGCGTCTAGCCCAGGAAGGCGGCCGAAAACCTGCCTGAACGCCTGGACGCGCTTGCCGCCTTCCCAGGCCAAACGTCACAGAAGTTCGGCAGAATGCGACTCGGGCTGGAAAGCGGCTTGTCGGCCGAACTTCTAGCGGTCGTTGGCACGCGACTTGCGGCAACTCGGTCAAGGGCCGTGAACGGCAACTTTTGTGCTGCCACGATTCGGAGGATCGCGCAATGAGCCAATCACATGATGACACCACACGCTTCGAGGACGAAGCCGCGGCCGCCGAGAACAGCACGGATGACGTCGAGACCCACGCGACAACCGGCGGCGCAGCCGCGGCGGGCGCAGTCACGGGCGGGGTCATCGGCCTGGCCGGTGGGCCCGCTGGCGCGGCAATCGGCGCTCTGGGCGGCGCGATCATCGGCGCCGCGGCCGAGCGTTTGATGCACGGTGAAGACGAGGCCGAACCTTCCAACGCGGACGTTGACAAGGACACCGCCAGGCCTACCATGGCGACCGCGCCCCCGACGATGCGGACCGCCGAGGAAACCGTAGAGCGGGTGGACGTCGACAAAGCGCCGCCGCCGAGCTAACCTCGAGTCCGCCCAGTCCCCGCGGCGACGCGATCGCGGGGCGCGTGGGCCCGCCGACGTGAACCAGGATCTGCTGTCGCTGGGCGAGGAGTTCTGGGCGTGGCGAGCGACCGCGCAGCCGCTGAGTGGGGACGATATCCCGCGCATCGAGCGGCCGCCCGGCTGGCTGCCGGACTGGTCGCCCGATACGGTCGCGAGCCGCCGTGAACAGCTTGCAACGTTCCAGGCGCGCTGGCGTTCGCTACAGAGCGACGTCGCGCGGGGGCCCGTCCATGAGCGGGTCGACTACCGCTTAATCGGGTCAGCGCTTGCGCGGGTCAACTGGGAGCTCGACATCCTGCGCGGCTGGCAGCGCAATCCGCACTTCTACGTACAGCAGACGCTCGGCGCCGTGTTCGAGGCGCTACTTGCACCGCCGCCCTTCGACCGTGCGCGTTCCGACGAGCTGCTTCGGCGCGCCGAGAGCATCCCGACAACGCTCGACGCAGCGCGGGCGAACCTGGCCGGACACGCCATACAACCTTTTGCCCAGCGCGCCGTCGCCGCCCTGGACGACGTGGGTCCGCGGCTGCGGACCGTCGCACGCGAGCTGGAGCCGTTTCTCGAACCTCCGAAGGCTCAGGAGCTGGCGCAAGCATTCACGTCCGCCGGCCGCGCGCTCGAGAGTTTCCAGGAATGGCTCCGCGAACGGGTAGATGTCATGCCAACGGAAACGGCGATCGGCCGCGACGCCTACGTCGGGTTCCTCAAGGGTGTCGCGCTGGTGCCGCTTTCGCCCGAGTGGATGATGGCCGCCGCACGGCAGGAGCTGGAACGGGCGGCGACCTTCGAAGCGCTCGAACGCCAGCGGAATCGAAACCTCGCAGAGCTGCCGCTGCCAACGTCACAGGCGGAGCAGGTCGCACGCGAAGCCAGCGGCGAACGGATGCTGCGAGACTTCTGTGAAGAACACGACCTGCTCACGTTTCCGGGTTGGCTGCGCCAATACCGCAATCTGCCACTGCCCGCTTACCTGGCGCCGTTGCGCGACCTGGGGGTCACCGACGATCTCACCTCCGCCGCGCGGCTGCATGAAAACGCGGTCAGCTACATCCCCGAGCCCGCGGGCGACCTGCCGTACTTCTATCTGGCCATGGCGCGCGATCCGCGCACGCTCATTGCACATGAAGGGGTGCACTACTACCAGCTTGCCCGCTCGTGGTCGCACCCCGATCCGTTGCGTCGCTTCTACTACGATTCGGGTCCGAACGAGGGCATCGGCTTCTACGCCGAGGAGATGCTGCTGCAGTCCGGACTGTTCGACGACAGCCCGCGGAGTCGCGA
>VBGG01000459.1:0-10105 GCA_005883405.1 Chloroflexota bacterium | reverse complement strand
GCGAGCTCACGGTTGACGAGGCAGCGGACGAGCTTGCGCAGCTTGTGCCGATGGATATCGCCACGGCGCGCGAGGAGGCATCGTTCTTCGCGTCCGAACCGGGCCAGGCCATCACGTATCAGGTCGGCAAACTGCAGATCCTCGGCTTTCTGGCTGACGCCCGACGCGTGCAAGGCGATGCGTTCACCTTGCGCGGATTCCACGACACGCTCTGGGAAAACGGCAACGTGCCGATCGCCCTCCTGCGCTGGGAAGCGCTCGGCGCGACTGACCAGGTCAGGCTACTTGACACGGCGAGCAACCGCCTGACAACGTGAAGCCCACTTTCGTGGGCAAGAGCGCCAATCGCCTGCGCGTCAGCCACCCTGGGGGGGTCACCATGCGTCCGTCTGTCCTCGTCCGATCTCTGATCACCAGCGCCGGGATGCTACTGACGATCGGTAGCGTCCACCCGGTCGGCGCCGCACCGGCGGCTCAATCCGCCGCCGATCCAAAGACCCTGGTGGTTGGCGCCGCGTTCGACATCAAGTCGCTTGACCCGGCCCGAGGCTTCGAGCAGATCGGCGGAATGGTCCACAAGGCCACCTACGACACGCTGGTGACGCTCGACGAGAACGACATCAGCCATATCGTGCCCGATCTGGCGCAGAGCTGGGACGTGAGTCCGGACGCCAAGACATTCACCTTCCACCTGCGACAGGGTGTCAAGTTCCAGAACTCTGGCAACCCGATGACCTCGGCCGACGTCAAGTGGTCGATCGAACGGGGGATCGCGATCAAGGGCAACCCGTCGTTTCTGCTCGACGGCATCACCAGCGTCGATGCGCCCGACGATTTCACCGTTCGTGTCAACAAGTCCGATCCGGACCCGGCCTTCATCTCCAAAGGCAGTTTCGCGGTATTCGCGGTGCTCGACAGCAAGACCGTCCAGGCGCACGGTGGGACCAATGCACCGAACGCGGCGACCGCCGACACCGCCGAGCAGTGGCTTGACCAGAACTCGGCCGGTACCGGACCTTTCATCATGACCCGCTACACGCCGGATACGGAGGTGGACGTCCAGAAGTTCGCGGGCTACTGGAACGGTGATGCGCCTTTCGACCGCGTGATCTACCGCAACATCCCCCAGGCGGCGACCCAGAAGCTGACGCTGCAGGCCGGCGACATCGATATTGCCACGGAGGTCGCGCCCGATTCGGTGGCCGACCTGCAGAACGACCCGCGCATCAAGGTGGTGCAGTCGGTCGGCGCGGACATCTTCTTCCTGCTGATGAATGAGAACCCGGACCTGACAGCGGGGACGATGAGCAATCCGCTGGTCCAGAACGCGGTCCGCTACGCGCTCGACTACGACGGAATCAAGGAGCTGGTGGGTGGCCCGGGCGTGACGCCGCCATCGATTCTGCCCGTCGGCTTCCTCGGCGCGTTTGGGCCGGACCACGCGTTCAAACGCGATATCAGCACGGCGATGAGCCTGCTGGCGCAAGCTGGCTATTCCAATGGATTCAACATCGACCTGCAGTATCCGACCAATTTCTCGCGCAGTGGGGTGAGCTTTGACCTGGTGGCTCAGAAGATCCAGTCCGATCTGGCCGACGCGAACATCAACGTGACGCTCAAACCCGGCGAAATCAATACGGAGCTGGCGAACTACCGGGCAGGTCAGGAGGGACTTGGTTTCTGGCTATGGGGTCCGGACTACTTCGCCTCCAACGATTATCTCGCGTTCCTGCCGGAAGGAATCGTCGGCAAGCGCGCCAACTGGACGAACTCCAACTCGGATGCCACCGTCCAGCAGCTGCGGGATCAAATCAACGTGGAGACCGATTCGACCAAACGCGCCCAGCTGTGGCAGCAAGCGCAGGATTACTTGATGCAGAACGGACCGTGGGCATCCGTCATCCAGCCGGGCATCTACATCGCGACCAAGGCCAACATCGGCAACTACGCGTATAACCCCGCCTGGCGGGTCAATCCATTCGTGCTGACGAAGTCGTAGTGCTGCCTGGCGCTGATTACCGCCGACACGCGGGCGGAGTCTCGAAGGGGAAGAACCTCTTTGGACCCTCCGCATGGTTCGGCGGAATCGCGCCCGCGCAGACTGGCGTGCTGCTCGGAAGAAGCGTTGCGCTCGTTCGCGCGCGATGTTTCAAAGAGGAGAACCCTTTGGAACCTCCGCATGGTTATCGTCTGACTTGCGCTGGCACAAAGTAGCGTGGGCGCCGGCGGCGGGCTGAAATTCGTTCCAATGAACGCGCGCTAGCGCTTCAGGACCGTGCAGCGACTCATCGTTCGCCGCCTGCTGTTGATGGTGCCGCTGATGGTAGGGATGACGCTGATCTCGTTCATCGTGTCGCACACGCTGCCGGCCGATCCGGTGGGCGCCAACCTGGGCCAACGTTCGATGGAGGACCCGGCCATCGTGGCTGCCTTTCGGGCTCAGTGGGGGCTGGATCGGCCGCTGCCCGAGCAATACCTCGCTTATGTGCGAAACCTGGTCCAGGGGAATCTGGGCGTCTCCATCCGCACCCACATGCCGGTCACCGACGACCTGGGACGCTATCTGCCCGCCAGCGCCGAGCTGGCGATTTCGGCCACCCTGGTGGGGACGTTCCTGGGCATTCCGTTCGGCGTGGTGTCCGCGGTGCGGCGGAACCACTGGGTAGATCACGTGGTCCGCGGTGTGTCGCTGCTGGGGGTCTCGAGCCCGGTCTTCTGGCTCGGGCTGATCGCGCTGTACATCTTCTATTTCCGGTTAGGCTGGCTGCCCGGGCCGGGTCGGCTCGACGTGGGCCTGCCCGAGCCGGGCCACCTGACCGGCATGTACACGCTGGACAGCCTCTTGACAGGCAACTGGGCTGCGCTTGGCTCCAGCCTGCGCCACCTGGTACTGCCTGGACTGGTGCTGGCCAGCGTGTATCTCGGTCTGGTCACGCGCATGACCCGCTCGAGCATGCTCGAAGTGCTGTCGGCCGATTATGTGCGCACGGCGCGCGGCAAGGGTCTCCGACCGCGTGCGGTCGTTTTTCGGCACGCGCTCGGCAACGCGCTGATCCCGACGATCACGGTTCTGGGACTGGCCTTCGGCGACATCCTGGCGGGCACGGTACTGACCGAGACGATCTTCTCATGGCCTGGTATTGGCCGCTACGCCTATCAATCGGCGGTGACCCTAGACTTTCCGGCCATCATGGGTGTCAGCCTGGTGATCGCCGCCGTATTCATCGCGGTCAACCTGGCCACCGACCTCGCGTACCTGTTCCTGGACCCGCGCTTGCGGCGGGCCACCGGCTGAGCGATGGCGGCGTTCGTTCGCCGCAATCCGCTGGTTCTGGTGGGCGCGGCGGTGGTGGTGGCATGGGTCGTCGTCAGCCTCGCCGCGCCGCTGGTGACGCCATACGGGCCGTTGACGCAGCGTGTGGCGGACCGACTTCACGCGCCGAGCGCCGTACACCTGTTCGGCACCGACGCGCTCGGTCGCGACGTCCTGAGCCGAGTCGCCTTTGGTGGGCGAATCTCACTGCCGGTGGGGTTGCTGGTGGTCATCGTCGCGCTGGGAGTCGGCGGCCTGATCGGCTCGATCGCCGGCTTCGGCCCCGGCTGGCTTGACGGGCTGCTCATGCGGCTGACCGAGATGGTGATGGCGTTTCCGATCATCATCCTGGCGATGACCATCGCCGCGGCACTCGGTCCGGGCCTGGACCACGCCATGGTCGCGCTGGTGGCCGTGTCCTGGCCGCGCTACGCGCGGGTGATGCGCGGACTGGTGCTATCGGTAAAGGAAAACGAATACGTATATGCATCGCGCGCGATGGGCGGCTCCGGCGCCCACATCTTGACACGGGTGGTGCTGCCGAACTGCGTGGCGCCGGCGGTCGTCATGGCCACCCTCGATCTGGGCAATGCCATCTTGACGTTCTCGGGGCTGAGCTTTCTCGGTCTTGGTTCACCACCGCCGGCGGCGGAGTGGGGTGCGATGGTCGCCGCTGGCACCCAGACCTTCGATCAATGGTGGGTCTCCACGTTCCCCGGCGCAGCCATCCTGTCACTGGTGATGGCCTTCAACTTCATCGGCGACGGCGTGCGCGACGCGCTCGACCCGCGCCTGCGCCGCAGCTTGTGACGACGGTCAGACGACAACCTGAAGGTCGCGACGATAGCGCGTCAGGACGCGCCCACCGTCAGGTCAGCCAACGACGACGACATCCTCGGTGCGTGCGCCGAACTTGCCGGTGATGAAGACACTCGGCTCGATGGTGAAGCACATGCCGCGCACCAGCCGGCGGGTATCGCCGCGGTCGAGATACGGCGGCTCATGAACGTCCAGACCGATGCCGTGGCCGAGGCGGTGTCGGAAGTGTTCGCCATACCCGCCGGCGACGATCACCTGCCGTGCCAACGCATCGACCTCCTCCGCCGTGCGCTGGTCATCCTGCAGAGCCTCGATGCCGACCTGCGCGGCCTGCATGACCAGCGCGTGGACGCGACGGTACTCGTCCGGCGGCTCGCCGAGGTACACCGAGCGGCCAAAGTCATAACAATAGCCGTCGAGGCTCGAGCCGAAGTCAAACGAGAGTGAATTGCCGCGTTCGAGCGGCCGCCGACTGGCTTTCATCGCCAGAGGGCGCTCCTCGCCGGGCCCCATCTGCCACGCGTTGGTCACGAAGGACGACCCATCCGCGCCGTGCTTGACCATCAAGCGGTCGATTTCGTACGCCACATCCAATTCGGTCTGGCCGGAGTCCGGGTCGAGGAAGTCGATGATGTCGGCCATGGCGCGGTCGACGATATCGGCCGCGGTCTGCATGGTGCGGAGTTCGTCTGCATCTTTGACCATGCGCAGCGGCGCGATGACCTCCGAGGCGAGGCGGACCTCGGCGTCGGGTCGGATCGTGCGCAGCGCGATTGCCTGTTCGCTCCAGGCCCGATTCTCAATGGCGATCGCGCCGAGCCGCGGCTCGAATTCACGAAGCACGCCCTCCAGGAACTCAGCCGGATCACCGCCGTCGGGCAGGATGCGAACGTCGAGCGACGTGCTGGTTTGGGGGTCGAGATCGAACTCCGCCACCATGCGCGGCACGGCCAGGATCGGTCCATGACGCAGGCCGACAAACACTCCCTGGATCCATCCGCCGGGGTAGTTGACGTTTCCGAAGTGGGGCCGATTGCGTCGCCAGCCGGTCAGGTACTGGGCGTTGGCACCGGGCGCCAGGTAGAGCAGGTCGATGCCACCACGGTCCATCGCGTCGCGCGCGCGGGTCAGCCGACCGGCGTACTCGGGCATATGCAGTTGTCAGCTTATCTTGCGCGGTGGACTCAGTGCGGCGCGAGGGCGGCCATCAACACGATGCTAGCGATCACGACGAGCAGTGCCAGCAGCAGACGAGAGCTCGCGACTGTCCAGTTGTGCTGGCCGCGGTGTGGATCGAAGTAAAGACCGTACGGCGGATGGCTGGTGAGCGAGTCGCGCCGATGAAACGGAGCTGGCTGATACATAGGCTTTACGTGCCTCACTACCCTGGCGAGCCGGCGTTATGTCACCACTCTGCTCAACCTACCTCCGGAGGTCCGGCGATGTCACCGGTTGAGGGTGTCACAATCGAGTCACACAACCGGTAGTGTGCCGTCCTCTTGAGGAGCGGCAGGTTATGACTGCGCGCGCGGCTCGGGGTGTACAGTGGCGCCGTGACGCTCGGTGCTTTGAGCTCCGTCGAGGAGGCGCGCGCTCGGATCGAACACGCCATCGCCGGCAGGACCGTGCTCACCGAGTTCCGCGACGCGGTCGCCGAATTCGGCGAGAGGCCCGCGCTGCACTGGCGTGGCGCCGACGGTTGGCACGCGCTCACGTGGGGTGAGTATCGCGACCAGGTCCGCCGCGCGGCGTACGGTCTCAAGTCGCTCGGCATCCAGCGGGGTGGGTTCGGCGCCATTCTGATGCGCAATCGTCCGGAGCACCTGATCGCGGACCTGGCGCTGCTGTTTGCCCGCGGCGTGCCGGTCAGCCTGTACAACACCCTCGCACCCGAGCAGATCGCGTATATCGTCGGACACTGTGAGGCCCAGGTTGCGTTCGTCGAAGACAGCGGCATGTTGGCCAGATTCGAAGCCGTCCTGGACCGGCTTCCGAACCTGCGGCACCTGGTGCTCATCGAAGGCGATGCGCCAGGCACAATCGGCTGGAGTGAGCTACTCGCGCGTGGCGACGCCGAAGCAGCGGGCGATATTGGCTGGTTCGAGGCGGCGCTCGATGAGGTCCGGCCGGCGGACCTGGCGACCCTGATCTACACGTCGGGCACGACCGGTCCGCCAAAAGGTGTCATGGATACCCATCGCAACGTGTTGTGGATGTCCGCCTCCGGCGCGGCAGGTCTGCCGGAGGCTTCGCCCGACGATCGGCACCTGTCCTACCTGCCGCTCGCACACGCCTTCGAGCGCTACGCCGGCCACTGGAACGCGATCGTGCGACGAACTCAGGTGTACTTCTGTCCGGACCTCCAGAAGGTGTTCGAGTTCGCGGTGGAGGTCCACCCGACCGCGATGATCGGCTCGCCGCGCGTCTGGGAAAAGCTCCAGGCGGGAATCCAGGCCGCGGTTGCAGCCGATCCCGACCCACAGCGCAGGGCGGCAGTCGAGCAGGCGCTCGACGTCGGTCTGCGCGTCACCCAGTTCCGAATGCGCGGCGAAGAGCCGCCGGAGACGCTGGCGGCGGCGGCCGAGCGGGCCGCGCCGGTGTGGGCGGCGATCCGCGCGCGCGTGGGTCTCGACCAGTGTCGCCTGGGGGTGACCGGGGCTGCGCCCATCTCGCCCAGCGTTGTCGAATTCTTTCGATCGCTCGATCTGCCATTGGTGGAAGGCTATGGGATGACGGAGTCCACCGTCGGCGCCACGATGAATCCACTTGGCCAGGAGCGTCTGGGCACCGTCGGCAAGCCCAACTACGGGCTCGAGCTGAAGGTTGCGGGTGATGGCGAGCTGCTGGTGCGTGGCGGCAATGTGATGCTTGGCTACTACAAGGATCCCGAGGGCACCGCCGCGGCAATCGACGCCGACGGGTGGCTGCATACGGGCGACGTGGCGACGATCGACCTGGACGAGTATGTGCGCATCGTCGACCGCAAGAAGGAGTTGATCATCACTTCTGGTGGGAAGAACATTTCGCCCGCCAATCTCGAAAACCTGCTCAAGCGGAATCGGCTTGTCGGCCAGGCCGCCGCGATTGGTGATCGCCGGCCGTACGTCACCGCGCTGATGGTGCTGGATCCGGATGCCGCGCGCGCATGGGCTGCCGCTAACGGGCGTGCGGGCGTGTCGCTCATCGATCTTGCGCGTGATCCTGACGTTCTGGCGGAGGTCCAGCGCGCGGTGGACAGCACGAACGAGCTCGTCTCACACGCGGAGCAGATCCGTCGTTTCCACGTGCTGCCGGTCGAATGGACGGCGGACTCGGGCGAGCTGACACCGACGCTCAAGCTCAAGCGCCGAGTGATCGCAGAGCGCTACTCGTCTCAAATTGAGGAGCTCTATACCTAGCTCCGAGTCGGGAGTGGGAGCGCCACGTGGAAGGCGGAGCCGTGCAGGCCGTCGCTTTCGTCCCAGCTTCAGAACCCGGGCGGCGGCGCGGCATTCACCGTCCAACCCGCCAATGCACCGGATGCGCTGCCCGGCAACTCCTCCGGCAACACGATGTATTTCGTGAATGCGATCTGGTCCAGTGGCTCGAACCGGGTGGTGCGGTCGATCAGTACTGGACCCCTCGGCACGTCGCTGGAGCTGAATCCGCCTAGCTGGGTGAGCAGCGGCTGGATCGCGCCGTACAACCTGCCCGCCAGCGCCCCTCAGCCGTCGACCACCAACCGTATCGATACCGGCGATGATCGTCTGCTGGGCGCGACCTTCCGCTACGGGAGTATCTATACCGCGAATACTACCGGCACGGTGAGTCCGCAGCTGAGCTCCTCACCCAATGCGTACGCAAACGTGCAGTCGTATCAGATCACACCCACGTCTCCGACCACGTCCTCGGCCTCCAGCGCGGCAATGGCGAACCCGTCCGTGGCGTACTTCTTCCCCGGTGTCCAGCCGGTGTGTGGCACGCCGTGCACCACGCCCAAGGTGGTTCTGGAACTGAGCGCGTCGGGAAGGCTCCAGCCAGCCTCGGCGGCCTTCACCTCAGGCGGCTCGGTAACGGTCTTTGCCAGGGGCGTCAGTGCATACTCCCAGTACAGCCGCTGGGGTGACTATCCTGCCGTTGCTGCCGATCCGACGAAACCCGGCACCGCCTGGCTGTCGGGCGAGTACGCGCGCACGACCGGCGCGTGGGGTACGGCGGTCTTCAACGTCACGCCCTGACGTTCTGCTGATCGCGTCGGCGCTGGTCGGGGCTGTCCTGACCAGCGCCTGCGGCCCGCTGGCTCAGGCGCCCGCGGCAAGTCCGGCGGTGTCGCCGAGCTCCACTCGGGCGCCTGTGGCTACTCCGGCGTTGTCGCCAACCGGTGGTCCGGTCGGCTATCTCGAGGGCCACGCCAGTATCGGTCCTTTGCAGCCGGTGGAGCGGATCGGCGTGCCGACCCCCGCACCACCGCCCGCGGCGTGCACCAGTCGCGGGCTGGTGATCCTCACCGCCGACACCGGCGCCGAGGTCCAGCGCATCGCTTTTGGGGCGGACTGTACCTACCGCGTGAGTCTGCCGCCTGGCAGCTACCGCGTCGAGCTGGACCGCCGCGGCATCGATACGTCGCGCGACTTGCCGCGCACAGTGACCATCCAGGCCGGCCAGACGACGCGCCTGGATGTCAGCATCGACACCGGCATCCGCTGATCGTGTGGCTATGGTGCTGGCCAGGCCAGGACCACCTGACCGCTCGGCAGCGCACTACCAGCGGAGGACTCGAGCGTGATCTCGACGGCGTCGGGAGTGGTGGCGAGTTCGGGGTTTTCAGCAATCAGCCGAGCGGTGCCATCCGCGTTGGGCACAAGCGTACCCAGCGACGTCCACTGTCCGGCGTGGCGGACCCAGGCCTGATACGTGCTGCCTGCCGGCGGACTGGGCAGCAGCTCGGTTGTCAGGACGGCCAGGCTGTTGTCCGGTCGACCACGGTAGTTGGCGTGCGCGCCAGCCGGCACCGACGCCGATGCTGGTATGAGCCGCAGGGGGACAAGCTCACTGGTGGTGACCAGCGTCAGCGCTCGCTCGTCGCGCTCGAGTGCAACCTGGTTCTGGACGTAGCGGAAGCCGACGATCGCCAACCCCAGGCCGAGCAACGATGCCGCCACGGGGGCCAGATAGACACGCAGGCTCTGAAGCCCGGAGCGGATGCGCGTCTTGGCGGTACCCAACGGCACCTGCAGCGTACTGGCCACCTGCTCGTGGGTCATGCCCTCGAGGAATGCGAGGGCGATCGCCTGACGCTGCTTGGGCGGGAGCGTTTCGAGCGCACTCAGCACGATCCTGTCATGCTCCTTCTGCCAGGCGCGCTCGTCGGGTCCAGGCTCATCGTCGGGCAGTTCGCTGATGGAGTCCTCGGCATCGTCCCCTGGCGGGCGGCGGCGCTGGCGACGTAGCTCGTTCAGGATCTTCCAATGCGTCAGGCGTAGCAGCCAGGGACGGAAGGCGCCCTGGCTGGGGTCGAAGCTGGTCGAGCCGCGCCAGATGTTGAGGAACACTTCCTGGACGAGCTCCTCGGCGGCGGTTCGGTCCAGGCTCTGAACGCCGATGTGGAAGACGAGCGCTGCGTAGCGGCTGTACAGCGGTCCGAGCGCCTCTTGCTGGCCGCGTGCCAGGTCGCGCATGAGCTCCTCGTCGGTGCGGGCAGCGTCGGTCGAACCCGCTGGCACCGACTGAGGGTACTCCCGGCTGGTCATAGCTTCCTTACGAGATAACCTCGTTGGACACATCCGGATTGCCGGGCCGAGGAACGCGGCCGAAAAGTATGAAATGCCTCGAAATCTCGGTGGCCGCGTTCCCAAGCCAGTCTGTCAAAGAAGTTCGGCCGCCTGCGACTTGTGCCGAAAAGCGGCTTGTCGGCCGAACTTCTCGGAGGGCCTGATGCAAACGTGTGACTGGCGCCAGCGCACCGTGTGGATCGCCGGACCTCTTGAAGCGACG
>VBGG01000456.1 GCA_005883405.1 Chloroflexota bacterium | reverse complement strand
AGTGTGGTCGCCCGCCCGATGCCGGAGGTGGCCCTCGCGACCAGGTGTTAGCGGCGTATCTGCGTAGGGATGGTCGGCTCGGGATCGGCGTAATTCGCTGAGCATCGAGTTGGCCTCGGCGGCGAGGGAGCATCAGAGGTAGCCTGGCGCCGGTTGGGTGTCGATCATCTGGGCGTGGCAGGAGTCGGTGGCCGAGTACGTGGCGGCTGGGCAGCAGGTGGTGGCGCCGGTGCCGGAGTGCCCGGGCTGTCGTCGGCGTCTGGCCAGATGGAGTGGCTATTGGCGTTGGGTGCGCTATCCGGTCGATCAGCGTCGCATCTGGATTCGACGCACACGTTGTCGGCGGTGCCGATCGAGTCATGCGTTGTTGCCGGATTTCCTATTCTTCCGACGGCTGGACGTGGTTGCCACCATCGGCCAGGTGCTGGCGCTGCGAGCCACTGTTGACGTAGAGCTCCGCGCGCTGGCGCGTCGGTTCGATTTACCGCGTGCGACGTTGCGCGGCTGGTGGGCTCGGTTTCGCGCTCGGTCGCCGACGCTGCTGGCAGCAGTGGTGGAGGTCGGCGTTGGACTGGATTCGGCGCCGCTCGACCTGCGGCAGAAGGGCGAGGCGGTCGTGTTTGAGGCACTGGAGCAGGCTTGCCAACGCGCACATCGGCGGTTCGGCGAGCAGCCCATCGGCGAGCTGTGGCGATTCTGGAGCCGCATCAGCGGTGGCAAGGTCCTGACGACCAACACGAGTGCGCCCTAGCCGTACCGGTCGGGCTGGAGTTGGATGGGCGCATCGCCCTGACGGAACGTCTGGAGGTGCGCATGAGCGCCGATCCACCCATCGATGCCGCCGAAGCCACGGCGCTGTTCAGATACAAACTGGTCGCGGAGGCCGCCAACCCACGCCTGGGTCCGGCGGAACGGGGGCAGCTCGTGCGCGAGCTGGCCAGCCAGCCGGTCGAGCTGCCGGATGGCAGGCTGCACCATTTCTCCCGCGGCACATTCGATCGCTGGCTGCGCGCCTATCGTGAGCAAGGCCTGGCCGGACTCAAGCCTGAGCCGCGCGCTGACCTGGGCATTGCACGCCGCCACCCCGAGTTGCTGGAGGAAGCCTGCCAGCTGCGGCAGGAGCTGCCGGCCCGCTCCGCCGCTCAGCTCAGCGCCATCCTGCTGGCGCGCCACGGCATCCGCGTGGCGGAGCGCACCATCCGCCAGCACTTGCAACACCGTGGACTGCAGCGCGCCGCTCTGGCTCAGCAGCCCCACGTCTTCGGTCGCTTCGAAGCGTCGCGTCCCAACGAGCTGTGGGTCGGCGACGTGTTGATCGGGCCCTACGTGCCCCATCCGCGCACGCCTACCAGTCGGAGAGCATTCCTTTTCCTGCCTGTCGATGATTTTTCAAGATTGTTCGTCCACGGCGCCTGGATGACCGAGCAGAACACGCGCGCTGGTCAGCAGGTGCTGCGCGCCGCCATCCAACGCCGCGGCCAGCCCGAAATTATCTACATCCATACACGACACTACCCCGTATGCCGGCCATCGTCAATCACCAACGCCTGGGACGCGTTTGTCGCGTCTTGCTCGACCCCGGCGTGGAGCGAGGCATTCCGATCGGCGCCACGGATCGTAGTGGCATCCAAACTACGCGGTCGCGCTGTCGTTTGTCATTGGCCTCTTCCGGTGCGCTGCTTCAAGTGGTAGCGTCGCTGCCAGACGGAATTTGGGACGATGCCGATCGCGATCGAGGCGTCGCTCGCGCTACCGTCGGCCGCAAGAGCGACCGGTCGTCAGCTGGAGCTATCGGTCGCGCCGAGCGACCCGGTCGTCCTGCACCCGTTGCCAGAAACGCTGCGCGCCGTCCGCCCGCGCCGGGTCTGGGCGAGTCTCTCGCCTGCGACTCGATCCCAAGTCCGGAGCGCGTGTCTGCGGATCTGTCTGGAGCTCGCTCATGACGCTGCTGGTCGTTCCTGACAAGATCACCGCTCGCCACCGTGAGCGCCTTGCCGTCGTCTACGTGCGCCAATCCAGCCCGCATCAGGTCCAGCACAACCGTGAAAGCCAGGCCAACCAGTACGCGCTGGTGCAGCGCGCCCTGGAGCTCGGCTGGGTACCCGAACGGGTGCGTGTCTTCGACACCGATCTGGCCACCTCGGGCCAGGACAGCCTTCGAGCGGACTTCCGCGAGCTCGTGGCGGAAGTTTCCCTGGCGCACGTGGGACTCGTTCTCACGTACGAGGTGAGTCGAGTGGCTCGCAGCAACGCCGATTGGTATACGCTGCTCGACCTGGCCGCGGTCACCGGCGCGCTCATCGCCGACGCCGACGGAATCTACGATCCACGCACCTACAACGACCGAATGCTCCTGGGATTGCGCGGCATGCTCAGCGAGGCTGAATTGCATCTACTCAAGTTGCGCCTGGACGCCGGGAAGATGCGCAAAATTGAGCGCGGCGCTTATCGCCAAGCGCTGCCGACTGGCCTGGTGCGGCTCGCCGACGATCGGGTCGTCAAGGACTCGGACCAGCAGGTGCAAGGTATAGTCCAGCTGATCTTCGAGCGCTTCGCCACGCTGGGTAGCTGCCAGAAGGTGCTGCGTAGCCTGCGCAACGATCAGTTGCTCCTGCCGCGCCGCCAGACCCACGGGCTGGACGCCGGGCTGCTGCTGTGGAAGAAGCCCTCAGAGTCGGCCGTCTACCAAATCCTGCGCAACCCGGCATATGCGGGCGCCTTCGTCTACGGACGCATGGGGCCCCACCCTGAGCGTCGGCCGGGTCAGTGGGCCCGACGGGTGCGCCGCCGTCAGGAGGAATGGCTGGTGGTACACCACGACGCCTACCCTGCCTATATCAGCTGGGAGGAGTTCGTGGCCAACCAGGCGCGTCTGACCGACAACGCGAGCCGTTACGCACGCCGAGCGCGAGGCGCCGTACGCGAGGGCGAGGCGCTGCTGGTGGGCCTGGTGGTCTGCGGCCGCTGCGGGCGGCAGATGCGCGTAGCCTACAAACCACAAATCCGCTACGTCTGTTCCCGACTCAAGTCGACCTACGCCGAACGTCCATGCGTCAATCTCGACGGTGCGAGCATCGAACAGGCCGTGGTCCAGGCGTTCTTTGCCGCGCTGGCCCCGGCTGAGTTGGACCTGCTGGATGACGTGCTGGCTGAACAGCGAGCCGACCGGGAGCGCGTCGCGCGCCAATGCGCCGATCGGGTCACGCGCGCAACCTACGAGGTGCGTCTGGCGCGGCGGCAATACGACGCGGTCGACCCTGAGAACCGCCTGGTCGCAGCCGAACTGGAGCGACGCTGGGAGTTGGCCCTGCGGGCTGAGGTGGAGGCGAAGGAAGCAGCCGCCCGCTTGGCTCAGGAGACGCCAGCAGCTACGCTCGATCCGACGCTGCGCGCGCAGCTCCAGGACCTTGGGCACCAACTGCCGTCGCTGTGGTCCAGTGGGCGCCTGCGTCCGTCTCAGAAGAAGGAGCTGCTACGGAGTCTGATCCGACGGATCGTGCTGACACGGCTAGCCCCGGATAGCATCGAGATCAAGGTCGTGTGGGTGAGTGGTGCGTATTCCGAGCTCATCGTCCATCCCCCGGTGCACATGGCCGCGAACACCAGCGGCTATTCTCGGCTCGTGGAGCGTGTACTGGACCTGGCCGCGCAGGGGTACCAGGATCCGGAGATCGCGCGTCGGCTCACGGCGGAGGGTTTCCGATCGGCGCACACGACGGATCGTGTGCCTGCAAGCCTGGTGTTCGAGATCCGCCATGCACACGGCCAACCCTCACTAACCAAGCGGTTCCGCACGCAGGAGAAGCAGGACGGTAGCTGGACTATCTGGGGGCTGGCGCGCACGCTCGGTGTGGATCGCAACTGGCTGTACCGCCGCATCATTCATGGAGCATTACCGGCGCAGCGAGACCCGGTTCATGGCTACTACCTCATTCCAGACGATCCGGTCCTGCTCGAGGATCTGCGCGCGCAGGTGCCGACCTGGCGTCGTCGCGCGAAGAAAACCCGTGGTGAGGAGTCCGGATGAGCCGGTTACTTGGGCAGCACCGACCCGTGGCCTCCGGATTCCGCGTCGATCAACTCCACGCCGGCCGGCAGCTGCTTGCCAACATAGAAGCTCTTGGTGCGTTGTTGGTAATCCCAGTAGTAGCCGTACCAGTACGGCCCATGGCCTGGTCCTTGTGGCGAGCACTTGTTGCAGTT
>VBGG01000458.1:4571-7032 GCA_005883405.1 Chloroflexota bacterium | reverse complement strand
CAACGGCGGACGACGGGAGACGCAACGCGATCGACATGGCTTTATCCACTCCACTCCTACTCCTGCTCTCTGGGTCTGTGTCTCAATCAGAGACTGCGCACGCGCGGGTCGATGGCGGCGATACCGACGTCGACCAGCAGGTTCATCACGGTGAAGATCAGGCCGGCGGCGACGGTGAAGCCGACCACCACGGGCTGGTCGCGCAGCAGCGCCGAGTCGATCGCCAACCGGCCGATACCTGGCCAGGCGAACACGTACTCGACCACCGCGGTGCCAACCATCAGGTTGGCGAACACCAGCCCGAGCACCGTCAGCACGGGTACGACGACGTTTGGCAGGACGTGCTTGAGGGTGACCGGTCGGGCCGCCAACCCCTTGGCGTGGGCCACCGTCACGTACTCCTGAGTGAGCACGTCGAGCACGGCCGAGCGCGTGAGCCGCGTCAACACCGCGATATTGGCGACCGCGAGCACCATCGCCGGCAGAATGATCCCGGTCGGCGTGGGCGAGCCGAATGCTGGCAGCCAGTGCAGGTTGACCGCGAACACCAGGACGAGCAGCAGGCCGATCCAGAAGCCGGGCATGGAGCCGCCCGCCGCGACGACGATCTGCGCCAGACTGTCGGCGAGTCGGCCGCGGCGGTAGGCGGCCAGCACCCCCAGCGGCAAGGCGATCAGCACGCTCAGCGCGGTGGCGCACACGGCTAACAGGCCGGTGGCGCCGATGCGGCTCATGTACAGCTCGGCCACCGGCGTGTACGAGCGGAACGAGCGGCCAAAATCTCCCTGCAGCGCGCCGCCCAGCCAGTGGACGTACTGCAGCACCAACGGGTCGTCCATGTGCAGCTCGGCGCGCTTGGCAAGTACCGCTTCGCGCGGCGGGCTGTGCATACCGCTGGCCTCGAGCAGCACCACCGCCGGGTCACCCGGCGTCAGCGCGTACAGACCGAACGAGACCACCGAGACCACGAACAGCACGGACAGGGCGCCCACAAGACGCTGAAGGATGTACGCGAACATCGGACGGTGCTGGCCTCCCCACAGGAATTCGTAAACTACACTTGCTTGACTGATACACCTGTACTCAACAGGTTTGGCCCAGGCTACGCCGCGGAAGGCGGCTTGTCAACACCCCCGATGGCGCGGTCGATAAGCGCGGATCAGGCGGTGGCGTCCGCGTAGTAGGCGGCGGGCACGGCTTGGGTGAGAAACCACTCCCAGAACGCGCAGCGCAAGCGCTACGTCAGACTGAAGGTTGCCGATCCGTCCTGACTGACCGGCTCAGCGCCTCGCAGGCCGAGCTCCTCGGCATAGTGGCAGGCGGCGAGATGACCGCCGCCGACGTCGCGGAGGGCAGGCTCCTCCGTTCGGCACCGATCGGTGGCGTAAAGGCAGCGGGTATGGAAGGCGCAGCCCGGTGGCGGGTTGGCCGGATCAGCCACCTCGCCTTGCAGGATGATGCGCCGACCCCGGCTCCGCAGTCGCGGATCAGGCTTCGGCACCGCCGATAGCAGCGCCTCGGTGTACGGATGTTTCGGTCGCGCGTACAGTTCCGCCGTACTGGCCACCTCGACGAGCTTGCCGACGTACATCACCGCAACCCGATCGCACAGGTACTCCACGACGCTCAGGTCGTGGGCGATGAAGAGATACGTAAGATTGAACTCGCGCTGGAGGTCCTGCAGCAGGTTGAGGATTTGAGCGCGAACCGAAACGTCGAGCGCCGAAACTGCCTCATCGGCCACCACCAGGCGTGGCTCCAGCGCCAGCGCACGCGCGATTCCGACACGCTGCCGCTCGCCACCTGAGAACGCGTGCGGGTAGCGCCGCATGTACTCCGGTCGCAAGCCGACCCGCCGCAACAGCCACGCGACGCGCTCTTCGAGCTGGCGGCCGGACGCAATGCGGTGCACCTTGAGCGGCTCGCCGACGATATCCAGCAGCGTCATGCGCGGGTTCAACGACGAGTAGGGGTCCTGAAACACCATGCGGATCTCGCGGCGGAAGGGACGCAGCGCAGATTCGTCGATCGACGCCAGGTCGACTGTCTTCCCATTCGCTCCCCGATACACGATCTCTCCCGCGCTCGGGGCGTAGACGCGCAGAATGCAGCGGCCGGTGGTGCTCTTACCGCAACCGCTTTCGCCCACCAACCCGAGGGTTTCGCCTTCACGGATGCTGAACGTCACACCGTCGACGGCCCGCACCCAGCCGGTCAACCGTCGGAACACGCCGCGGCGAATCGGGAAGTGCATGCGCAGGTCGCGGACCTCGAGCAACGCATCGCCGTTTGTCGCGCCGCCGCCGGGGCTCACTCCGTCTCTCCTTCGCCATACAGCAGGCAGCGCACCTCGTTTGCCGGACCGATCGGCACGCGCGCAGGCACGACCTTGTCGCAGCGCCCAGCCATCGCGCGCTCGCAGCGCGGATGAAAGGTACAGCCCGTTGGTCGCGCAAATGGC
>VBGG01000458.1:0-4555 GCA_005883405.1 Chloroflexota bacterium | reverse complement strand
GGAATCGAGCGCAACAGCGCCTGTGTGTACGGATGTTTCGGAGCGTGGAAGATGGCGTCGACGTCGCCTCGTTCGGCGACAGTACCCAGGTACATGACCACCACGTGGTCTGCCATCTCCGCCACCACGCCAAGATCGTGGGTGATGAGCAGGACGGCCATCCCCAACTCCTGCTGCAGCTGCGAGATGAGGTCCAGGATCTGCGCCTGGGTCGTCACGTCCAGCGCCGTGGTTGGCTCGTCAGCGATCAGCAGGCTCGGGCCGCAGGCCAGACCCATGGCGATCATCGCGCGTTGGCGCATGCCACCGCTCAGCTGGAAAGGGTACGTGTCAATGCGCTGCTCGGGCCTGGGGATGCCAACCCTCCGCAGCAGCTCGACGGTCCGCTCACGTGCTTGTTGGGGGGTGCCAGGGAAGTGCAACCGGATGACTTCGGAGATCTGATCGCCGATGGTATGGACTGGACTGAGCGACGTCATCGGCTCCTGAAAGATCATGCCGATGTCTTTGCCACGGATCGCGCGGATCTGCTTGCCGCGCGGGTTGAGCGCCGCCAGGTCCAGCGTGTCGTCTGCGTTGCGGTGCAGCAGGACGTGCCCCGCGACGACGCGGCCAGGTGGATCCACAATCTGGAGGATGGAGCGCGCAGTGACGCTCTTACCGCAACCACTCTCGCCAACGACACAGACAGTCTGGCCACGTTCGATCTCGAAGTCAACGCCATCGACCGCTTTGACGACACCCTCGTCGGTGAAGAAGTGGTCCGCCGCGTCGCGTAAGCCGTCTCCCAGGAAATTCAGGCCCAACACGGCCAGTACCACCGCGACGCCGGGTGCCAGCAGCCAGGGCGCCGTGGCAACCGAGCGGATGTTCTGTGCCTCCTGCAGCAGCACGCCCCAGCTGATCACCGGTGGGCGTAGTCCGAGTCCGAGGAAGGATAGCGCCGTCTCGGAGAGGATGACCGCCGGAATGGCGAGCGTGATGGAGGCGATGATGTGGCTGAGGAACGACGGCACCATGTGACGCACGATGATGCGGAGTTGGCTCGAACCATCCAGGCGGGCGGCCATCACGAAGTCTTCCTCGCGCAGCGACAGAAACCGACCACGCACCACGCGCGCCAGGCCGGTCCAGCCAATGAGCGACAGGATCACGGTGATGGCGAAGTAGACCTGCAGTGGCGACCACGATGCCGGTAGCGCCGCCGCCAGTCCGAGCCAGAGCGGGATCGTCGGAATGGAGCGCAAGAATTCGATCACGCGCTGGATGGCAGTGTCGATCGCGCCGCCGTAATAACCGGAGATCCCGCCCAAGAGCACACCCAGGATCAGGCTCAGCGCTACGCCGACCAGCCCGATCGACATCGAAACGCGTGTGCCGTAGATGATGCGACTCAACACGTCTCGGCCGAGCCGGTCGCTGCCGAGCAGATACATGGGGGCCGACGCGTCTTCGGGTCCAATGAGGTGCACGTTCATCGGGATCAGGCCCCAGAGCTTGTAGCTGGGTCCGCGCGCGAACAGGTGCACGGAGATGCCCACCGATTCGTCAACGGTGAATGTACGCCGCAGAGCCTGCGGGTCCACGACCGACCGGTAACCGAACACGTACGCGCCAACCATGTACACGTGCACCACCTGTGGCGGCGCGAAGGTGTACTGGACGCTCGTCGCCTCCGGGTCGTAGGGGGCCAGAAATTCGGCAAAAAGTGCCACCAGGTACAGTAAGAGGATGACGACGCCGCCGGCCAGCGCCAGGCGGTGTCGGCGAAAGCGCCACCACATGAGCCGCCACTGGGAGGCGACGACGAGGCTAGGCTCGGGCTCAGCGGCGGGCTGACGGACCAGCACCTCTGGCGCGGCGAGACTGTCCTGCGCGCTCACTGGTAACGGATGCGTGGGTCCAGCCACGCCAGCATCACGTCCGAGATGAGCGTGCCGATGACGGTCAGCGTGCTCAGCAACAGGATGAACGAACCTGCGAGGTACATGTCCTTGGATTGCAGGGCTCGGACCAGCAGCGGCCCGGTCGTCGGCAGGCTGAGCACGATCGCCACGACCGCTTCGCCTGACACCAGCGCCGGCAGACTCCAGCCAACGGTGCTGACAAACGGATTGACCGCCATGCGCACCGGATACTTCAGCAGGAGTCGACCTTCGGCTAGGCCCTTGGCGCGCGCGGTGACGACGTACGGCTTGTGGAGCTCATCCAGCAGGTTGGCGCGCATGATGCGCACGAGGCTTGCCGCCTGGCTGAGCCCGATGATGACGATCGGAATCCACAGGTGTTGCAGGAGGTTCACTACCTTGCCCAGGCTCCAGGGCGCCTCGACGTACTCGGGCGAGAACAGGCCACCCACGCTCTGGTTGAAGAAGTGCGCGGAGACGTAGAGCAGCACCAGGGCGATCAAGAAGCCCGGCACAGCCAGTCCGATGAACGCCAGGAAGCTGAGCACGTAATCGCCGATCGAGTACCGCCGCACAGCGGAGTAGACGCCGACGAGAAAAGCGAATACCCACGTGAACGTCAACGTGCCCAGCGACAGGACGAGCGTGAACCCCATACGGTCCCAGATCAAACTGGACACCGGTCGATTCCACTCGAACGACTGGCCGAAGTCGCCGCGCAGCATGATTCCGCTCACCCACTTCAGGTACTGGACGTGGGGCGGCTGGCCAAGGCCATAACGGTCACGCAGCGCATCGATCGCGCCTTGACTCACGGATTCGCCCTGGCTGGCCATGCCCGCCACCAGCGAGGTCAGGAAGTCGCCCGGCGCGAGCTGCATGATGGCGAACGTCATCACCGAGATGGCGATGACCGTCGGGACCATCAACAGGATGCGCCGCGCGACGAAACCGACCACGGCCGATCCGATCAGGCCATGAAGTATTGGGGCGGGTCGGTAGGACCGGGGCTTGGATAGAGCCAGGCGTCGGGCATGGACTTCGGGACGTTGTGGAAGTTGTTCTTCGCCAGCCCCCAGGTGTTCGCCGGCAGACTCATGCCGATGGCGAAGAACTGGTCGGCGCTGATGTCCAGCAGCTGCTTCATCAGCTCCTGTTGTTTCTGGTTGTCGCCGGTGGCTTTGATCTGATCGTACAGCTTCATCTGCTGCTTGACGGGATCCGGCGGCTCCTCCGCCGTGGCTGTCGGGTTTCCGCCGGGGTTGTACCAGGTGAACCAGGCCTCGGCGTAGTTCGACTCGTTCGTTGAAGGGAAATACCAGCGCGTCTCGAGCATCACCTCCAGGCCGCCGTCGCCGCCCCAGACCACGGCGTCATGGTCGTTGGCGTTCTTGCGCGTGTACAGCAGCGAGCGATCCTCCGGCTTGATCTGCATGTCAATGCCGACGGCTTTCCAGTCGTCCTGCACGAGCTTCAGCGCGTCCGTCCATTCCGGATTCAACGCTCCGGCGGTGGTCTCCACCTGGAAGCTGATGCGTTGGCCCTTCGGACCAAGTCGGAATCCGTCGCCATCGCGCTGGGTGTAACCGGCCTGGTCGAGAAACTGGTTGGCCTTGTCGACGTCGTACTCGGTGTACTGACGCGCCAGCTTCTCGTTATAGAGCGGCGACTGCGGCCGAGGCCCCAGCTGGTACGGCTCGCCCTGACCCAGATAGACCAGGTCGATGATCTGTTTGCGGTTGATCGCATGCGACAGCCCGATGCGGAAGTTCTTGTTCTGGAAGATCTGCCGCATGACCGGATCTTTGTGCGTGAGGTTCAAAGCGATGACCATCGTGTTCATGGACGACGGGACCGTCTCGAACATGTGGAACCTGGCCTTGTCCATGTTGTCGGTGAACACCGCCTTGTTCTGGAGCGTGTTGAAGTGGCGGCTCATCATGTCGATCTCGCCATTGAGCGCCTTGAGCGTCAGCACTTCCTTGTCCTGCATGACGTCGTAGATGACGCGGTCGAGATACGGCAGCTGCCGCCCATCGGGGTCTATCTTCCAGAAGTACGGATTGCGCTCGGCAATCACCCGCGAGCCCTCGCCGTAGGCGGTGGTCAGCACCCAGCCGGTCAACACGGGCAGCTCGGGATTCGACCAGCGGGCATCGTACGGGGTGCCGGGCACCTGGTCGCCCTTCTGACGGAATAGACTCACCCAATCGTTGGTGCCACTGGCACTCGCCAACCTGTCGACGTCGGGGTTGTACTTCTTGTGAAATTGCTGGAGGTAGTGGCGCGGGTAGCGCGTTGGCGCTGCACCGTCGGGCGTAGCCAGGCGTGACAGCAACAGTCCGTTTGGCCTGGCGAACTTGAAGACGACCGTCACGTCGTCAACCTTCGTGACCTTGCCCGGTTGGTCGTTGCCGGTCTTCATCCAATCCCACTGGATACCGCCCGGATTCAGCTCGGTATTCGTCAGCACGTCCTCGTACCAGAACGCCAGATCGTCAGCGGTGAAGGGTTGGCCGTCCGACCACCTCATCCCCTTGCGAAGCTTGAACGTGAACTGCGTCGCATCCGGGTTGCTCTCGACCGACTCAGCGATGTTGGGTACGAGCTTCTTCCAGTCGCGGTCCCAGCGCATCAGGTTTTCGTAG
>VBGG01000457.1 GCA_005883405.1 Chloroflexota bacterium | reverse complement strand
TGGGCCGTTGTGGGTGAACACGCCGAACGAGGTCAGCCCGATGCCGATGAGCGTCACCAGCGCAGCCAGCACGGGCTCGAGCCGCACGGCCCTATGGTAGCGTGGCTTTCAGGCCATCGAGGAACGCATCGACCTCGGCGGCGAACGACGTGGCCGAGGAAGACATCTCGGCCAGCGGGCACGTGATGGCGCGGCGGAGTCGGGGCCAGTCGGGCGGGCAGTCGCGGAGCGCGCGCGCTTCGATGCTCTCGCCTGGCGGCGGATCGGATTCGGCGTCCACCAGGATGAGGCCGGCGAGCCGATCTGGGTACCAGGCCGCGGCGACCGTCGCCACTACACACCCGCGACGCTCGCCGATCAGCACGGGCGAGGCGAAGCCAAATTGACGTAACACTCCGACCAGATCGACAGCGTCCACCTGGTATGGGCTATCGCCGCGCGGCGCCACGCTGACGACGCGGTAGCGAGGTGTCAGCCAGAAAGCCAGTCTGCTGACCACGCCGTCGCTCGTCGAAAATGGATCTGGCACATGGACCAGCGGCCCGTTGAGCCCCGGCCAGTCACGCAGCCGCAGGCGGACGCTTGCCAGCTCGACGCTGCGCTCGAGGCATACTCCTCGTAGAGCCAGGCTCTCCTCTGCTGTAGGTTTGGCACCGACTCGCCCGCTCGCTTCGCTCGCTCCCGGCCGGCTGTCGGAAGCAGAAGAGTTTCCCTCTGCGTGACTGACGATCGTTGGCAGACCAGGGCCGCGAGGTCCTGTTCGTTCGGGTCTCAGGGCCGCGGTGGTCCGGCGATGGCCGAGACCATGTGCTCTGGCTGGATCCAGCGCCGCGCGACCTCGGTCACCTGCTCGCGTGTCAGCGCCCGCACGATGTCCGGGTACCGCTCGAGGTAATCGAGCCCCAGGTCGTACAGCTCGATCTCGCCCATCACGGCTGCCGCGCCTTCGTTGGTCTCCAGCTGGCGCGGCAGGCTGCCGAGCAGGCTGCTGACGCCGTCGTCTTGCTCGGCCGGCGTCGGCCCATCGGCCAGGAAGCGATTGATCTCGGTGTCGATGCTGCCGAACGCCTTATCCAGGTTGCGCGGGTTCACGCCGGCGCGGATAAGCCACGCGCCGCGTCCGTAGCTGGCATGCAGCTCGGAATAGGCGTAGTACGCGAGGCCCTGCTCGTCGCGCACTTTTTCGCCGAAGCGACCCATGAAGTAGATGCGGCCGAGGATGTGGTTGGCGAAGTTCAGCGCGTAGTAGTCGGTCGACGAGCGATCGAGGGTTGGCAGACCGATGGTGACGTCGGCCTGGGTCTTGCCGACCATCGGCACGTCCCGCAGCTGCCGCTCGGGCGGATCGGTGGCGGGCAGGGCTGACTCGACGCGCTCGCTGCGCGCACCGGGCCAGTCGACGAACATACGCGTGGCCGCGGCGGTCGCGTCATCCAGGGTTACGTCGCCGACCACCATGAGCGTGGTCTGATTCGGCCCGTACCAGGCGCTATGAAAGGCGTGCAGGCTCTCGCGGCTGGCCGAGCCGACCGTTTCCGGGCTGCCGACGGTCAGGCGATGGTAGGGATGAGTCGCGGGATACGCCAGCTCACGCCACGTGCGCTCCGAGACCACGCGCGTATTGTCTTCCAGCTCTTTCAGCTCGGTGAGCACCTGTCCTCTGAGCCGTTCGAGCTCGTCGGCTGGGAAGATCGGGCGGCGCAGCAGCTCGCCCAGGATCTCCATCGCCCGTGAAAAATCACCGCTCAGGCACTTGATCGACACCGACACCAGCGCGTAGCCCATGTCGACCGACAGCCCGGCGCCCAGGCCGTCGAGCTCTTCGGCAAGCGCCGCTTTGTTGATGTTCTGGGTGCCCTGGCGCAGCATGCGTCCGGTGAGCCCCGCAAGGCCGTGTTCGCCAGGCGATTCGCGGCTCGACCCGGCCCGTACCAGCGCGCGCACCACGACCGACGGGTTGGCGGCCGCGCGGTTGTGGAGGAGCACGAGCCCGTTGTTGAACGGGACCCGCTCGGGCCGCAGCGCGCTGCCCGCGGCGGTCGCCATCAGCTTGCCACCTGCTGGTTGTTGTCAGGGATGAACCAACCCGCCGTGCGCTGGTTCTCGACCAGGTATGTTTTCGCCACCCGCTGAATGTCCTCGGCCGTGACTTGCTGCAGGGCCTCCGGAAAAGTCTGCCATGCAGCCGGATCGCGCGCGACGAGGTCCATGAACCCCAACGCGAAGCCCTGGTTGGTGACCCCTTCCAGTGAGTAGACCACCTGGGCATGCAGCTGGCGTTTGGTCCGCGCCAGCTCCTCCTCGCGTACGCCTTCGTGTTGAATGCGCTCGAGCTCGTGCAAAATGGTGGCCTCGGCCCGCGTGGGTTCGACCCCGTTGCGCAGGGTGGCGTCGACGGCGAAGAGGTAGGGGTCGAGCGTGAGCTCGAAGCTGGCCGAGACCGACGTCGCGATCTCGCCGTCGACCAACGCGCGGTACAGCCGCGAGCTGCGCCCAAGGCCGCGCGCGCCGCCCCAGGCGATCGGGCTCGACGCGCCGCCCAGCACCGAGCTGAGCACGACCATCGGCGCCGCGTCGGCGTGGCTGGCCTCCGGCGCGTGGTACGCCAGCATGACGTAATGTGTCGGACCGGGCCGTCGCACCAGCACCCGCCGTTCGCCGGTTTGCGGCTGCTCCTCGATGTTCAAGGGGGACGGGTCGGGTCCACGCGGATGCTTGTCAAACTCGGCGCGGATCTTGTCAAGCAGCTCGGGTGCGGCGAAGTCGCCGACCATGACCAGCGTGGCGTTGTTGGTCATGTAGAAGCGCTTGTAGTGGTCGTACAGGTTCTCGCGGGACATCGCCCGCAGATCGCTCTTGGGGCCGATGACGCCCAGGCGGTACGGGTGCTCGCGCCAGGCGACCGACTGGACCTCTTCGCGGAGCCAGAACTCCGGGAAGTTTTCGCTGCCCTCACGTTCGCTGATGACCACCGTGCGCTCGGCCTCGGCCTCGTCAGGCTCGATGCGCGTGTCGTAGATGCGATCCGACTCGATCGCCAGGGCCAGGTCGATTTCAGAAGAAGGCAGCGTCTCGAAGTAGGCGGTGCAATCGATCCACGTGAAGGCATTCAGTGCCCCACCACGGCGGGAGATCTCCTTGGTGATCTCGCCTTTGCCAAAGCGCTTGCCGCCCTTGAACAGCATGTGCTCGACCCAGTGCGAGACGCCCGTCGTCCCCGGCAGCTCGTTGCGGCCGCCGACGCGGTACCACATCCACACGCCGACAAGCGGACGCTCGCGGACTTCGCGCAGGATTACGCGAAGCCCGTTGTCGAGCGTCGTTTGCTGGAAGGATGCCGACGAAGGTACCGATAGGGCCATAGACCCTAATCGTATCGGACGCGACGTAACCCTTAGCTACGTTGCGCGACGGGCTTGCCGTCGTTGACCTGGTAGTAGGCGGGTGCGGCCAGGCGGTCTTCGTCCTTGAGCGGCAGCCGCAGGCTGATGGTGGGTGAATCCGCGCTGAGCGGCACGGCCGGCAACTCCTTCACCCGGCCGGTGTTGACAATCATCAGCTCACGACTGCACGCGTGAACCTTTGGCGGCTGGATGCGGCCACGGCTTCCGAACAGGCGCTGGAAAAACGTCGAGCGCAACAGGTAGGCGTCGACCTCCAGGGCGTCCTGGTCGAACGTTGCGTCGATCAGCCGACCGATCAGGTTGCCGTCGTCGCCCATAACTTCCAGAGCGGTGAGCGTCGAGACGTCGAGCCAGTCTTCGTTGATCTCCGGGACCGGCCCGGGCATGGAGCCGCCGCGGGCCGTGAGAATCACCGCGCTCCCGCCTACGCGGCGGATGCGCTGGGCCATGATTCGCTCCGTGCCCCCATTTTTCACCGCGTCGATGTCCAGCGCAGCCAGGCGTCCGGACGCCGGGTCGACCTGGTAGTCGCTCACCGTCCCGACTTTGCGCGCCGCGGTCGGATCGATGACGGGGAGTCCCCGAAGTTCCTTCAAACGCATGTGTTAAACGCCTCCCCACAATCGAATTGGGGACGACGTTAATGCAATTTTCGGTCCAGGCTCAGTCCAGACCGGTGTGGCGGATCTCGAAGCTCTGGAGCTGCTCCGGCGGCTCGTCCCAATCGACGCGCACGTCCCTCACGTACGAACCGGGCGGCCCCTCCCGAGCCCAGCGCAGCATCTCCTCCACCCGCGAGCGCGGGCCCTCGAACACCGCCTCGACGCGGCCCGAGTCAAGATTGCGCACCCAGCCCGCAAGGCCGCGGTAGCGTGCCTCGTCGGCCGTCGCGAAGCGGAAACCTACGCCCTGCACGCGGCCCGAAAGCCACACGTGTGCCCGCGCCCTAGCGTTCATGGAGATGGAGCTCGGCGGCGCTCAGCGTTTGTTGGGCCAGCACGGCGACGGTGATTGGACCCGTGCCGCCTGGCACCGGCGTCAGCGCGCCTGCCACCGCGCGCACCGCGTCGGCCTGGACGTCGCCCACCACGGCGCCGTCGGGCATCGGGTTGGTGCCGAAGTCGACCACGACCGCGCCTGGCTTGATGTGCTCGGGTCCGATCAGGTGCGGTCGGCCAATGGCCACGCAGAGCACGTCGGCCTGGCGGGTCACCTCGGCCAGATGCTGGGTGCGCGAGTGACACACGCTCACCGTGGCGTCGGCGTCGATGAGCAACAGCGCCATCGGCATGCCCACCACGGGGCTGCGACCGACGACGACGGCGTGCGCGCCGCGCAGCGCAACGGCGTAGTGCTGCAGGAGGCGTATCCCGCCCAGGGCGGTGGCCGGCGCGAAGGCCGATCGGCGCTGTGCCAATCGTCCGAGGTTGTGTGGGTGTTGCCCGTCCACGTCCTTGCTCGGATCGATCGCGAGCGCCACCGCCTCGGGATCGACGCCCTCAGGCAATGGGGTGAGCAGCAACACGCCGTCTATGGTGGGGTCGCGGCTGAACGCGCGGACTTCGCCCGCGAAGTCGAGCGTCGCGGCCGACGGGCGGGCGACCCGCAGGCCGTGCCGCCCGAACTGGCGTTCGACCTGCCGGGCGTACGCCGCGGCTGACTCGTCGGGACCGGCTACCAGCCCGAGCATCGGCGGACGACCAGCGGTCGAGGAGAATGCCACCGCCCGCTGCTCGACGTCACGCCAGATGGCATCGGCGACCGGCCGGCCCTCGAGCAGGCGGGCGGTCATCAGGCGGCGAGTAGCTTGCCTCGCTCGGATTCGGGCGTGACCTGGCGCGCCTGGATCATCTGAATGATGCGCGTTTGCATCTTGATGTCACCGATCAGACAGCCGCCCACCAGGCGACCACTCTTGAAGAACAGCCGCTGATAGTTGCGGTTCGGCGCGTCGAGGTGCTCCCAGCTCTCCAGGTCTGGCACGTTCTCGGGCGTCTGGCCCATCACGCGAATACGCGAGTCGAACAGGCCGGTCGAGTACATCGGCACGTCGTTGTAGAACTTGCGCTCGCCGAGCATGTTGGCCCCAGCGATGCGCCCGTGGCTGACGCTGTTGTTCCACGTGCCCATCTGGTTGTGCAGGCCGATCGAGACGTCGAAGAATTCCGCCACGTCGCCCGCGGCATACACGTCGGCCACGTTGGTCTCGAGGTATTCGTTGGTGACCACGCCGCCGCGCACCGTGATCGTCGTCTCCTTGAGGAAGTCGACGTTCATCTTGACGCCCAGGCCGACACCGATCGTGTCGCACTGGATGAACTGGCCTTTCGTGGTGGTGACGCCGCAGACCTGCCCGTTCTTGCTGTGCACCTCCGACACCTCGGCGCCGTACTGGATGTCCACACCAGCGGCGCGCGCGATATCGTCGACCAGCGCGCCGCCGTCCTCGTCGAGGACACGCCGCAAGAAGCGCGGGCCGCGGATGAGCCAGGTCACCCCGAGCGTGTGGTGGCGGTAAGCCTCGGCGAGCTCGTAGGCGATGTAGCTGCCGCCGACCACCACTGCGTGCCTGGCCGTGTTGATGCGCTCGCGGATGGCCGTCGCGTCGTCCCAGTACTGAAAGTTGTAGATGCCCTGCACGTCGGGCGTTGCACCCGGCACGGGCAGAGGATTGGGACGGCCGCCGGTGGCGATCAGCAACCTGTCGTATGGAAAGACCTGATCGTCCGCCGAAGTGGCCACGCGCTCCTGCGTGTCGAGCGAGGTGATGGTTGTGTTGACCAGGAGCTTGATACCCTTCTGCTGGTGCTGTTCCGGCGTCCGAAGAAAGACCTTTTCGCGTTTGGCCTCGTCGCGCAGGAACGGCGGTAGAGCAACCCGGTTATAGAGAGGGTATGGCTCGTTAGTGACGAGGGTGATCTCTCCCTCGGTGTCTGTCTTGCGTATCGTTTCGGCGGCGTATGTGCCAGAGGCACCATTGCCAACCAACAGGTAGCGCTTGCGTGTGGAGGTAGCCAAGCAGCAGCGCGCCTCCCAGGGTAGTCTCAGCAGTCTACCACTGGATGCCGCCGAACCCGATTCGCGCTATCGGGCCGTTCTCGACTGGGTGTGGTCCTTCTCGGAGCGTCCGCGGACGCAGGACCAGATGGCCGCCCAACGCGCTGCCAAGCTCGACCGCATGCGTGCGCTGCTCCTGGCGCTGGGACAACCCGAGACAAGCTTCCCGTGCGTGCTCGTCGCGGGCACCAAAGGCAAGGGCAGTACGGTCGCCATGATCAGCGCATGCGTGCAGGCCGCCGGGCTGCGCGCTGGCCGTTATACGTCGCCGCACCTGGTCAACTGGCGGGAACGCACGTGCATCGACGCCCGGCCCATCTCGACCCAGGCCGTTATCGCCCTGGCTGAGCCGATCCGCGACGCCGTGGACCGGCTTTCGCCACGGCTGGGCCAACCCACCACGTTTGAAGTCGGCACGGCGTTCGCGCTGCTGTACTTCGCGCGGGAGCGCGTCGACCTTGGCGTGCTGGAGGTGGGCACTGGCGGTCGCTTCGACGCGACGAACCTGGCCGACCCACTCGTGTCGGTGA
>VBGG01000030.1 GCA_005883405.1 Chloroflexota bacterium | reverse complement strand
GCCTGCTTCATGCTCTCTCGCTCGCTCGAGGAGCTCGAGTTCAGCGTGCCCGAGGCGGCGCCGCTGGTGCGGCGTCTGCTGCGCGTCGCCGGGCGGGTGATCATCGACACCGCGGCGGTGGATTCGTCGCCGGAAATGTGGCCCAACACGAGGGAGATGGCGCTCGAGTGGATCAACGAAGCGCTGCGCGCCCTTGGCTACGAGGCGACGCCCGCTAGTTGATCAGTCTCGCCGCGGGAGGCGCCGGCGCGTAGTTCGGGTTGAAGTCGATACCGACCGCCGCTGAACCGGCGACCTTGGCCGTGTAGGCGATCACCTGGCCGGCCAGCGGCGACCGGTTGCCGCCGTTGATGGTCCAGTCCTGGCCTGGCGTGTAGATGGTTCCGATGTACTGGGTCGATGCGCCACCGTTCATGGAGTTGCTGCAATTGTTGGACGCCGGCGCGTAGATCACGATCCAGTTGTACTGCTCCCCTGCGTACACATAGGTCGCGCCTTGAGAGTTCTGGTCCATGCATGAACCGTTGGGGAAGTAGAACTGCACAGCGCCGGGCGTGATTAGAGCGCTCTGGCAAGGCGCGATGGGGTTGCCCGGGTTCGGTGAGATCTGGCAGTAGTTCTCGTTCGCCACGTCGCCCCCCGTGTAGGGCGGATACTGCAGCGACATCGGCGCGTTTTCCTGCGACAGCAGGTTGGCCGGAGGCGGGCAGTTGCTGAAGCACTGCGCCGGAACCTCGTCGTCTGGTGGCGCGCAGTTGATCGACCTGGTCTGGGCAAAGCACGTCGTCGACGGGTTGGGGATCAACCTGTCATTGATGTCGTAGACGGTTGCGCCGGCCACGGGGGGGACGCCGGGGGCAGCCGCACCCAGGGTCCATGGGGCTCCGCTGGGGTACGGTCCGACCGGGGAGCCATTGACGAAGCCGGGAGCGTCATAGCGGCCGACCCAGCCGAAGTTCTGCTGGTTGCCGTCGCACCCGGCAGGGTTCAAGTACACGTTGTAGTACTGGGCGCCTGGCACATTCTGGGTGATGTTGACGCTGATCCCGATGTTGGAGGGCGAGTGAAGGCCTCCCACGACCGCGTTCGGCGTCAGCTTGCACTCCGAGGGCGAGCTCTCTCGACGGCAGCCCGGTGCGGCCAAGCATGCGGACGAGATGGTCGAGTCGAGGAAGCGGTCGTAGCGGACCGATGTCACCTCAACGCCCCACTTGTTGTTGCGGCTCTGGGTGTCTGACACTCCGGAGTGGCAGTTGGCCGGCGCCACCGGCGAGAGGTCGGTGCAGGTCGGCAGGAGCAGGACGGTCTGTCCGACGGCGCTGTTGGTGACGGTGAAGTGTCCCGCGCAGTTGGTGCCGTTCATGTCCCAGAACTGGGGATTGGCGACATTGGTCCTACCGGGCGCCGTGGCCAGCTGCTCGTCAGGAGCCTTCAGCTCGTTGGACAGAAGGCTGCCGTTGGCGTCTGACTGGTAGCCGTTGGTCCACGTGTACACGCCGCCGTTGAGGAAGGCGCAGCTGGCCGATCCACCAGAGAGGTGGAAGGTGCCGTAGTGGCCGGGATACATCTCGGTCCACGTGCCACGGTTGTCCTGGTTGTAGCCCTGGTTGAGGGTGTAGTAGCCGGTGGACGGCGCCAGGTAGCCTGGGTCGGGGAGCGTCGGCGCCGGAACGACGGCCATTCCATAGGTATCGCCGAAGTCACAGCCGGGGTGCGGCGCGTAGGGGACGAAGCCTGGCGTGGAGTTGTAGCACCAGTACTGCGCGACGCTGCAGTTGGAGCCGGCGCCGCCATAGCAGTTGCCGGCCTCGTGCAGGTTGGAGTCGACACATGCCGTGCCGTTCGTGTACACGTCTCCCAGCACCGTCAGCTGGGCGGCGCCGGTAAGGATCGTCGCGCAGTTACCGTTGCTCAGCGTCACGAGCGCCGGCGTCTGGCGCTGGTTGCCCACGATCGAGGTCGCGGTGGCTGCGATGGGGACGGTGCGGGCACCGCCGAAGATCTGGATGAACGCAAGCGGCAGCTGATGGTTGCTCGTGAACTGGAACTCGTAGCCGTTGAACTGGGTGTCGGTGGCGACGATGACCAGCGAGTACGAGCCGGCGAACGTGTAGGTGTAGGTGTCCTGAGGCAGGTTTCCATTCGCCCCGACGAGGGCGAACGTGTGGTTTGACGTCGCGATACCCGTGTAGATCCGCAGGTCCGACTCATACAGCGCGACCGACCTGGGGACCACCGTTCCGTTGAGGTCCTGGAAGTTCTCGTACCAGTCACCCGCCGCCAGCGCGGCGGCATCGACGGCGGTCTGCTGGTCGCGGCGGTCGACGTAGCCGCGGCCGGAGTCGATGGCGAGGCCGAGCATGCCGAACAGGACGAGGATCAGCAGGGCGATCAGAACTATCGCCTGGCCCTCTTGCAAGCTGCGCTTGCGAGGTTTAGTTGGAGTACTCGGCTCGA
>VBGG01000455.1 GCA_005883405.1 Chloroflexota bacterium | reverse complement strand
TTCAGGAGCAGATCGCCGAAGGGGACAAAGTCGTTACGCGCTGGAGCGTGTGTGGCACGCATCGCGGCGAATTGTTGGGTGTTCCGCCGACGGGCAGGCCACTGAGCTGGACCGGGATCATCCACCGCCTGGTCGGCGGCAGGGTAATGGAGCAGCGCGGCGAGGAAGACGCGCTTGGCCTGATGCGGCAAACAGGCGTGATGCATGACCCCATTCTGGTGTCTGATGCAGCCTTCTCCTGATAGGAGGCATGCACTACGCCACGCGCGATAACCCGACCGGACAGCGTAGGGAGATAGAAAGGGGGTCTCCATATGACCAGCGAGGAGACCAGAGTTCTTGTCAGGCGGTTCGTAGAAGCCGTGAACATGCGTCAGCTGGACGTTCTCGACGAACTCGTCACTCCGAACTTCGTGCGCCATTGCCAGGCGACTCCACAATTCGACGTTCGGAGCCTTGAACAATTCAAGGACTTCCTCAGGCAGGACGCGACGGTGTTTCCTGATAACGCTCTATCGATCACACACCTCCTCGCAGAGGGAGACCTGGCGGCGGCATGGGGAACGTATGAGGGTACACAGACGGGGCAGATGGGGCCGTTCCCACCGTCCGGAAAGAAGGTCCGGGTGGACCTCGGGGCTGTCCTGCGTGTAGAGATTGGCAAGCTCGCGGAGCTATGGATAACGTGGGACAACATGACAGTCCTCAGCCAGCTGGGGCACCTGCCCGCGGTTCCAGCCGCGGCCGCGTAGAAGCAGCGTACTGATCGGTAAACGGTTCGGGCAGATGCTCGAGCCGGTGCAAGCGACGGCGTTGATGCAAGCGCCTTCAGTCGGAGGGAACAGTCATGTTTGCGCGTATAGGGACTTTTTCGGGAGCGCCGGAGCGTGTCGATGACGAGGTTACTCGGCAAGCCCAGATGGAGACATTTCGGATTTTGCAGAGCATTCCCGGTTTCGCGGGAGTGCACGTGTTCGCCGATCGACAGATCGGCAAAACGATCGCTATCAGTCTGTGGGAGACCGAAGCCGCGGCGCGGGCATGGGAGCAAATGCGAGGCCCAATCGTGGACGAGCAACTGCGGCCAACAGGCCACAGTGAGCAAGAGAGTGCCACATACGAGCTGCTGTTCAGTTCAACGGGTGACGCTCGGTTCCTGGCAAGTGCGACCAGCTAACAGAGCATGCTGGTGAATCATCGGACCTTCACAACGAGCAACCCACAGTTTTGATGAGGAACGCAGGTTGGCGCGACTCGCGCCGGACCGTCGCAGAGCAAAAACACGCGACATTGGTGAGGGAGGTGCAGTATGTTGACAGAAACGTCCACGCGATTGATTGCTCGTTAGTACAACGAAACTTCAAGCCAACCCGACGTCGCGAAAGCGTGCGAGGTGGCAGATGAGATTCTGACGCCTGACTTCATCTTTCACCCACCAAATGATAGAGAAGGCCAACACGGTCTCGAGCGCCACAAACAGTTCCTCGTCTGGCATCATGGGGTTGCTCCGGACCAGCAGTACACGATTGAAGACGTCGTAGCCGACTCCAGCAGGGCTTCAGTCCGCTGGAGCTTACGAGGTACGCATCGCAGAGAGTTTCTCGGTATTCCGCCGACCGGCCGGAATTTCCGGCTCGTTGGAATCGACTATTTGTACATGACAGACGACAAGATCGCCGAATTGTGGCGTTCCTTCGATATCCAAGCGCTGATCCAGCAGCTTACTTCTGACTTAGCAGAGGGGGAGGCGATGTACAGCCACAAGCACGAGCTGGAGTACCTCTGTTCCTTCAACACGGGCCTGACGCCGCCAGAGAACATTGGGTTG
>VBGG01000454.1 GCA_005883405.1 Chloroflexota bacterium | reverse complement strand
TGCATGAAGCGCTGATAGCTTTCTACCACCTGGTTGCCACGCAGGCCGCCAACAATGCTCCAGGCGCCGCAGACGAGGGTTGTTCGTCCGGCACCCGCGCGACAGTGCACGTACACCGCCGGAGACCGGGCGACGTGGGCATCCAATATGCGCATCGCCGTGGCGAGCTCCTCCGGCAACGGCGCCGAGAAGTCAGCCATAGGAGCATGGCTGAAGACCAGGCCCGACCGTTCCACCAGCTGGCGTTCATCGTCAACGTGGTACTCCGGCCAGTTTCCGACGCTCACCTGCGCGGGTGGTTCTCGATCCGGGCGTAATGACAGCACCGTCCTGATGCCCACCTCGCGCAATCGCGCGAAGCTTTCGAGCACCAGCGGCGGCTGCTCTCCACGAGCAACCAGCCCTGCTTCAACCCACGCGAAATTGCGGATGCCGGCGACCGCGGCAGGCTCCCCGGCCGCCGACTCCTCGGGCATGATGATTTACGTAACGACGATCTGGCCGAGCATCCAGGGATGCGGACTGCAGTTGTAGGTGTAGGTGCCAGGCGTATCGAAAGTAAGCTGGACCGCGCCGCCCGCGGGGATGTCGCCGGTATCCCAGGCACCATTACTGGCGGTGGCGGTGTGGATCACCGCGCCGGAGTTGGACCAGGTCAGCGTCGTGCCCGCAGGCACCGAGACGCGCACCGGCGTGAACGAGTAGTCGGCGGTATCGATGCTGCCCTCAAAAGCTCGGTCCAGGCCCTGGGTATCGACCCGCCCCACTGGCTGACCGAGCTTGACCAGCGGACCGCCGAGCGACGTCTTCGTCTGCACCGGTGGTGGCGATGGCGCTTCGTCGACGGTGCCATTCAATGAGAACGCCCACACCGCGTCGCCATCGACTGTCATCACTCCGCCGCGATTGCCGCCGGAGGCCACCGCCACATACTGGACTCCGTCGACGCTGTAGGTCATCGGCGGTGCGCTGATGCCCCAGCCGGTCTGGAACTTCCACAGCTCGTCGCCCGTGCGCGCGTCGTACGCCACCAGATTTCCATCGACCTGACCTTTGAACAGGAGCCCGCCCGCCGTGCTGACCACGCCATAACTTCGATCGCCGGGGAGCTCGTGCTGCCAGGCGATCCGGTTGGTGCGGCTGTCCATCGCGCTGATGGTGTTCAGAATCGGCTGGTCGAGCGGGGTTACGTTCGCGCCAGCGGTGTAGCGCTTGCCCAGCACGAACTCCTCGGGCCTCATGGCCCGACCCGTCAGGTTCTCGCCACCCATGACGTAGGTGTAACCGGTCTGCGGATCGAACGAGCTTGGACTCCAGTTGCTGGCCGAGCCGGGCATCACCACTGGCAGGTCATAGAAGGGGTCGAACATGCAGCCGAGCAGTGGGAAACCCGGGATCGGATCGGTGGCGCAATCCTTGACGAACTTGTCGCCGACCGGCACCGGCTGTGTGGCGGCGGTCGCCATGCGCGGCTCCTGCCCGACGGCCTGCTCGTTGATGCTGATGAGCGGCTGCCCGTTGGTGCGATCCAGGTAATACACCCAGCCGGTCTTGCCAGGCTCGGACAGGCCCTTGCGGAGCTGGCCGTTGTACATCTGGTCGAACAGGACCACCGGACTGGGCGCGTCGTAGTCCCAGATGTCGTGGTGGACCTCCTGGAAGTGCCATTTGTACTGGCCGGTCCTGTAGTCCAGGGCGACGATCGAGGCGGTGAAGAGGTTGTCGCCCGGGCGGACGCTGCCGTCGTAGTCAGGGCCGGCGTTGCCGGTGCTGAAATAGATCATGCCCAGCTCGGGATCGATCGCCGGCGCCTGCCAGACGGTGCCGCCACCGTGGGTGTAGGCCTGCGCCTTCACCGCATCCGGGTCGTTCGGAGATGGCCAGGTGTCGCCACCGATGTCGCCCGGAGCAGGCACCGTGTAGAAGCGCCAGAGCTCCTTGCCGCTCCTGGCATCCAGTGCGTATAGCCGACCACGAATGCCGTTCTCGGAGCCGGACATGCCGGTGAACACCATGCCGTCGAAATAGCGGGTGGCGCCGGTGATGCTGTAGCCGTCGTGATAGTCCTCCAGCTGGGTCCGCCACAGCAGCTTGCCGCTCTTCTGGTCGAGGCCGACGAAGCTCCCGTCGAGCTGGCCGGTAAAGATCATCCCCTGGCCGGCGGCAACGCCGCGATTATCCCAACCGCAACAGATCAGGTCGTTGGTCTGTGGGATGTCCGAGCTGTACTCCCAGAGTTTCCTGCCGGTGCGGGCGTCGAGGGCGAAGACGTCGTCGTTGCCGGTCGGGACGTACATGACCCCGTCGATCACCAGTGGGTCGGCTTCGAAGATGTACTTCGAGCCGCGGCCCGAACCCAGGCGGGTCAGAAATGCGCCCCTGAGCTGCGAAACATTGCTGGTGTTGATCTGGTCCAGGGTGGAGTAGCGCTCGTTGTTCAGTGCGCCACCGTACGTGATCCAATTTTCCGCGCCACTCTTTGTCTGCGCCAGCTCCTGATCGGCGGGCGACCTGAAGGACGGACTCGGCTGTGTCTGACTCTGCGCCAGGGTGCTCGAAGGAACGAGCAGCACCACCGCGACAATCGCCGCCGCCAACCGCTGCACCAAACCCCTCATATTACGCCCCCCGAAGATGAATAATGCGCTCAGGGTACTTGCTTTCTTTGGCACGCGCTTCGCGCGGCGCAAAAGCAAATCAATCAGAAGACGTTTTATTGAATTTTGCAGTCCCCGATAAGTGGCAACTGGTCGGCGGCGAAGGTTTGGACGATTTCTTCTTTCTGGCCGTTGATCTTCAACAGGTAGTACGTGGTGCGGCGCGCTGATCAACTTGTCGGTGTCGGCTTTGCCGCTGAAGTTGGCTTTGCGCATCGCCTGCACCAGCGCCATCATCGACATGTACGCGTTGTAGCCGTTGTTGTTGCCAACGGTGACGTGGTCGGCCCCGCCCAGCGGGCCGAGAAAGTCGGCGTCCTGGCCCTTGGCCATCGCCAGCCAGTCCTGCATGTACTTTGCATCGTCGGGATTGCCCGGCAGGCCGTCCGACGGGCGGGTGCCGGTGATGAGCGCGCCATTCAAGGCGTCGGGATAGACGCCCGCGAACGATTCCTTGCCGAGGGCGGTGACGATCGTGAGCTTCTGATTGATCCCGAACTGCTGAATGACGCTCATGACCCGCGCCAGGTCAGTACCGGTCTCCGAAACCTGCAGCACCTGGATGCTGCCGTCGGTGGGAATCCTGGTCACATAGGGCGTGACGTTGGCCTCGCCGAGCGGAACGGCGATCTGGACCGGCAGCTCTGCCCCGTTGGCCTGCAGGGCGGCCTGCAACGTCTGCAGGTTCGACTGGCCGAGTGCGTAATCGGGATAGATGATGCCCCACTTACCGCCGTACGTCTGGACCTCGAACTTGACCGTCGGATCGAAGGTCTCACGACCGGCGGGATACACCCGGAACGTGTACTTGTTGCACTGCTTCGAGGTGAGCACGTCGCTGGCGCAGCCATTGGTCGAGGTGTAGACGAGCTGGAGCTTCTCGGCCAGGCCCGAGACGCCGATGCACTCCGGGCTGAACAGCCCACCGGCCAGCACATCGACGTTGTCCTGCTGAGCGAGCTGCGTGGCCAGATTGATGGCCTGCGTGGCGTCACCCTTGGGATCGACATAGACCGGCTGCAGCGGATGACCATTGATCCCTCCGCTGGCGTTGGTCCGCTGGACCACCAGGTCGGTGCTGATCCGCATCAACGCGCCTTCGATCGCGCCGACGCCCGTCACGTCGTCCATGACTCCGACTTTGATGGGGGTGCCGGTCGGCGCGGCGGCCGCGGCCGGCGCCGTCGTCACTGCCGGTGCAGTGGTCGCGGCAGGTGCGGTCGTCGCGGCAGGTGCGGTCGTCGCGGCGGGGGCGGTCGTCGGCTTGGCGGCGGCTGTCGGAGCGCTGGTCGGCGCCGCGGCGGCGGGCGCTGTCGTCGCGGGCGGGGTCGCGGCTGGGCTCGAGCACGCGGAAACCAGCCACGCGGCCGCCATGACCATCGCCACTGGGCGGTGGGGGATTCGCAGAGAAGTCATTCGGGTAGGTCTCCCCATACTGATCAGACCAGGGTAGCCGCCTGGGCGCGCGGCCGAAAACCTACAGGGCTTCGACGTTTTCAGCCTTCAGCCCCGCGGCGACCGCCTCCGGCGCTTCGGCCACCTCTTCGCCTCTGGCAGCTACCCGTCGCTTCACCAGGCGGTGCCTCAGACCGAGCACACCCTCGGGGATGAGATACACCACCAGCATCAGCACGATGCCGATGAACAACGACGACTGGGTGCCGGCCCGACTCAGCTGGTCGGTGAGCGCGCGCAGCATCGCCGCGCCCAGCAGCGGGCCCAGGATCGTGTCCACGCCGCCGATCAGCGCGTATACCAGGCCATTGGTCGAGTTGGCCACCCCAAGTAGATCGATGAAGACGAAGTTGGTCTGCAGCGCGTACAGCCAGCCGCCGAACGAGGCGATCAGGCTGGCATAGATCGTCAGCGCAATGCGATAGCGGGGAACGCTGTAGCCCATTGCCGCGGCGCGGCCGGGGTTTCGACCGATGGCCTGAATCGCTTTGCCGGTCTGTGATGCGAGCACGTACCAGGACAGCGCCGCCAGGGCCGCGACCACCCCCAGAACAAACCAGTAAAAGTTGTTGCCGACCAGTGGGTTCAGCCCGAACGAGGGCTGCAGGCCACCCAGCACGTTCAAGCCGTTGTCGCCACCGGTCAGGTCCAGCGCCGTGAGCGGCACCGCGGCGAAGGCCGCTGTCGAGAGGAAGGTCAACATCAAGTACTCGACGCCCGAGGCGACGAGGGCGTAGAAGGAGAACAATAGCGAGACCAGAAATCCTGCCAGCAGCGCGGCGGCCACCAGGGCGAGGGGGTTCTGCACGCTATGGTGGGTCAGAATCGCCACCGTATAGGCGCTGACGCCGAAGTTGGCGCCCACACCCAGGTTGAACAGCCGGCCGTAACCGGTGATCAATCCGACCGCCAGCGCCAGCAGTCCGAAGATCAGGTAGCTCGTGAGCCCACGCACCAGGTATCCGCCGATGAGCGGCGGGACGACGGCCAGGATGACGACCAATGCGAAGCCGAGCAGCAAAGGCATGGGCGGCATTGCTCGCCTAGCGCCTGCGCGCGGGCGGATCTTCCAATGATTCCCGCGTCGCGAGTCTTCGCGATGGCGAGTTGCGCTCACAGGCGCACCAGTGCGTGCTGACGTCGCGCGCGGACCATCAGCAGCAGGATAACGAGGCAAAACAGCGCCACGGTGAGCACGGATGGCTTGACGTTGGGGATGAGCTGGCCAAGGGCGTTGAACTCGCCGACGAGCAGCGCGACGATGGC
>VBGG01000453.1:7202-11404 GCA_005883405.1 Chloroflexota bacterium | reverse complement strand
TCCGCAAGCCCTGGCTGACGCGCTCGAGCGGCTCCTCGACGACGGCGACTTGCGCGCTCGGCTCGCGCTTGCCGCGCGCGCCAGGATCGAATCGAGATTCACCGTCGAGGCCAGCTGCGCGCAGCTGCTGGCGCTCTTTCGCCCGCCGGAGGCCGTCTGATGCTTGCGCTCTTTCGTCATCCGGAGGATCGTGAGGCGCTGGCCAAGCGGCTCGCCGAACGTGAGCCCTTTGACGTGGGCAACGCGTTGCGGACGGTGTACCACGAGTGACGTGGCGGCGATGCTGATCAAACTCGCACTCCTCCTGCGTCCGTACCAGAAGCAGCTGGTGGTGGCGCTCGTCGCATCGCTCGGTGCAACCGCCGCGAACCTCCTCCAGCCGTGGCCGCTCAAGGTGGTCTTCGACAGCGTGTTTCAATCGAAGCCGCTGCCAACGCCGGTCGCTGCCACGGTCGGAGCGCTGTTTGGTCCGGGGCCTACCGGTGCGCTGTCATTCGCGTTGGTGGCAATTCTGGTTGTTGCTTGCGTCGGCGCGGTGTCCGCGTTCGTCGCTGGCTGGTTGATGACACGCGTCGCCAACAGCGTCCTGTACGAGCTGCGCAGCAACCTCTACTGGCACATCCAGCGGCTGTCACTGGCGTATCACGATCAACGCCGCGTCGGCGAGCTCGTGGGCACACTGACCACCGACACCCAGGCGATCCAGGATCTGGTTGCCCAGGGGCTGGTCGGCATCCTCGTGAGTGGCCTGACTCTGATCGGCATGGTGGTGGTCATGTTCGCGCTCCACTGGCGATTCGCGCTGCTGGCGTTGAGCATCGCCCCTCTCCTGTTCGCCCTCACGTATCGCTTCACGCGGCGCATCAAGCGAGCAACGCGCGACATCCGAAAACGCGAGGGCGAGATCGCCGCCACCGCGCACGAGGTGTTATCGGCGATTCGCATCGTCCAGGCCAATACCCGCGAGGACTACGAGCAGAGCCGGTTCGAATGGCAGAACCAGCAGCGGGTCTCCGCCGGTGTGCAGGCCCGCACGCTACAGTCGGCGCTGCCTCCGCTGGTCGACGTGATGGTAGCGATTGGCACCGCGGTGGTGCTCGGGTACGGCGCGCACGAGGTGCTCGCCGGCAGCCTCGCGCCAGGTGAGCTGCTGGTGTACCTGGCCTATCTGACCATGCTCTACAAGCCCATGCGCGACCTGTCCAAAGTCTCCGAGGTCATGTTTCGTGCGTCGGTCGGTCTCGAGCGGATCTTCGCGGTGCTGGAGGTCGAGCGCTCGGTGCGCGACTTGCCCGGAGCACGCGAGGCGAAGCGGCTGCGGGGTCACATCGAGGTCCAGCACGTCTGGTTCGCCTACGGCGATCGGCGGCCGGCGCTCGCCGACATCTGCTTCGACGTCCAGCCTGGCCAGGTGGTCGCTCTTGTAGGCGCAACCGGTGCCGGCAAAACGACCATCGCCAGCCTGCTGCCGCGCTTCAACGACCCGACCCGAGGCAGCATGCGGATCGACGGCCGCGACGTCCGAGAGTACACGCTGGCGTCTCTTCGAGGACAGATCGCCCTGGTGCTTCAGGAAACGGTCCTGTTCTACGGCACCGTGCACGACAACATTGCGTACGGTCGCCCGGAGGCGTCAGTGGAGGAGGTCGTCGCGGCGGCCATGGCCGCCCACGCGCACGAGTTCATCGAACGCTTGCCGGATGGCTACGACACGCTGATCGGCGAGCGTGGGGCGACGCTTTCGGGCGGCGAACGGCAGCTACTGGCGCTGGCGCGGGCGATGGTCAGAGATGCGCCGATCGTGGTGCTTGACGAGCCGACCACCGGACTGGACGCCAGCGCCGAAGCGCTGGTGCTCGACGGCATGGGCCGCCTCATGCGTGGTCGCACCGTGCTGGTGATCGCGCACCGCCTGTCAACCATCAGCCGCGCCGACCTGATCCTGGTGGTGGAGCATGGCCGGATCGTCGAGCGTGGTACCCACGATTCGCTGCTTGCGGCCGGCGGTCGCTACCGCGAGCTGTTCGAGCTGCAGTCGCGGGGCCAGGTGGCGGTACCGGTGGGCGGAGCGCGGTGACGCTCCACGAGGCGCTTGCGACCTTAGCGCCGACTGGCTCCGGCCCAGCGGCGGTGGCGGTGCGTCTGGGCACATGATCGTTCCCGAGGCGACCGCGACACTTCCGGATGACGCGGCGCTTCCCGGTCTGGCCGTCCTGCATGATCGCAAGCGGCGGATCGACCTCCTGTCGCCCTTGCTCGCGGACTGGCTCGGCGCCTCGTATCAACTTGTTGAATGCGAGGTGTCGCTCCTCAGCTACTTGCCCGCCAGGCGCATCGTCGTTCTGCTGGATCTCGTCGTCACCGTTGGCGGAACCGCGGAGCATCGGTCCGTCGTCGCGAAGCTCTACGCGGCTGACCAGGACCCAGCCGCGGTCCATGCGACGGTCCAGGCACTCCAGCAGCACGGTTTCGGCTCTGGATCTCTCTGTGTCCCACGCAGCATTGGTATCGCCGCGCGCTACCGCATGCAGCTTGCGGAGCGCGCCCCGGGCGACGTGCTGCGCCAGCTCCTTGTGGAGGGCCGAACCGGGCCGGCGGCGATCCAGCGTGCCGCCGATTGGCTGCTCAGGCTGCACACCTGCGGCCTGGGCACTGGCCGCGTCTACACCTTTGAGCGCCATCTCTACACCCTGGGGACCTGGCAGGCGCGTCTGGCCGACGCGCTGCCGGAGGCCGGGCGGCTGTTCGCCGAGGTGCTCGTCGATGTCGACCGGCGCGGGCGAAAGCTCGCCGGCTGGCAGCCGGCGCCGACGCACCGCGACTTCTCGCCGGACCATCTCGTTCTGGATGGCGAGCGAGTCAGCGGACTCGACCTGGACGAGTTCTGCCAGTATGACCCGCTGTTCGACGTGGCCCATTTCGTGGCCCACCTGCGGCTGCTCGGGATGCTCCACTTCGGCGCGCTGCACCACTTCGATCGGCACGCGGCGCATTTCGAGCAGTCGTACGCGGCACATGCGCCAGATTGTTCGGTCGAGCGCGTCCGACTGTATCTGGCGATCGCCGAGCTTAAGCTGGCGTTCTTGTGCGCCTGCGTCAAGCGACCCTCAGGATGGCGGCAGATCGCTATGACGCTCTTGCGCTCGGCCCGGTCGGACTGCCCTGGCAGGTAAGCTCGAATCAATGAAGATTGCTCTCGCTGGCCAGGGCGCCTTCGGTACCCAGCACATGAAGGCGATCCAGAACATTCCTGGCATCGAGGTCATCTCGCTGACTGGCGGGCGACCAGCCGGGACACGGGAATTCGCCGAGACATCATCGCCAGTCCCACGCGAGTCCATGCCCAGCAGGCGGAACAGTGCATGCGCGCTGGCAAGCACGTGCTGATCGAAATTCCGATCGCCGATAGCGTCGAGGACTCGGAGCGGCTTGCCGAGGTCCAGCAGCAGACCGGCGTCATCGCCATGGCCGGCCACGTGCGACGCTTCAATCCGAGTCACCAGTGGGTCCACAAGAAGATCGAGGCAGGCGAGCTGACGATCCAGCAAATGGATGTCCAGACGTACTTCTTTCGCCGAACCAACATGAACGCGGCCGGGCAGCCGCGAACCTGGACCGATCATCTGCTGTGGCACCACGCCTGCCATACGGTCGACCTGTTCCAGCATCAGACTCGCGAGGAGCCGAGCGTGGCCAACGCGATCCAGGGTCCGATTCACCCGGAGCTCGAGATCGCCATGGACATGAGCATCCAGCTTCGTGTGCCGTCGGGGGCAATCCTCACGCTGTCGCTGTCGTTCAACAACGACGGACCGTTCGGGTCGTTCTTCCGCTACATCTGTGATAACGGCACGTACAAAGCGCTGTACGACAACCTGGTGGACGGTCACGACCGGCCCATCGACGTGTCGCAGGTGGACGTGTCGATGAACGGCATCGAGCTGGAGGATCGCGAGTTCTTCGCCGCCATCCAGGAGCAGCGCGAGCCCCGCTCCAGCGTGGCCCAGGTCCTTCCCGCTATGCGTACCCTTGATCGGCTGGAGAAGCAGCTCACCGCCAGCGGGTGAAATCGTTCACAGCCAACGCGGGGCTTCCTGGTGGATGCCGCGCAGCGCGCTTCAGTAGATCCGCCCGCGCTGCCGGTTGATGTCGAAGCGCGCCGTCCTGGCTACGGCCATCACGGTCATTACCCCCGCCTGGAC
>VBGG01000453.1:0-6914 GCA_005883405.1 Chloroflexota bacterium | reverse complement strand
TCTTCGTCGTCCACGCCATACAGCTCCCAGAAGATCGCGCTGCGGTCGCCGCGTTCGAGGATGTCCACCGAATGGATGTAGCCGCCGTGGCGCACGATCACGCTGGTCATCTCGTACAGCACGCCCGTGCGGTCCACGCCCCGACACACAATCGCCAGCGGCGGCGTGCTGGTCGAATTCGCGGGCGCCTCTACCACGCCCGAAGCGTACAGAACTCTGTCCAGGGCCGAGTACATTCGCCGCGCAATCGAGCGGATGAACCGCGAAACTCGCGCTGCGCGCCTGGCCGAGGCATCCCGCAAGGTCCGCGACGAAAGCATGCGCGTCAACGCCGAGTTCGCGGCTATCGAGCACGATCCGGATGCGCTATCGATACCGGCGTCTGGTCCAGGGTCCGCTCACACGTCTCTCCCCGTCGCTGATGAACGAGGTCGGCAGCGCGATCCGCGAAGTACTCGAGCTGGATGAGGGCTGATTACTCGTGGACGCGAAGAAGGCTGCCGACGGTCTTGACCACGGGCATGTGCCTGAGGGTGGCGATGGCGTCCTGGACGGCGGCTTCGCTGGCGACGTGGGTGGTGAGCACGATCTCCGCGCCGGGGACGTCGTCGCCGAGCACCACGCTCTCCTTTTGGACGACGCTGGCCAGGCTGATGCCGCGATCGCCCAGGACGGTGGCGATGGCGGCCATGACGCCGGGCCGGTCCAGCGTCAGAAGACGCAAGAAGTAGCGCGATTGCAGCTGACTCATCGCCCGCAGCTCGACCGCGTGGCGCGCCGCCTGGCGTGACCCGCGTGCCGCGCTGGTGCCCAGCGCGATCAGGTCGGCGACGACCGCGCTGGCGGTCGGCTCAGAGCCCGCGCCGCGGCCATAGAACAGCGCCGAGCCGATCAGGTCCCCCTCGACCTGCACCGCGTTGAACGATCCGTCCACACTGGCCAGCATCGATCCCTGGTGCACCAGCGACGGATGGACCCGCGTCTCCACCTGGCCGTTGACCAGGCGGGCAATCGCCAGCAGCTTGATGCGATAGCCCAGCTCGGCCGCGTACAGGATGTCACGCTGCGAAACCTGGGTGATCCCCTCACGCCAGACCTGTTCGGGCATGACCGGCGCGCCGAATGCCAGCGAGGCCAGGATGGCCAGCTTGTAGGCCGCGTCCCACGCCTCGACGTCATTGGTGGGGTCGGGCTCGGCATAGCCAAGCTCCTGCGCTTCGCGAAGCGCGTCGGCGAACGAAGCGCCGCTTTCGGTCATGCGCGTCAGGATGTAGTTGGTGGTGCCGTTGACGATGCCCACCACGCTGGTGATCTCGTTGGCCGCAAGATCCAGCTGAAACGGGCCAATGAGCGGGATGCCGCCGCCGACGCTGGCTTCGTAAGCGACGCTGACGCTTCTGGCGGCCGCCGCGGCCAGGATGGCTGGCCCATGTTTGGCCATGACCTCCTTGTTGGCGGTGACCACGTGTTTGCCGCGCTCGATTGCCTCGAGGATCAGCGTGCGAGCTGGCTCCTCGCCGCCGATCACTTCGACGACGATGTCCACTGCTGGATCGTCGAGGATCGCCCGCGCATCGGTGACCAGCGGCACCTCCAGGCTAACGCCGCGCGGCTTGGACGGATCGCGCACGAGCACGCTGGTGATCTGCACGGGCCGACCGATGCGCCGCTCGAGCGCATCCCTCTTGCCGAGCAGCACCCGCGCGACCCCAGTGCCTACGGTGCCCAGGCCGAGTAGCCCGACCCCGAGCGGGCGACTCATGCTCAAGTGGGCGCGTTGGCGCGTTCGCGCGTCGCCGCGTTCTCGGCTGCCACGGGCACCATGCCGGGCACCGAGTGGGCGGCCTCGGCGGCGATACTGGCGGCTCGCGGCGCGACCTTCCAGAACTGCCCGCGGTACACATCCCACAGATCGAGGACCGCCTCCGCGCGGCGGCTGGCCGTCTTCTCGAAGTGCTCGCGAACCAGCTCGAACACCGTCGCCAGCTCGTCGGCGTCCATCAGCCGCGATGCCTGAACCAGCTCGTCGTTCAGACGCGTGGGGAAATCGCCCGTCTCGTCCAGGACGTAGGCAACGCCGTTGGTCATGCCTGCGCCGAAGTTGCGGCCCGTCTCTCCGAGCACCAGGACCGTGCCGCCGGTCATGTACTCGCAACCATGGTCGCCAACGCCTTCGACCACCGCCGTAGCGCCTGAATTGCGCACGCAGAAGCGCTCGCCAGCGCGGCCGGCAGCGAAGACCCGCCCGCCGGTGGCGCCATACAGGACGGTGTTGCCGACGATGGTGTTCTTGTGCGGTGCGAAGCGAGCCATGTCGGCCGGCATGAGCACGATCTCGCCGCCGCTCATGCCCTTGCCCAGGTAGTCGTTGGCCTCGCCCTCGAGCACGAGGCTCATCCCATCGGTCGTGAAGGCGCCGAACGATTGGCCCGCGCTGCCCACGAAACGCGCCTGGAAGAATGGCAGCGAGCGGACACCGGTCGGCTTTTCATCCCTTGGCTTCAGGCGTCCCGCGCCGATTTCGCCGGCAACCCGCGCGCCAACCGATCGGTCGCGATTGCGAATCAGGCACGCCGCTTTGAAGCGTGAGCCCTCGGCGAGCACCGTCTGCGCGTCGCGCAGCAGCCGCTCGTCCAGCGGCTCGCCGTCTTCGGGTCGATCGTTGCGCGCCTGGATGCATCGGCGCGGCTCGGTCCCGCTCGGATCTGGATCGTCGAGCACCGCCGTCAGATCGACGCCGTTGAAGCAGTGTGTCTGACGCAGCAGGTCTACCCGCCCGATCGCCTCGTCGATCGAGCGCAGCCCGAGGCTGGCAAGCAGCTCGCGGATCTCCTCCGCCAGGTGCACGAAGAAGGCGATGACCTGCTCAGGCGTGCCCTTGAACTTGGCGCGCAGCTCAGGTCGCTGCGTGGCGATGCCGGTCGGGCAGGTGTTCAGGTGGCACTGGCGGGCCATATCGCACCCGATGGCAACCAGGCTGGCGGTACCGAAGCCGTATTCTTCGGAGCCGAGCAGCGCGGCGATCACCACGTCGCGCGCGCGGCGCAGGCCGCCGTCGGTGCGCAGCCGAATACGCCCGCGCAGACCGTTGCGCACCAGCACCTGCTGCGTCTCGGCCACACCCAGCTCCCACGGGCTACCGGCGTGCTTGATGCTCGTCAGCGGGCTGGCGCCGGTACCACCGTCGAAGCCGGAAACGAGCACGTAATCGGCGTAGGCCTTGGCCACACCTGCAGCTACGGTGCCGACGCCGGCCTCGGAGACCAGCTTGACCCCGACCCGACCGCGCGGGTTGACGCGCTTGAGGTCGTAGATCAGCTGGGCCAGGTCTTCGATGGAGTAGATGTCGTGGTGCGGTGGCGGCGAGATCAGGCTGGTGCCAGGCACGGCATGGCGCAGGCGGGCGATCAGGTCAGTCACCTTGTGGGCCGGCAGCTGACCGCCTTCGCCAGGCTTGCTGCCCTGAGCCATCTTGATCTCCATCTCTTCGGCGTGAGCCAGGTAGCGTGCGTTGACGCCGAAGCGAGCTGAGGCGACCTGTTTGATCTTGTTGTCGTGGCGATCGCCGTCGTCGTGCGGTGCGTAGAACGACGGGTCCTCGCCACCTTCGCCGGAATTGGACCGTGCGCCCAGGCGATTCATGCCCACGGCCAACGTTTCGTGTGCCTCGGGACTGAGCGCTCCGAGCGACATGGCCGTACACACGAAGCGTGTCACGATGTCGCTCCAGGGCTCGACCTCGTCGAGCGGCACGACGGGCCCGGCAGGCAGGATCTCGAGCAGATCGCGCAGGGCGGCCGGTTGTTCCGCTGGCTGCGTCAAGCGGTGGTACTCGTCCCAGGCGTCGGACTGCCCGTTGGCGAGACCCCTGTGCATGGCGCGGATCACCGCCGGCTCCCAGGCGTGGTGCTCGCCCTCACGGCGGAAGCGCACCAATCCATAGTCAGGCAGCTTCGCCAGGTCTGACGCGAACGCCGCGGCGTGCCGCTCCAGCACGGGCCGCACGAGCTCTTCGAAGTCGAGCCCGCCGATGCGGTTCGGGGTTCCTGCGAAGCAGCGTCTCACGACCGCGTCGTGCAACCCCAGGCACTCGAAGATCTGCCCGCCGCGATAGCTGGATACGGTTGAGATCCCCATCTTGGACATGATCTTCAGCAAGCCCTTCTGGGTCGCCTTCAGATAGTTGTGCTCGGCGGTGTGCGGGTCTGGATATTCCTTGTGCGGCTCGTCTTCGCCCAGCGACCGCGCGGTTTGCAGGGCCAGCCATGGACACACCACACCCGCGCCGTAGCCGATGAGCACGGCGATGTGGTGCACGTCCCAGGCGTCGCCCGCCTCGACCACCAGGTCGGTCAGCGTGCGCAGGCCTCTGTCGAGCAGCCGGCGGTGCACGGCGGCCAACGCGAGCAGCATCGGAATCGGAGCGCGGTCGGGGCCGACGTTTCGGTCTGAGATGACGACGAGCTCGGCGCCACACACCACTGCCGCCTCCGCACGCTCACACAGCTCTTCGAGCACGACTTCGAGCTGACCTGGGCCCGCCTCGACCTCTAGCGTCGCATCGAGCTCTGCCACCTCGAATTCGCTTTGCGCCCGAATCGCCGCGAGCGTCGCCTCGTCGATGACGGGCGAAGGCAGCTCGATCGAGCCCTGGTGCGGGCCGTCGATGCACAGCAGATCGGGCTGCGGCCCGAGCCACGTGCGCAAGCTCATCACCAGCGACTCACGCAAGGGATCGATGGGCGGATTGGTGACCTGAGCGAAGCGTTGGCGGAAGAAGGCGTAGAGCGGCCGCGGCGCACGCGCAAACGGCGCAACTGGCGTGTCGTCGCCCATCGACCAGACCGCGTCCTGGCCTTCGGCGCCCATCGGCCGCAGCACGATCTTGAGGTCTTCGTTGGAGTAGCCGTGCGCGCGCTGTAGGGCCGAAAGCGGCGGGTCGTCTGCGGTGAGTCGCGAGTCGTGAGTCGCGCCGGCAGCCGGTTTCAACTCATGACTCATGACCCATGACTTCCAGGGCTTGCTACCAACCAGCTCTTGCTTGATCTCGTGGTCGTGCAAGATCCTGTGCTGCTCGAGGTCGAGCGCAAGCATCTGGCCGGGCCCCAGGCGGCCCTTTTCGACGATACGGTAGTCGTCCAGCTCGATCGCTCCGACCTCCGAGCCGGCCACCACCAGACCTTCGGCGGTCACCTTGTAGCGGCACGGTCGCAGCCCGTTACGGTCGAGCGCGGCGCCGACGTAGCGACCATCGGAGAATGCCAGCGCGGCCGGACCATCCCACGGCTCGACGATCGGCGCGTGATAGCGATAGAACGCCTGGACGTCGGCCGACAGGCCAGGATTGCCCTCCCAGGCGGTGGGCATCAAGACGCTGAGCGCGTGCAGCACGTTGCGCCCGTTGCGCTCGAGCAAATGCAGCGCTTCGTCGAGGCTCGTGGAGTCCGAGCCCTCCTCCCAGATCACCGGGTGCATCGCCGCTGGCAATCTGGCTTCGCGCGCTTGCATCCAGGCGCGGTTGCCGAGCAACGTGTTGATCTCGCCGTTGTGGGCCAGCAGGCGGAACGGCTGGGCCAGCTGCCAGGTTGGGAACGTGTTGGTCGAGTAGCGCTGGTGGAACACGGCCAGGCCGCTCTCGTAGTCGGTGTCGCGCAGGTCGGGATAGAACGCCGGCAGCTGGTGCGCGGCGAACAGGCCCTTGTAGACGAGCGTTCGGCTCGACAGGGAGGCGATATAGAAACCCTGTGGCACGAGTCCCGCGGCTTGAGCGCTACGCTCGATGCGCTTGCGCGCCAGATACAGTGCCTGCTCGAAGTCTTCGCCGCCGAGGCGCGGAACGATGAGCGCCTGGCGAATGCGCGGCAGGGTCGACCTCGCGGCGGCACCCAATTGGTCGGCGTCGATCGGCACGTCGCGCCAGCCGAGCAGGCGCAGGCCTTCCTCTGCTAAGGACGCTTCGATAATGCGCTCGCTTTCGAGCGCCGCGTCGTTGGCGGGCAGGAAGAACATGCCGATGCCCAGTTGATCGGCGTCATCGAGCCGCCCCAGCTTCAGGCGCTCGGCCTCGCGGCGATAGAGACGGCGTGGAATCTGGGTCAGGACGCCCGAGCCGTCGCCGCTCTTGCCGTCAGCGGCCACGGCGCCACGGTGGCTCAGGTTGGCCACGGCCTCAACGGCCTTGGCGACGATGTCGTGACCAGGCTGGCCGCTCAGTCGTGCGACAAAGCCGACGCCGCAGGCGTCGTGCTCGAACCGAGGGTCATACAGCCCGCCGGCTCGAGGAAGGAGCGAGGAATACGTATGTGCCACCTGCCACCCTGGGAAATCGAAGTCAACAAAAAAGACCGGCGTGCCCGTTCTCGACACGTCGGCCACACGATCTCGCGCGGCTGGAATCGCGGTGCGGGGGCCTCGGCGTCGGGGCCGCCGGCGTATTCCACGAGGAGGCGTCCTTGGTCCTCGCGAGTGTCACATTTTACGGGGGTAGCCGAGTTATGTCCAGGCTGAATGTCGGGAATGGCCGTGCCACAGGTTGTTTTTGGTTGAGCTCTCAAGCGCGTCGGGCGTGAGCGCACTCACGTTTTGGTGTATGTGTCTAGGCGTCACCCGTGGCGTCGAACCGAACGCTCCTGGCGGTGCACGCCCATGCCGACGACGAGACGATCACCATGGGTGGCACCCTGGCGCGCTACAGCGCCGCGGGCGTGCGCATCGTGGTCGTCACCTGTACCCGCGGCGACCTGGGCTGGCTCCTCGATCCGAGCCTGGTCGGCCAGGATGTGGCCACCGTCCGCGACCGTGAGCTCAAGGCTGCCGGTCGCGTGCTGGGTGTGAGCCGACTCGCCCAGCTGGGCTACGCCGACTCGGGCATTGCTGGAGCCCCCGAGAACCACCGCCCGGGCGCATTCTTGTCC
>VBGG01000452.1:1684-5518 GCA_005883405.1 Chloroflexota bacterium | reverse complement strand
GCGTAACACGAGGTCGTGGTGGATCGCGTAAGCCGTGGCGTCGGCTTTACCGCGGCGTGGATCTTGCCGTAAAGATTGGTGATTTGGCGCTCAACAGTGCGCACGCTCAGTACCAGCTCGGCAGAGATCTCCTTGTTGCTCCGGCCCTGAGCCACCAGTCGCAGCACTTCCACTTCGCGCGAGGTCAACCCCGCCGGGCCAGGGGTCCGCGGGTACGCTGACGCCGGCGAATCCGCTGGGCCAGACTCGCGTAAGCCGAGCGCAAGGGAGATCGCTTGTTGGACAGGGATCGCCTGTCCGATCGCCCAGCCGCGAGCACAGCCATCGTCTCCGAGCCCCACCTGAAGCGCCGGAAGCCATCGACCAAGCAGGTCGCGCGAGAGTGGGGACTGTACTGCGCCGATCGCCTCCCGGAGTGCGGCGGCTGCTCCGGCCAGCTGGAGCGCCGCCTCGGGCTTGGACTGCCTGGCGGCCAGGGGCGCGAAACACTCCAGAGTTTCTGGAACAGCCGGACGGTAACCGATGTCGCCGAGGAGTCGGAGGCTTTCGGCCAGACGAGCGTGCGCCACGCTGCCACCAGCGACGTTCGGCGAACCGCCGAAAACTGACAGCGTCCGTAGCGGGTGTTCCTTGACATCAGCTTTAAATGTAGAGCGAGTCTCGGGTCCAGGCGGCGAAGCATCGACCAACCCGATCCTGGTGGTGTAGTGTTCCCGCGCGGAGCAGACAACCATGCCTCTGGATCCAGAACAAGTCGCTCTTTTCGACGCTCTTCAGTCGGGCAAGCTGACGCGCCGACAGTTCGCGCGGCGTCTCGCCGCTCTCGGCTTTGCGAGCAGCGCGATCGCCGCTTTCCTGGCTGCGTGCGGTCCGAGTGCGCCGCCAGCCTCCGCGCCGGCCGCGGCCCCGACGGTCCCGCCGACCGCTCTCCCCGCCGTTCGACCAACGGTGCCCGTGCCAGCCGCGGCGCCTACCTCGCCACCAGCCGTGGCCCCGACGGCAGTCGGTACGGCCGCCTCGGCAAGTGCCGATGCTGGGCGGCTGGCGTCCGCCGAGCCGGACCCCAAACGTGGCGGCACGCTGCGTATCGCATTTGGCGTCACCACGTCCAACTATGACTTGCAACAGGGCGCAAGTAACAGCGTCCTGACCCACCTGTATAGCAACCTGGTGCGACTCAACCCGGTGGACGGGCTCAAGACGATCGTGCCAGACGTCGCCGAAAGTTTCGTGGTCGCGCCCGACGGACTCGCCTACACCTTCACCCTGCGCAGCGGTGTCCAGTTCCACGACGGAACGCCGCTCACCGCCGACGACGTCGTCGCCACGTACAACCGCATGATTTTCCCGCCCCAGGGCATCGTGAGTCTACTCAAGGACCGCTACGCGGCGGTGGCCAAAGTCGAGGCGGTCGACCCGCGGACGGTGAAGTTCACGATGAACGAGCCGTCGGCGATATTCCTGCTGCTGCTAACGGACACGACCCAGGGCATCTATTCGAAGAAGACGCTCGACGCCAACAACAACGATCTGCGCAAAGTGCTGGTCGCTCCAGGCACCGGGCCGTTCATGTTCAAGGAGTACAAGGACGGCGAAAAGTGGACGCTGGTCAGAAACCCCAATTACTGGAATCGCGACCTGCCGTATCTTGACGCGCTGGAGCTGATTCACGTGCCGGCGTGGTCGGATCGGGGGACGGCCGTCCTGACCAGTCAGGCGGACGTGTCGTGGAACGTCTCGAAGGAGACATGGGACGAGGGCACCAGGCGCACTGATGCGATGCGCACCAATCGGGTAACGACGTTCGGCGCGTATCAGGTGATTATCAATGCCCACCAGAAGCCATTCGACGACCCACGCGTGCGACGTGCCGTTCACCTGGCGCTGAACCGGCAGGGCCTGATCGAAGCGTTCAAGACTCAGGAGCAGATCGACCTCTCTCGCTGGGTGCCGCACGGCGGCCAATTCGCGACACCGCGCGATACGATTGCGACGCTGCCGGGCTACCGGGCGGACAAAACCCAGGACATCGCCGACGCGCGCAAGCTGCTCGCCGACGCGGGCTACGCGAGTGGCATGTCGGCCATCGAGCTGTTATCCGCATCAGTACCACCACATGCCGAGATCATGGCGCCGGGCGTTCAGGACCAGCTCAAGAATGCCCTCGGGATGGAGGTCAACATTCGCGTCGCGGAAAGATCATTGCTGGTCGAAGACGAAAAGGCGGGTCGGTTCACGCTCGTGCTCGACACGCCCGGCGGACCGATCTCCGACTTTTCGCCGCTGGCGAACACATACTTCAAAACGGGCGGCTCACAGAACTACGGCGGCTACAGCAACGCTCAATTCGATGCGCTGCTGAAGCAGTCGGACCGCGAGCTGGACCCCAATAAACGCCGCGCCCTGCTCGACCAGATGCAGGATCTGCTGGACCAGGATCCACCGTGGCTATTCATCGGGTTTACGGATCATCTTCTGATGTGGAATGCCCGAGTGCGCGGGCTGGCACTTGATAAACGTGCACAGAGCGAGTGGGGTCGCGTGGAAATCCCCTGGCTGGACGCCTGAACGAAGTGCGCCGGTCCGGCACCTGTAATGCATCGATACATCTTTCGTCGCCTGGTTACTGCCGTGCCGACGATCTTCGGGATCACCATCCTGATCTTCGTCGCAATGCGTATCCTGCCCGGTGATCCGTTGGCAGTGGTTGCCAACGAAGGCCAGGGCCAATACCGCCTGACGGACGAGGAGCTCGCCGCCGCGCGCGCCAGTCTCGGTCTCGACCGGCCGCTGCCCCAGCAATACCTGATCTGGATGGCCGATGTCGCTCGGGGCGACCTCGGCCACTCCTTCTGGAATACCGAGCCCATTCGCGACACCGTTGTCCGGCGCGGAGCCGTATCGCTCGAAATCGCGCTGGCGGCAGTCGCGTTGTCATGGCTGATCGGCGTGCCCGCCGGAATCCTGAGCGCTACGCACCACAATGCCCTCTCCGATTACGTGGTGCGCTTGTTCATGACGCTCTTTCTCGCCGTCCCGAGTTTCTGGATTGGCCTCACAACGGTCCTCTTTCTTGTACTGGCGTTCACCTGGCGACCTCCGCTGGTGATCACCGATCTGTGGCAGGACCCGCTGAAGAACCTCCAGATGGTGGTCGGTCCGGCTGCTGCATCGGGGCTTGGTCTGGCGGCTGGCCTGGCACGCATGACCCGCTCGACGATCCTGGAAGCGCTGTTCGACGACTATGTTCGGACAGCGCGCTCGAAAGGGCTGAGGGAAAATGCGGTCGTCGGCCGACACGTTATGCGCAACGCGCTCTTACCTGTGGTCACAACATCCGGCGCCGCGATGGGTGCCCTCATTGGTGGAGCAGTGGCGACTGAAACCGCGTTTGGCGTCCCTGGTCTCGGCAGCTACCTGGTGCAGGCGCTGAATGCCCGCGACTGGATCGTGATCCAGAATCTGGTGCTGATTTATGGCACGATCGCCGTGCTCATCAACATGCTCGTCGATCTCAGCTACGCGTGGATCGATCCGCGCATCCGTTACAGCTGATGCGTTTCTTGCGCGGCTCGCCGCTCGGAACGGCGGCAGCAATCCTGATCGTTGTCGCGGTTGTGGTGGCCATCTTCGCCGCCCAGGTTGCGCCATACGACCCGCTGCACAACGACTACACCGCCGCCCGCCAGGCACCGTCAGCTCAGCATCTGCTCGGCACGGACAGTCTCGGGCGTGACGTTCTCAGCCGTATCATTTACGGGCTGCGGATCAGTCTGCTCGTCAGCGTCACGTCCATTGCACTGGGTGTGTCGTTCGGAGTCGTGTGGGGTGTTA
>VBGG01000452.1:0-1672 GCA_005883405.1 Chloroflexota bacterium | reverse complement strand
TTGATCCTGGCCATGTTGTTATCAGTTGGGCTCGGGCCGGGGATGGGCACCGTTATCGTGGCGGTTGGCGTCACGCAGATCCCACTGGCGACCCGTATCACGCGCTCGGTCGTGCTCTCCGTAAAGCAGACCCAATTCGTCGAGGCGGCGCGGTGTCTCGGCGCCACGCCGACGCGCATCATGGCGCGCCAGATCGCACCGCAGTGCGTGGCGCCGGTGGCGGTCATCGCCACACTCAACCTCGGCACGGCGATCTTTGCCGAAGCCGCGCTGAGCTTCCTGGGCGTAGGTGTGCCGCCACCGACGCCCAGCCTGGGTAACATGCTTGGCGGAGTCCTCGCGCAGTCATTTCAACCGCCGTGGTGGCTGGTGATCTTTCCGGGCGCGGCGATCGCGTTGACCGTGCTGGCGGCGAATCTGCTTGGCGATACGTTGCGCGACTTCCTGGACCCCAAATTGATTGCGAGGTTGAGTTGAATACGTGGGACGGTTGAAGATCGGAGTGATTGGCTGTGGCGCCATCGCGCAGATCCAGCATTTGCCCCACCTGCGCGAGCTTGACACCGAGTTCGAAATCGGAGGACTGGCGGACCTGTCGCCGAAGTTGCTCGACACGCTCGGGACCGATTACGGCGTACCAGCGGAACGACGTTTCATCGATTACCACGACATGCTGCAAACTGACATCGACGGGGTGATCGTCTGTCCATCCGTGTCACACGCCCCACCAACAATTGCCGCCGCCGAGCGCGGAAAGCACGTCTTCGTCGAGAAACCGATGTGTACTACCGTGCGCGAAGCCGAGGCAATGGTCGCGGCGGCGGCAAAGGCGGGGGTCGTGCTCATGGTGGCTTACATGAAGCGACACGAGCCAGCTTACCGCTTCGCCCAGGAGCGGGTGCGTGCGATGAGCGACGTGCGATTCATTCAGCTGAACCACCTGCATCCCGATAACAGCCTGCACACATCGGAGTTCAAGGTCCACCGTTTCGATGACTTGCCTCGGCATGTCCTCGAGGAAGGCCGGCAGCGGGAGCGCGCGCTGGTCGCCGAGGCGTTGGACTACGCGGACGCCGCCTCCGTTCCGGAGCGAATCGCCAGAGCGTACAACCTCATCCTCGGCAGCATGATCCACGATATCGGTAACCTGCACGGACTGTTCGGCCCGCCACAGCGAGTGGTGAGCGCAGAGATCTGGCAGGATGGACGCGCCGTAAGCACCCTCCTCGACTATGGCGATGAGCGTCGCGCGGTTGCCTCGTGGGTGGACCTGCCGGAGCTGTGGAACTTGTTTCTCACGCGGACTGCCGTCATACGTGACGTGGCACGGGATGGATGTCGATCGAACACCCTGGCGGCGCGAGTACTCCTGGCACGACAACCCGTTCAAGCTCGAACTGCAACACTTCGGGCAGTGCATTCGCAGCGGTCAACCTCCGCTCACTTCGGGCCGAGACGCCATCGCCGATATTCAGCTGGTAGGTGAGATCGTAAGGACGTACCTCCAGCAGCAGAACAGGGAGATAAACCCGTATGGCGCTTGAAGTCTTCGACGCACGGACTGACGTTCGCAATCTGTTCATCACCCCTGAGGTCCGGTCGCGCATTATGCACTTTCGCGCGGGCGAAGTCAGCCAGGGGCACACGCATGATCTCGGGCACGAAATGTTTG
>VBGG01000451.1 GCA_005883405.1 Chloroflexota bacterium | reverse complement strand
TCGACTACGGCCGCAAGATCGCCGAAGGCACACCCGCGCAAGTGACCACCGATCCGGCGGTCATCGAGGCGTATTTAGGGAAACGCTACGCGCAGGCGCACCGCAGCACGTGACCTCTAACGGGCGAGCGCGGAAATCGCCTCTCCCTCTGGGAGAGGCCGCGCGCAGCGCGGGTGAGGGTGGCGTAAGAGCGGAAGCGTTCGCGTTCGTACGCCCCCCTCACCCCAGCCCTCTCCCAGAGGGAGAGGGAGTTGTTTCTCGACAGCCGCTATTGCGCGTCCGGGATGTGGATGTCGCTTACGGCGAAGTTCAAGTGCTCTGGGGCGTCTCGCTCGACGTGTTCGCCGGCGAGATCGTCGCTCTGGTGGGGGCCAACGGGGCGGGCAAATCGACGCTGCTGTCGACCATCAGCGGCCTGCTGTCGCCCCGCTCGGGCGCGATCGAATTCGCCGGCCACCCGATCGCCGGCGCCCCAACGCAGCGCATGGTCGAGCTGGGGATCGCCCACGTGCCCGAGGGGCGGCGCCTGTTCCCGGCCATGTCGGTGCGCGATCAGCTGCTGCTTGGCGCATTCCGTCGCAACGATCGGCAGGCGGTCGAGCGCGACCTGCAGCGCGTGGTCGAGATCTTCCCGCGAGTCAAAGAGCGCCTGCACAACCTGGCAGGCCACCTTTCGGGCGGCGAGCAGCAGATGGTGGCGATCGCGCGCGGTGTCATGGCGCGTCCAAAGCTGCTGATGATCGACGAGCTGTCGTTGGGCCTGGCGCCGGTGGTCATCGAAGCGCTGATGGAGACGATCGGCCGCTTGAACGCCGAGGGGATGACCATTCTGATCGTCGAGCAGGACGTCCAGGCCGCGCTCGAGCGCGCCACGCGCGGCTACGTTCTCGAAACCGGCCACATCGTTTTGCAAGGTAGCGCCGAAACGTTGCTCCGCGACGAGCGTGTCCGCCAGGCATATCTCGGCGTCTAAACTGGAGGCTGTGAACAAGCTGCGACGGCGGTCGGTGCTGGCCGGCGCGGGCGGCCTCGTCAGCGGTGCGGCGCTGATGGGTCTCGCATCGGCCCAGACGCCGCCGCAGGTGCCCGACGATCCAACGAAAGTCCAGGGCCGACCAGCCAGCGAGCTCGGTGACCGCTCATCGTTCGAGGCGCCGCGGCGGGTGCCGAGCGCGACGTCCTCACTGACGCCGCTCGATCTGCTGAACGGCATCATCACGCCGTCGGACGTTCACTACGAGCGCCATCACGCCGGCGTTCCGCTGATCGACCCGAGACGCTACACGTTGACGCTCCACGGCATGGTCGATCGCCAGACGGTGTTCACGTTGGACGACTTGAAGCGGTTTCCGTCGATGAGCCGCATCATGTTCCTGGAGTGCTCCGGCAACAGCGGGTCCGGCTGGACCAAGGGCCCGCCAACGGGCACCGCGCAAACCCTGCACGGCCTGACCAGCACCAGCGACTGGACGGGCGTACTGGTCTCGACGCTCATGAACGAAGTCGCGGTGCAGCCAGGCGCGAAGTGGGTACTGGCCGAGGGCGAAGACGCGGCGGTTCTCTCGCGCAGCGTACCCATCGACAAGATCCTGGACGACGCCTTCATTGCCTACGGCCAGAACGGCGAGGCGCTGCGGCCTGAGCAAGGCTACCCGGCGCGGCTCATGCTGCCGGGCTGGGAAGGCAATATCAACGTCAAGTGGCTGCGACGGCTCAAGTTCGGCGATCAGCCATTCGAGACGCGCGAGGAGACGTCGAAGTACACAGATCCGATGCCTGATGGGTCGGCTCGCCAGTTCACGTTCGCCATGGAAGCGAAGTCGACGATCACGTGGCCGACGGCGCGGATCGGGGTGATGCCCGCCGAGGGCCCATGGGAAATCCGCGGCATCGCCTGGTCCGGACGGGGGCGGATCACACGGGTTGAGGTCAGTACCGACGGCGGCCAGACGTGGGCTGACGCTCGGCTGGTCGATCCGGTGCTGCCGATGGCGCACACGCGCTTCCTGTTCCCGTGGACCTGGAGTAGCGCCGAGGCCATCCTGACGAGCCGCGCAACCGATGAGACGGGCTACGTGCAGCCCTCGCGGCAGGACCTGGTGAGCGTGCGCGGCACGGGCTCCATCTATCACTACAACGGGCAGCAGAACTGGCGCGTAGCCGCGGACGGAACGATCAGCAATTACTATGCGGCCTGACGGCCGGGCCGCGCTGGTTGGCGCGGTGGCCGTATCGCTGCTGTTCGCATGCGTGCCCGCGCCGGCCGTGCCGACGCCAACTTCCGTGGCCACCGCGGCGGCCGCGAAGCCGACGGCAGCGGTGCCGGCCAGCCCGGCCGTGGCGGCGAGCCCCGCGGCTGTTGCGGCGAGTCCCGCGGCGGCGGCAAGTCCGGCGGTCTCGCCGGCGGCGAAGCCTGCCGCGAGTCCCGCGGCCAGCCCCGCGACGGTCGTGGCGAGTCCGTCGCCGGTGGCGCTACCGACACCTGGGCCCGCGCCAAAGCCCGCCGCGGCCGGCACGTTCGGCTTCGGTCGGCTGGCAACGGCCGACGACATCAAGAAGGTCGACATCGAGGTGCGCCCCGACGGCGCTGGGCTGCCGGTAGGCTCGGGCACGGCGGTCCAGGGCCGGCCGATCTACGCGCAGAAGTGCGCGAGCTGCCATGGTGCCAATGGCGAAGGCGGCGGGGCGCCCAAACTCGTCGATCCCACGCCGTTCAAGCCGGGCGTGACCGCCACCGTCGGCAACTACTGGCCGTACGCCACCACCGTCTGGGACTACATCAACCGCGCGATGCCCTTCGACAAGCCCGGCTCACTGTCCGCCGACGAAGTCTACGCGCTCACCGCGTTCCTGCTCTCGGAGAACAAGATCGTCAATGAGAGCGACGTCATGGACGCCCAGTCGCTACCCCGCGTGAAGATGCCCAACGCCTCTGGATTTGTAAGTCCAGATCCACGTCCAGATGTGCACTGAACGCCCTGGTTAATTGCCTTTTTATGCACGCGCTTCGCGCGGAGGGGCTCCGCCCCTCTACCCCGCGTTCGTCGCTCCTATAAGGCGTAATGGCTCAGTGCGCAGAGGGGCTCCGCCCCTCCGCACCACCCCAGGCCTATTCGGCCGCTGAAACGTTCGCCGCCGCCGAATAGGCCTGGGGGCGTGGGGGCGGAGCCCCCGCACACCTCTGAGCTAACAGCCGTGCAGGAGCGACGAACGCGGGGTAGAGGGGCGGAGCCCTCCGCGCGAAGCGCGTGCATAAAAATGCGAATGAGCTACGAACGTTAACTGGCTCTTTCTATGCGTTCGATCCTGTAGCGAGCTTTGCCTGAAGGGATATCTACCTCAACAGTGTCGCCGACGTTGCGGTCTTTGAGCGCGCTGCCGACGGGCGACTGGATCGAGATGCGCCGATTGCGGGTGTCGACTTCGCCAGGGCCGACGAGGGTATAGTCGAGCTCCTCGTCATACTGCAGATCGCGCAGCACGACCTTGCTGCCGAGTCCGGCGCGCACGTTCGAGGTCTCGCGCTCTACGACGCGCGCGGCTTTGATCTGGCCCTTCAAGCGGTCGATCTGGCCCTGTACTTCGCCCATGCGGCGTTTGGCCTCGTCGTACGGCGCGTTCTCACGGAAGTCGCGGTCCTGATACGCGGCGGCGAGGTCGTCCCGCACCGCGGGCGCCACGACGGTCTCGAGGTGCTGCAGCTCCGATTGGAGCTGGTCCAACCCTTCACGCGTCAGCTCGACAACCTTGGCCTCTTCTTTACGCGCCTGACCAGCGCCGCCCCTGCGGCGGACCCGCAGCCCCGCGCCCAGGTTCGTCTCGGTGAACTTCTTCGATTTGAGATCCGACAGGAACGTTTTGAGCGATTCAACTCGAGTTGCCGAGTCGCCAGCGGTATCGGCCAGATACTGCTGGTAGCGTTCAACCTCGAGCTTGGTGATCTGCGTGACCGGGCGGTCCGGACCGACGTGCCGCACGAAGCGGTTGATCTCGCTTGCCGCCAGGTCTCGCTTACCCGCCGGGAGCCTGCCAAGGTACTGCGCTGCGATTTGGCCCAAGCGCATCGTGTCGGTTTCCTGTATGACAACACCTCCAGGTCCGGAGCCACCTCGCGGCCCGGTGTCTGGCTAAATTATAGGGACATGGGCTTGTCCAACCCGACAACTCATACGTGAGCGCGCTGGTCGAGGGCGCCGAGGCCCTGGGGATCCAGCTCACCGACGCGCAGCTGGCCAAACTTGATCAACTCGGCGCGGCCGTGCGCGAGGGCAACCGACGGGTCAACCTGACGCGCCTCACCGATCCCGCCGAGATAGAGACGCGGCACTTTCTCGATTCGCTGTCGGCGGCGGTGCCGCTGCTGGACCGCCTGCGCCAGGGTGAGGCGCTGCGGCTGGTCGACGTCGGCAGCGGGGGCGGCATGCCCGGCCTGCCACTGAAGATCGTCTTCCCTCAGCTACGGGTGGCGCTGGTGGAATCCGTTCACAAGAAGGCCGAATTTCTGCGCCAGACCGTCGATGTGCTGGGGCTCGCGGATATCCAGGTGGTCGCGGAGCGCGCAGAGGTGGCCGCGCGCGACCCGGTCCACCGCGACACCTACGACTGGGCGACCGCGCGTGCGCTGGGCACGCTACCGGTGGTGGTCGAGCTGTGCGCACCGTTTCTGGCGCCAGGTGGTCTGCTGGTCGCCCAGCGCAGCGGCGACCTGGACACCGAGATGGTTCACGCCGCGCCCGCGTTCAAGGCGCTTCGGCTGTGGACGCGCACGCCGATCTATCTCGAGCTGCCCGCGTTGCCGCGCCACGGGCTGATCGTCGGCGAGAAGTACGCGCCCACGCCCGAGGCCTACCCGCGACGGGCGGGGATGCCACGCAAGAGGCCGCTGGCCTAGAAGTTTGGCCGACAAGCCGGGTCCTTGGTCAAGTCGCAGTCGGCCAAACTTCTATCGACAGACGTGGCCTAGGAGCGCGGCCACCAGACTTCGACTCGGCAAGGTTTTCGGCCGCGCTCCTAGAGCTCGAGGCCGCCGCAGAGCTCGCGCAGAAAACCCTCGACGTCCATCACCAGGCCGATGGCCTGAAAGCTACCGCGATCGGCGAGCTTGGTCACCACGGCAGGATTGATGTCCACGCAGACCGTGGTGACCGCCGCGGACAGCAGGTTGCCAGTGGCGATGCCATGCAGCATCGACGACAGCACCAGCACCAGATCCGCCCCCTTTCGGACCTCAGCGCGCATCTGGCGCTGCGCTTCGAGCGTGTCCGTCACCACGTCGGGCAAGGGTCCATCGTCGCGGATCGACCCGGCCAGGATGTACGTCGCGCCAGCGCGCACGCAGGCGTGCATGATGCCCTCGGTGAGCAGGCCCTGGTCGACCGCCGCGCGGATGCTGCCTGCGCGCCGCACACGGTTGATCGCCCGCAGGTGGTGTTCGTGGCCGCCCTCCTGGGGGATGCCCTCGCGCAACGACACGCCCAACGACGTCCCGAACATGGCCATCTCGATGTCGTGCGTGGCGAGGCCGTTGCCAGCGAACAGCACATTGACATAACGTTCGCGGATCAAGCTGGCCACCAGGTCGCGCGTGCCGGTGTGCACCAGCACCGGGCCACTCACCAGAATTACCCTGCCCTGACGCGCGCGGATCTCTCGCAAGCGTTGGGCGATCTCGCGGATGAGCAACGCCTTGGGCTTTTCGCTCGAGACGCTGCTGCCCATGAACGCAAACACCTGAGGCTGGATCCGCGGGCGCTCCAGCGGTGTCACCCGCACCCCTTCGTGGCCGATGACGATCTGCTCGCCCCGCTTGACGTCGGACAGGGCCACGGTCCAGGCCCGGCCCGCGGCCGGATCCACCGCGATGCCGCAATCCATCTCGGGCCACTCGACCTCCACCCACTGGCCGGCCAGGCGCACCGCGGTTTCCAGATTGGTCGTCGAGTAGAAACCTTCGGGGAAAACGCCGTCGGCGGGCGCCGGCGCCAGGTTGACCTGTTCGACGTCCTCGGGCAAGGCGCCGATGCGCTGCGCGCGATCCAGCAGGAGCTCCAGCAGGTCGCGGGTCGGGGCCGAGATCTGGATGCGCGCATAGGACGGCTCGTCCTTGCGGCGGCCGACGCGGATGTCCTGGATCTCGAACTCGCCGCCGCGATCCATCACTTCGTCCATGATTCGCGGCAGGGCGTACGAATCGATGATGTGCCCGTGGAGCTCCACGACCTCAGAGAACGTCATCTGCCGGTAGTCTAACGAGGGATGGACGCGGTTATCCTCGACGTCGGCGGCGTGCTGCTGGTGCCGCACTTCGAATCCGTCAGCGTCGCGCTCGAGCCGTTCGGCATCGCCCTCGACGCCGATGCGGCCGAGCGGGCGCACTACGCGGGCATCTACGCGCTGGACGCCGCCGAGGACGATGCGTACGCCGAACGCCACGCCTACCTGGTCGGCTATGCGGACGCTGTTGGCGTACTGGATGGGCAGCGGGATGAGGCGCTGCAACGGATGCGCCAGGTGTGGAGTGGGCCGACAATCGACCTGTGGCGTCAGCACGTCCGCGGGTCGGTGGACGGACTCCGTCGCCTCGAACAGCGCGGCTTGAAGCTGGGCATCGTCAGCAATGCCGACGGCACGATCGAGGAGCAGTTGCGCAGGGGCGAGATCTGCCAGGTCGGCTCAGGTCTGGGCGTGCCAGTGCTGGCTATCGTCGACTCGCATATCGTCGGCATTGCCAAGCCGGCGGCCGAGATCTTCCGCCACGCTCTGGAGCCGCTCGGCGTCGAGGCCGAGCGGGCCGTGTACGTCGGCGACACGGTGCGCTATGACGTTCGCGGCGCGCGCGCCGCGGGGCTCGAGCCCGTGCACTTCGACCCGTACGGCCTGTGTCCCGAACGAGACAACCACGCGCACGTCGCGCGCCTGGCGGACATTGAGGTGCTCCTCGACAGCGCAGCTAGCGGTTGAAGATCGCGGAAGCGGCCACCGCGGCGTTCAGGAACGGCTGGGCGAAGATGCCGAAGAGCACCATGCCAATCAAGCTCGCGCCCAGTGCCAGGCCCTGGCTGAAGCTGGCCGGACGTACCTGGACGGGCTCGGGCGCATCGCGCATCCACATGGCTTGGATCACCCGCCCGTAGTAGTACAGCGAGACCGCCGACATGACCAGCGCCCAGATCACCAGTAGTTGCAAGCCGACGCTGTTGGCGCGGATCGCCGCCAGGAACAGGTACAGCTTGGCGAAGAAGCCGACAAACGGCGGTATGCCTGCCAGCGATAGCAGCGCCACCGTCAGTCCCAGCGCCAGACCCGGCGAGCGTTGGGCGAGGCCGGCGTAGCCGGATATCTCGTCGTCGGGCGCATAGCTGGCCATGATGGTGATGACGATGAACGCGCCCAGATTCGTAAAGGCGTACGCCAGCAGATAGAACATCACCGCGCTCGAGCCATCGGCGTTGGCCGCCGCCAGCCCGATCAGCATGTAGCCGACGTGGGTGATGCTCGAATAGGCCATCAGCCGCTTGATGTTGGTCTGCACGATGGCGACGAGATTGCCCACCGTGATCGTCACGAAGGCCAGCACCCCGAACAGCACGCTCCACTCGCTGGCGATGGCCGGCAGCGCGCTATTGAAGATCCGCAGGATCACGGCGAAGCCCGCCGCCTTCGAGCCCACCGAGAAGAAAGCGGTAGCGGGCGTGGCCGCGCCCTGGTAGACGTCTGGTGTCCAGAGCTGGAACGGGGCCGCGGCGATCTTGAAGCCGAGCCCGGCGACCAGCAGCGTCACACTGAGCAGGGCGGCAGCCGACGGCGTGCCGGTCAGCACTCGCGCAATATCCACCAGGGTGGTGGCGCCGGAGACGCCGTACAGCAGGGCCATGCCGAACAGGAGCATGGCTGTCGACATCGCGCTCAGCAGGAAGAACTTGATGCCCGCCTCGGTGCTCTTGAGTCCCTGGCCGGCGATGGAGTCGCTCTTGTTCCACGCCGCGAGGAAGGCCAGCGACAGGCTGGTGACCTCCAATGCCAGGTAGATCGACATCAGCTCGTTGCCAGCGGCCATCAGCATCAAGCCGGCCGTGCTGAACATCACCATGACGTAGAACTCGGCTTCAACCAGCTCCTCGCGGTCGGCGAATGTCGTCGCCGACAGGATCACCAGGATGGCGGCCACCAGGAAGAGCGCCTGAAAGAACAGGGCGAAGCCGTCGAGCACGAGGAAACCGCCGAACGCGGTCTTGCCGAGCAAGCCGCTGCCCCACAGCACGCCACAGCTCGCCAGCCCGATCATCAAGCCCAGTGACGAGATCCACATCAGGGGCCGTCGCGACAGCCAGTCGGTAATGCTGATATCCACGAGCAGCACCACCACGGCAGTCCCGACCACCACGAGGACCGGCATCAGCAGGGTGAGACCGAGCGCAAGGTCCTGCGGCGTCACGATCGGCAGCGGGACGCTCGTCGTCTCGGGCACGGCTAGCGTTGGCCGCCCGGTTGCGCGACCGCGGCGGCGATCGGGGCGACGCCGCCGGCGGAGAGGTCGGTGATCACGTTGGGCAGCACGCCGATCAGCACCGTC
>VBGG01000449.1 GCA_005883405.1 Chloroflexota bacterium | reverse complement strand
GTCGCGAAACCAGTTGCCGACCGGGGTGGGAAACCCCTTCTTGTCACGGCGCCACACGACGCTCGGGGGCAGCAGCGCCTCGAGCGCGCGACGCAAGCCGTACTTGGACCAGCCGGCATGGCGCTTCGCGTCGTCGGGCAGCGCGAATGCCAGCTCGACCAGGCGATGGTCGAGCAGCGGCACGCGGGATTCGATGGAGAACGCCATGCTCAAGCGATCTTCATAGCGCAGCAGTGCGGGCAATCGGGTGCGCGTGAGCTCCCAGTACAGGACATTGCTCAGCCAGCCGTCGAAGACGCGCGGCCAGAGCCGCCATTCGTCATGCGACACATCGGCCAGCGGCCGTAGCTCGGGCGTGAGCAGTGCCGCGTCGGGTTTGTCCTCAACCGACGGCCTGGCGGCCCGCCGCAGCCGCATCGCGACCGCCGATCTGGCCGCCGACTGCGCCTGCGGCCAGCCCTGCACGCGCCCCAGCGCCAGGGCTTCGAGCGGAAAACGCATCGGCTGCGATCCAAGCAAGCCGTACAGGTGCTGTGGCGCGTAGTTCGTGTAGCCGGCGAAGACCTCGTCGCCACCCTGGCCATCGAGCACCACCTTGACGCCCCGGTCGCGCGCCAGCGACATGACGTGCCACTGCGGATACACGCCGAGGGCCAGCGAAGGCTCGTCCAGATGCCAGACGATCCGCTTGAGCTCGCCAAGCAGATCGGTTGGTGATACGCACCGCTCCGAGGCTTCGGCTCGAAATCGATCGATCACGGCGTGCGCGTGCTGACGTTCGTCGAAGTCGGGTCCGTCGTCGAAGTAGATCGTGAACGTCTTCACTTGTTCGGCGTGCGCACTGGCCAGTCCGACGATCGCACTCGAATCCAGCCCACCGCTCAGGCACACTCCCAGCGGTACATCGCTGCGCAGGTGGACGCGAACGGCTTCGTCGAGCGCCTGCCACAGAGCTGGCCAGGGCTGACGGTGGGCGCCGTTGAGGTTGGTACGCACCGTGGCGGCACGGCTGGGTAGATCCCAGTACGCCGTGGTACGTACTCCGTCTGCCGTGATGCGAAGGTTGGTGGCGGCTGGAAACCGTCGGATGCCTTCGAAGAACGTGTCTTCCAGACCGTCTACCAGGCCGGTGGCGGCGTAGGTAGCGATCGAGGCTGCGTTGGCGCGCACGGGTTCGCCTGTGGCTCGGAGGTAGGCGACGAGCGCCTTGATCTCGGAGGCGAATACCAGCCGCTCGGAGGTCTGGTGCAGGTACAGCGGCTTGATGCCCAGTCGATCGCGCGACAGGAGCAAGCTGTCGTCGGCTCGATCATGCAGCGCAAAGGCCCACATGCCGACGAAGCGCTCGACGCACGCCGCGCCCCATTGCTCGTACGCGCGCAGGATGACTTCTGTGTCGCCGTCGGACCGAAAAACGTGCCCCAAGCTCCGCAGCTCGTCGCGCAGCTCGACGTAGTTGTAGATCTCGCCGTTGTGCAGCAGCGCCAGTCGACCGTCGTCGCTGCGCATGGGCATGTGCCCGAGTGGGCTCATGTCGAGGATGCTCAGCCGCTGGCAGGCAAGCGCGCACGAGCCGAAGATGCCCTGTCCGCTGTCGTCGGGGCCACGGTGCTGCTGAACCGTCGCCATCGCCGCAAGGGCCGCCACGTCCTCGGGCGACGGCGGCCGGCGATGGAAACGGTAGATGCCCGCGATGCCGCACATGGGTCAGTCGCGCTCGACCAGAGAACGAGCGACCGCGACAGGCGTTCCCGGCTCGACGAGGACCAGGTCAGTACGCAGGTGCAGCGGCACGGCGGCGCGCACAGCGTACACGAGCACCGGCGCGGGCCGATGCAGACCGTAGCCTTGCGAGATCCAGCCGTCCTGCTGCGTGAACGTCGTGCCCGCGGGGGGAAAAAGCCACAGGTCCGCGCGCGGGGCACGCAGGCATACAGCGCCCTGCTCGATCTGGATTGGCACGGCAGGATGAAAAAACAACTCGGCCAGATGCTCACCGCTGCCCTCGAGGGCGTCCTCGATGCGCCACCAGCCGCGCATCTTGTCGAAGCTGATGCGACGCGTGTGTTCGACTGGCTGCGGCAACCGGCGATACCCGTCGTGAGAGCCAACGAACACGTCGCGCTCCGCGTCTGACTGCCACGCCACACCAAACGGGTGGGCGTCGTTGTCGATGAGCCACAGCCAGCGATCGTCTCCGAGCCGACTCGTCTCCTGTCTATCGACCCGCAGCGTGTTGTGGGCGGCGGTGCTGCGCAACGCCTGGCGCGCGCGCGGGTCCGCCGTGTACGTGTAGGTGCCGGAGTCCACCAGCAGCGGCGCTCCAGCGCCCCAGAGATCGAACGACAGCACGTCGTTGTGGCCGTGCCCGCCGATCCCGCGCATGCCGATCTCGCCCGCGTCGATCACCATGACTGCATCCGATGCGCGCATCACGTAGAAGCCGCCGTCAGGGAATGGCTTCGAACCGATGTGCTCGGGGTCCCTGTTCAGACCCAGCACGGGTGGACCGCACAGCCATACCGCGGTGTCCAGCGCGTCGCCCGCCGCCCCGAGCAGGTCAGCCCGCGCGTACATCGCCCCGCCAACCGCCAGGTGCCGACGGTGCGAGCCAACCGGCTCTTCGTCCAGATTCGCCAACCGGCCGTCGTCGTTGTCGCCGATCTGGGGGAAGCTGCCGTCGGGCCGTGTGTAGGCACGCATGAACTCGAACATCCGCTCCAGCCGCTCGCGCACCGCGGGAGGCACTGGTACGCCGTTGCGCTCGGACAGCAGCACACTCGAGTACCACAACTCGGCTACCAGCCCCTGATAGCCGATGCCCTGCTCGAAATCGACGCCGTCGGCGTAGACTTGCCGCTCCATCTCGCCCCAGACGATCTCAGCCCCCTTCTCGCGCCACGCGCCGGCTTCTGCGAAGTCGGCCAGCAGCACGCCGAGGAACAGGAGCCCGACGCCGTTCGACAGATAGTGGTTGCCGTTGACGTCGGCGTGCTCCAGGTTGGCGAGGATGTGCCTGCCGTGCTGGAGCATGGCCTTCAAGACGCGGCGTTTCATGCCGTCCGAGAATTGGGGAGCGTCGGCGAAGAGCGCCGCTGCCCACAGCCAGTTCACCGCGCGCACGGCCACCTCCATGGCTCTGCCCCAGTTGACGCCGTACGGCCACGGGTTGTCGTCGAGCCAGGACTGGAGTTGGTCGACGAATTCCCCGACTCAGCTCCCAGGGCATCTTGACGTCGCAGGGTTCGCCCAGGCGCAGGTAGTCCTGGTCTTCGGCGAGCACGTCGGGCGGCCAGGCAAGGCCGGTCTTGAAGTCGCGGTGGCAGTCGATACGCGGGCCGAGGTGAGTAGGACCCGAGCCGAGCAAGTCGACCATGTGGTGCATCGCCTGCTCGGCCGCGGTTCGGGTGCGCCGGGCGTGCTCGGGGTAGGCCTGTGCCAGGGCTCGGGCGCGTCGGCCAGCCTCGGCAGGATCGACAAAGAAGCGCTTCACGAAGCCGTCGAAGGCCTGCTCGGGTGAGACATTTCGGAGCGATTGATGCAGCACGGTATCCGTGAGCTCGCCGTGGTTGCGCTGGACGCGCCAGCGCCGCGCGCGGGTGCGCGCGACGCGCCAGGCGTACCGCCCGACCACCATCGGCAGCCGCCGCGGCGGTACTCGTCTCAGGCGATAGACAGCTTCGCCGACCGACACCACGCTCAGGCCG
>VBGG01000448.1 GCA_005883405.1 Chloroflexota bacterium | reverse complement strand
CCGCCTCCGTAAGCTCGCAGGCAGAATCCTTCGCGGCCGGAGAGTCGATCGCTCGCCAACTCAACGACCCCTCACTACGTGGGGTGCTGTTGTTCTCGGATGGGTTGCACGTCAATGGGACCGAGCTGGTGCGCGGCCTGAACTCTGTGCTGCCGAGCGACGTCGTCGTCACGGGCGGCCTGGCGGGTGATGGGTCACGCTTCAAGCGCACGTGGGTGATGCATGCGGGTACCCCGCGGTCGAACGTCGTATGCGCGGCCGGGCTGTACGGCGAACACGTGACCATCGGCCACGGCTCGAAGGGTGGCTGGGACAACTTCGGCCCCGAGCGACTCGTGACGCGCTCTGAAGGCAACGTGCTGGTTGAGCTCGACGGCCGCCCGGCGCTCGAGCTCTACAAGGAATACCTCGGCGAGCTTGCCGGCGGCCTGCCGGCGACCGGGCTCCTCTTTCCACTGGCCCTGCGCGCCAACGCTACGGATGAAAAAAGCCTGGTGCGCACGATTCTCGCCGTCGACGAGGAGCGTCAGTCGATGACGTTCGCCGGCGACGTGCCTGAAGGCGCGCTCGCTCGACTGATGCGCGCGAACTTCGATCGGCTCATCGATGGCGCGTCTGAGGCAGCTTCGCTGGCAAGCGACTTTCACGATGGTGCGAGCGCCGACACGCTGGCGATCGCCATCAGCTGCGTCGGCCGTCGGCTGGTGCTGGGCGAACGAGCCGAAGAAGAGATCGAGGCGACGCTTGACGTGCTGCCGGCCGGGACGCGCCAGATCGGCTTCTACTCGTACGGCGAGATTTCGCCGTACGCGCACGGTGCGTGCGATCTGCACAACCAGACCATGACCTTGACGACCATCCGCGAAGCAGGCCTGGCTGCCTGAGCCAATCGGAATCGGCTGAGCTCCACGAATGGCTACCATGCACCCGCTGCTCAGCCGCCAGCTGAAGAAGCTCGGGATCGCGGATTCGTCCGTTAGCCCCGCGCCTGAGAGCTGGCAGGAGCTGCTGCGGCGGGTCAGTCAGTGGTACACCGACGCTGACCAGGAGCGCTACCTGCTGGAGCGCTCGCTCAACATCTCGTCGCGCGAGATGCAGGAGTTGTCTGGCAGTTTGCGCTCCGAGCGCGACCGGCTGTCGGCAATTCTGAGCTCACTCGGCGACGGGTTATGCGCGCTCGATCCCGAAGGGCGCCTGCTGTTCATCAACCCGAAAGGCGAGCAGCTGCTCGGCTGGCGCGAAGAGGAGCTCGTCGGACGCGTTCTGTTGGCCATGGTCGCGGTGTCGTGCACCGGTAGCGGACGGGGTGACCACAACGCCTCGTTGCCAGCGCTGGTCGGCACCGGCCGGACGTATCGCAACGAGGACGACGCGTTCCGCTGCAAGGACGGCACGCTTTTGCCGGTCTCGTATGTGGTGACGCCGTTGACCACGCAGGGGCGGCTATCCGGAGCCGTCCTCGTCTTTCGCGACATGACGCAACGCAAGCACCAGCTCGCGGCGCAAACGCAGCTGGTGCGGCGCGACTCATTGCTTCGCCTGGCCCGCCGCTTTGCTTCGGAATCGGACGCCGAGCAGGTGCTGACGGATCTGTTGGACGAGGCGATCGCTGTTCTCGGTGGCGATGACGGAACCCTTTCCCGCTGGGACTCCGTTCAATGCGCCCTGGTGCCGGTCCGCAACCGGGTGCCTACGGCGGCTGAATTCAGCAGCATCGCGGTCGGCATCGGCGTCAACGGCCAAGCGATCGAACGCCGCGCGCCGGCGATCCTGAATGATTACCAGCAGCAGATTGGAACTGAAACCGCGGCAGGCAGAGCCGGTGTTCGAGCGGCCGTGGCGGTGCCGATGCTGCACGAAGGTCGCCTGATGGGTGCGCTGTCAGTGAACACGTACGACTCGGCCAGGAAGTTCAACGACGAGGATGCAGAAGTGCTCGAGCTGCTGTCGGGTATCGGCTCGGCGGTACTGGCTTCGCTGGAGCGGACGGCGGAGCTCGCCGCCGCGAACCACGAGCTCCGCCAGGCCCGCGACGAAGCACAACACCAGGCGCTGCACGATAGTCTGACCGGATTACCCAACCGGACCTTGCTGCGTGACCGACTCCAGCAATCGATCCTGGCCGCGCAGCGCGACAACTCCGGTCTCGCGTTGTTGATCATGGATCTGGATCGCTTCAAGGACGTCAACGACACGCTGGGTCATCAGTCTGGCGACGAGCTCCTGGAGGAGGTCGCCGAGCGGTTGCGCGGGGCTCTACGCGCGTCAGACACAGTGGCGCGAATGGGTGGTGACGAATTCGCGATGATCCTGCCGACCGCCAGCAACGCCGCTCTGGCGTCGGGCATCGCTCAGAAGCTGGTGCGCGAGCTCGAGCGTCCGTTCAGCGTGGCTGGACACCCGGTGTCAATCGGCGCCAGCATCGGCATAGCGGTGTACGTCGAGCACGGCACAGACGCCAAAACACTCCTGCGCCATGCAGACGTGGCGATGTACGTCGCAAAGCGGAGCGGGAGCGGCCATGCGGTCTATTCGTGGGAGCAAGATGCGCACGACCCTGAACGACTGACGCTGATCGGCGAGCTGCGCTCGGCGATCGAGCACGACGAGCTGGTGCTGCACTACCAGCCCAAAGTCAACCTGCGCACGCGCAGCTGCGAGCGGGTCGAGGCGCTGGTGCGGTGGCAGCATCCGCAACGCGGCCTGATTCCGCCGGATCAATTCATCCCGCTTGCCGAACAGACCGGCCTGATCAAGCAGTTGACCAACTGGGTGCTGAGCGCTGCCATTCGACAGTGTCGCGCCTGGCGGGACAGCGGGCTCGACATCGCCGTCGGCGTGAATCTGTCGATGCGCAACCTGCACGATCCGGAGCTCGTCGGACTTGTCAGTCAGCTGCTCGCGAGCCACGAGGTGTCGCCGTCGGCGCTGAAGGTGGAGGTCACCGAGAGCGCGCTGATGACCGATCCGCGGCGGGCGCTCGACAGCATGGCCCGCTTGCGCGCCATCGGCGTTGAGGTGGCGATCGATGACTTCGGCACCGGCCACGCGTCGCTCAGCTATTTGAAGCAGATGCCAGTCGAGGAGATCAAGCTGGACCGCTCGTTTGTGCGCGACATGCGCACGGACCGCAATGACTTTACGATCGTCCGCTCGACGATCGAACTGGCGCACGACCTGGGCCTGCGCGTCATTGCCGAAGGCGTGGAGGACCAGGCTACGTTGGATCTGCTGGCTGACCTGGGCTGTGATCTGGCGCAGGGCTACCACATGAGTCGCCCACTCCCCGAAGGCGACCTCCGCCGCTGGCTCGCGGAGTCAGCCCAATCATCACTTCCCCGCTTTACGCGCGCCGCGTAGTTTCGCTGTCAACCGCGGCGCTCGTGTCGCATAGCCAGTTGGAAGCGGCAATGTGTAGCCGGCTGGCGGCGCGAAGTCTGGCCGACCCGCAGACGCGGAGCAGGCCCGACGAGGCGCAGAGTAGGAAAGTGAAGCCGAGCGCCTCACCGCCACGGGCGCAACGCGTTTGGCCTGGTGCTGGCGGAGTCGTATCGGCGGCTGTGGCGCTAGTTGACTCGACGAGCCGCGCGCTGGTACGCCTCGGCGAGAAGCGGCTTCGCGCTCTCGAACGTCGGCTCACTCGGGTTGAGTACGCTGACCCACGACTGCGGCGCGTACACCGGGTGAGGCATGAGCGTGTCAAACGCCGCGAAATCGTGTTCCGTATCGGTCGGAAACAAGGTCCGAAACGTCTCGCGCGACACGCCGATGTTCAGGCGATACACACCGTCTCGGTCCAGCTTGGACAAGTTGTCGAAGTCGCCGTAGTCCTTGGTGACGATGGTCGCAAACGGCATCTGCTTGTTATCAGGCAGGTCGCGCTCGGGGTCGTAGATGAAGAACGTATCGCCGGCGCCCGGCCCGTCGTCCGGGCGCATGATGTTCACCCCATCGAAGTTCGAAGCGACGTACGCGATGATGTCTTCTTGATTCACCGCCTCATACCGTAGCGCTTTGACCGGCACGTCCTCACGATGCCGATGACCAGATCGGGTGTACCCCACTCTGGTCTGGCGCTCACCAGTGGAGCAGGTACACCGGGGCCAACGCCGCGAGCGCGGCGGCAGCCTGGAGCGCAAGCACGAGGAGCGCCGGCCCCGGGCGCTTCAGCATCGACATGTCCATTTTGGGCCGAAGGCGGATCCGTCTACATTGGAGCCGTGGAAAACAGTGGCGCAACCATTGTCGCCCAGCTGCGGTCGCTCGAGTTGCAGGAACCGGGCGCCGCGGCCGCGGCGGTGTACGACCAGCCCATTGCGTTACGCCTGCTATTTGAGGATCAGGCGTCCGGCGCCGAGCACTATGTTGTCCGATATCCGACTGGCCTCCTGGGTCGGGTCCACCGGCACACCGCCGCACACACGATCGTGGTGCTCGAAGGTTGGCTCGACGCCAATGGTCAGGTCATCGGCCCCGGCTCCTACGCCCACTTCCCGGCCGGGGAGCCGATGCGACATCAGGCGACCGAGAATGGCCCGTGCCTGTTCGTTCTGCTCTTCCATGGCCCGTTCGATGTACAGCTTGTGACCGACTGATGGTGCGCTCGAATTGGCCTCGAGTACGTTTGGCTGATACGCGCTGTAAGTGGGCTGGGATGTTGAGTCGCCGCGAAACTTTTCAAAGCGACACGACACTTGGCCAGCGGCCGTATCATCATCCCCCCTCGCCGTCCGCCGCGTCGTGACTGCCATACACCACCTCATTCGGGTGCCGACGGTCGGATCGTCAGATCTGTCGAACATGCAGACGCCGCACGTCTGGAGGCTGGGCGCTCGCCGGCCGCCCAGTTGTCGTCTCGGCGAGCGGCCGACCGAAGGTGATGCCCATCAGGCGCTCGTTCCAGGCCTGCATCGCGTCGAAATCGGTCACCGCGACAGCGGCAAAGAGTTCAGCAATCGCCACGGCCTCAATTTTGGGCGATGGCCGTTCGACGCTGCTGCGCGGCGCTTGGAATCGACACCCAGCGGCCGTGCGCTAGACTCGACGGTGCTGCCAGCTGTAGCTCGCCCATGAAGCCGCGCATCTCGTTGCTCACGCTCGGCGTCGACGACCTCGAGCGCTCACTAGCCTTCTATCGCGATGGACTGGGCCTGCCGACTGAAGGCATCATCGGCACCGAATTCGAGCGCGGCGCCGTGGCGTTCTTCGAACTGTCGGGCGGCCTGAAGCTGGCTCTCTGGGAACGCAGCAACATCGCCTTCGACGCCCAGCTGCCTCAGTCGGCTCCGAGCCCAACGGACTTTACGATCGCCCACAACGTTGCCTCACCCGCCGAGGTCGACGCCGTCATGCGACAGGCCAGCTCCGCCGGTGCCAGGATTGTCAAAGCCGCCGCCGAGACCTTCTATGGCGGCTACGCCGGCTACTTCCAGGACCCCGACGGTCACCTCTGGGAAGTCGCCTGGAACCCGGCGTTCGAGCTGCCAGGCTGATCAGGTTAGACTCGTCGGCGATGACGTTGGCAATGGCTCAGTCTGGCTACGCCGGTCAATGGTCTGAACATCCGATGGTACCCGCGTGGAGCACGCCGTTGAGATGTTCCGCCTGCGGCTCGCGCCGTTCGAAGCGTTCGTAGAGGGTTGCCACGAGCGTGTCCGGATCGAGGTCTGGCGGCGCCTCGCGCATAAAACGGAGCCGCGGCTCACTCGCGCGTAATCAGGAGAGCGCAAGAAGTATTTCCAAACTCATGATTGAAGCAGCAGGCTCGCTTAAGAAGGCCGTGTAGGTCTCAACGCCCATTTAAGGCGTTCATCGACCCCGACGCTGCTGCCGCGGTTCGGATTCCGATACACGGCGAGTAGGGCCCGGGTGTCACAGGCGCGACGGCTATCTCGTCTTGCGGGTTGTAGTGCGTTTTGTTGAAAGGAAATGACCATGAAGGTGTTTGTGGCTGGCGCGACGGGAGCGATTGGCAAGCAGCTGGTGCCGCGGCTGGTGGCCGCGGGGCACGAGGTCGTTGGGATGACCAGCAAGGAGTCCAACCGGGCTCTGCTCGATGAGCTTGGGGCCACGCCGGTGGTTGCCGATGCGCTGGATCCGGACCAGGTCGCGGAAGCCGTGGACAGGGCGAGGCCGGACGTGATCGTCCATCAGCTGACCGCGATCCCCGGCCGTTTTGACCCGCGTCATCTCGATCGCGATTTCGCGTTGACCAACCGCCTGCGGACCGAGGGGACGGATCACTTGCTGTCGGCCGGACAGGCAATGGGGGTGCGGCGGTTTGTGGCGCAGAGCGTTGGCGCGTGGTCGTACGTGCGCTCCGGCGGGCCGGTGAAGAGCGAGGAGGACCCGCTCGACCCCGCGCCCGCGCGCGAGATGCGCGAACTCCTGGCCGCGATCCGACACCTCGAGCAGGCGGTCCTGGGTGCGCGGTGGACCGAGGGGATTGTGCTGCGCTACGGCGCGTTCTACGGGCCAGGCACATCGATGGCGCCGGGCGAAGAGTCATTCGAGCTGGTCCGCAGGCACAGGTTCCCGCTGGTCGGCGACGGTGGCGGCGTGTGGTCTTTCATCCACATCGCCGACGCGGCGGAGGCGACGGTGGCGGCGGTCGCGCACGGCAGTCGCGGTGTCTACAACGTTGTCGACGATGAGCCCGCCGCGGTCGCCGAGTGGCTGCCAGCGCTGGCTAAGGAGCTCGGCGCCAAGAAGCCGATGCGCGTGCCGCGGTTCATTGGGCGGCTGTTCGCCGGGGAGGCCGGCGTGGTGATGATGACCGACATCCGCGGTGCGTCGAACGCGAAGGCCAAGCGCGAGCTGGCGTGGCGTCCGGCGCACCCGAGTTGGCGGCAGGGGTTCGCAGCGGCATGACCGATCACTAGCGACCGCTTGACGAGCTGCGGCCGGTCGCGTTCGCAATCGCCTACCGGATGCTCGGCCGCGTCTCCGAGGCCGAGAATGTGGTGCAGGAGGCGCTGCTCCGGCTGCCTCGGGTTGCTGGAGCGACCGGCACGGCGAAGAGTTTTCGCTGGTGACTGCTCCAGAGGTGGCATCGTCCATCGAGCGCCACCTGGGAAATCCACGGCCGGTGGCGCTGTCCAGGGCGGCTCTGGCGGTCCTGGCCATCGTTGCGTATCGCCAGCCGATTGCATGCGCCGGGATCGAGCTCATTTCGTGCACATTGGCTGGACCGAGAATCGGCCAACGCCTTGGGACTCGTCGCTCGTCGGCTCGACGCGGACGCCATCGGCATGGTTCTGGCCGTGCGCGACCCCGCGCCCTCCCGAGCAGTTGACCGGGGAGGCACCGCTGCCAGACCCGCTGCCACTCGGGAAGCAACTGGAGCTGCGATACCTCCAGGAGATCCGGTGGCTGCCGTCGGACACCCAGACCCTCCTTCTGACCGCGGCCGCCGACCCCACCGGTGACCCTGGACTGTTGTGGCGGGTTGGTAAGGACCTCGGATACGACGCTGCAGCTGGCACTGCTGCCGAGGCACATCGGCTAGCGACCATTGGCACATCCGTTCGCTTCCGCCATTCGCTGGTGCGTTCCGCGGCGTACGACGGGGCGCCGCTTTCCGAACGCCAGCGTGTCCATGCGGCACTCGCCAGCGCGACCAGTCTGAGCCGTGACCCGGAACGGCCGGCGTGGCACCGGGGCGCGGCCACCATTGGCTCCGACGAATCGGTAGCCGCCGAGCTACAACGCGCTGGCGACCGGGCAGGCCGCCGTGGCGCATGGTGGGCGGCGGCGACTTTCTTCGCTCGCGACGCGGCGCTCAGTGTGGAAGAAACAGCTCGGGCTGAGCGATTCCTCAGCGCGGCGAGCGCGAGCTGTACCGCGGATCCGCTGCTCAGATCGCAGAACTCCGTATCGCCGAGACGTTCATGCGGCGCATATGGTCGCCGCGGTCAGCGGGCCGCGACCGGCTCGGCGATGGGAACCCGGTCGGCCGCCCAGATCCGCTGGTTGACCATGCTCTCCAGCAGCTCTTGCCCGCCGGAGACTGGCCGCGGGTCGATCTCGCCCGCGGCGACCCGTCGCTCGAGGTCCTCGAACGAAGCCTCGCCGGCCAGAATCGATCGCCCGAGCTCATCGGACCACCCGCGGTAACGATCGGCGCGATAATTCGCCAGGGTCCCTCGTTCGACCATGTCGGCAGCCACCAGCAGTGCTCTGGCGACGGTGTCGATGCCACCGATGTGGGCGTGGAACAGGTCCGTGCGGCTCATGCTCTG
>VBGG01000450.1 GCA_005883405.1 Chloroflexota bacterium | reverse complement strand
GTTTGCGCAGTCGAAACGCGACGGGAGTGACCTCGACCAGCTCGTCGGGCTCGATGAAATCCATGGCCTGCTCGAGGCTGAGCTTCAGCGGCGGCGAGAGCCTGACGGCGATGTCGGCGGTGGAAGAGCGGATGTTGGTCTGCTTCTTCTCTTTGACGATATTGAAGGGCACGTCCTCCGGTCTGGCGTTCAGCCCGATGATCATGCCCTCGTAGACCTGAGCTTGTGGCTCGACGAACGTCTGGGCGCGCTCCTGCGCGTTGCCGATCGCGTAGCTGGTGGCCGTGCCCGACTCGCTGGCAACCAGCACACCGTTGCGGGTGGCCGTCAGCAGCTGGCTGCGCAGGCCGATCAGCCCGCGCGTGGGCACCTTGAATTCCATGCGCACGCCACCGTGCCCGTCGTGGGCCATGTGCTCGAGCTTGCCCAACCGCTTGCCCAGCAGCTCCGAGACAGCGCCGACGTACTCCTCGATGGTATCCACCACCAGGTGCTCGACCGGCTCGTGGGTCTGGCCGTCGATTTCGCGGGTGATTACCTCGGGACGCGAGACGGCGAACTCGTATCCCTCGCGGCGCAGCGTTTCGACGAGGATCGCCAGGTGCAGCTCACCCCGACCCGAAACCAGGAACTCGTCGGCGCTGTCGGTGTCCTCGACGCGGAGACTGACGTTGGTCTCGAGCTCGCGCAGCAGCCGCCCGCGTAGCTGGCGCGACGTGCTCGACAGCTTGGCCTCGCGGCCGGCAAGCGGCGACGTGTTGACGCCGAACCGCATGCGCACCGTCGGCTCTTCGATGGCCTGGGCGGGCAACGCTTCGGGCGCGCTCGGGTCGGCCAGCGTATCGCTGATGGCTACGTCGGCGATGCTCAGCCCTTCATAGGTATTGACCACGACCACCTTGAATGGCCCTGTCTGCTGGCCCGTGCGGCTGAGCCGCAAGACGCTGTCGCCAGGGCGGACGGCGCCGCGGCGGATTCGGCCGATCGCGAAGCGGCCCTGGTGCGGGTCGTAGTCGAGCGTGGTGACTTGCAGCTGCAGAGGCGCGGTGGGCTCACCCACCGGCGGCGGCACGTGGTCGAGGATGGTGTCGAACAGCGGCTGCAGGTCGTCGGCCAGCTCGTTCACGCTCAAGCCTGCACGGCCCTCGCGGGCGACCGCGTACAGCACCGGAAACTCGAGCTGCGCGGCGTCTGTCGCCAGATCGAGGAACAGGTCCGACGTCGCCTCGAGCACCCAATCCGCCCGAGCGTCCTTACGATCGACCTTGTTGACGACGACGATCAGTCGCAGCCCGAGCTCGAACGCCTTCTGGAGCACGAACCGCGTCTGCGGCATCGGCCCCTCCGCCGCGTCCACAATCAACAGCGCCCCATCCGCCATGCCCAGCACGCGCTCGACCTCACCCCCAAAGTCGGCGTGCCCCGGCGTGTCGATGATGTTCAGCCGCACCTCTTCGTTCGTGCGGTGATCGCGATACGGGATGGCTGTCAGTTTGCTGAGGATCGTGATGCCCTTTTCACGTTCGAGTGGATTGCCTGTCATGCTGTCGAGGGTGAACTCAGGCTCGCCCAGGCGGGTGCGGGCAAGGCCGGCCTGGCGCAGCATCTGATCGACCAGGCTGGTCTTGCCGTGGTCGACGTGGGCGATCACCGCGACATTACGAATATCGGTGCGAGTTGAGGGCACGAGACGTGTTATAGCGGACTGCATGGCTCCTCTCCGCATTGGCTTCGGCGTGCCGCGTTACGTGGGCGACCCCGCACAGGCGTTTTCACCGCCGGATCACCGGCAGATCCTGCGCTATGCGCAGCGGGCCGAGCGCGCCGGCTTCGATTCGGTTTGGGTGCCGGATCACATCTTCTTCGAGTCGCCGCCGGGCGTCTTCGAGCCATACCCCGAAGCGTGGACACTGATGACGGCCATCGCCGCCACCACGCAACGCGTGCAAGTCGGGAGCCTGGTTCTGGCGGCCGGCTTTCGGCATCCTGCGCTGATGGCCAAGATGGCTGGCGCGCTTCAGGAGCTGTCTGAGGGCCGCTTGCTGCTGGGTATCGGCGCCGGCAACCAGCCCGTTGAGCACGCCGCGTTCGGGCTCGGCTTCGACGGGCGCGTGGGTCGCTTCGCCGAGTATGTATCGATCGTGCACGGCCTGCTGGCCGGCGAACGGCTGACGCTCCAGGGTCGCTACTACACGCTCACTGATGCCAGCTTGCTGATGCCGAATCCGCCAGTGCCGATCTGGATCGCGGCCGGTGGCGAGCGCATGCTGGGGCTCGCGGCGCGCTATGGCAGTGGCTGGAACGGCGGCGGGGGTGTGAGTGGCGATGGCCGCCAGTTCCGCGAAAAGCTCGCCGCGCTCCGCCAGGCGTGCGAGAAGATCGGACGTAACCCCGACGAGATCGAAATCTCCTGCTCGGCGAACGTGCTGGTGCTTCCGAGCACCGCCGAAGTTGACGCTCAGGTGGCGCACATGGCGGCGGCCATCCCCGGCGCGACTGAGCGCGACGTTCGCGACCGTTACGTGATCGGCACCCCTGACGAAGTCGCCGCTCGCCTCCGCCAGGCGCTCGATTGGGGCGCGACACACCTGATCTGCAGCCTCGGCGGCCGGCCGTTCACCCTGTGGTCCGACGCCGTCCTGGACCTCTTCGCACCCGCGCTGCGCGCGGCCTCTCCCAAAGGGAGAGGCGGTAGGACGAAAAAAAGGGACCTCGCCGGGGGGGCGAGATCCCTTGTTCGTTGTGGATGCGTCTTCGGGAGCGGAGTTAGTCGCCGCCGTGCTCGCCGCCGTGCTCGCCGCCGTGCTCGTGCTCCTGGCTGTGACCGTGATGGTGCTCGCCCTCGCCGCGGGCGGGCGCTGACGTTACCGTGGTGCTCGTCGCCGCCGTGGCGTTGGTGGCGACGCTGGTCACCGGCTTCGTGGCGGCAACATTGGCCGCGTTCGTCACGCCGGTAGTTGCGGCGGTGCCAGTGGCAGTGCTGGTCGAGGTCGACGCATTGGTGACGGTGCTGGTGCTGCCAGCGGCGGGCGTGGTGACCGTCGTCGAGGCCTGCGGCGCGTCGTCGTCGTCCTCGTGGCGCCGCTCGTGGCGGTCCTCACCGTCCTCGCGAGCCCACGCCGACACAACCTGACCGAACGTCTGGTTGGCAGCGGGCTGGGCGGCAGCGGCACGCAGCGCCTCGAAGCACGCGCGGACCTGCTCGCGGCTGTCCTCGTCGTCGTTCTCGTCGTCCGAGCTGAAGGTCTGGGCAGCTCGTCGTCGCACCGGTCGTGGCGCCCGTGTTAGCGCCGGTGGTGGTAGTGCCCGTCGTGGTCGTGCCGGTCGTGGCAGTTCCGGTCGTGGTAGTGCCGGTCGTGCCAGCGCTCGTGCCGGTCGGGACCGCCTGTGCGCTCACGGCGCTCGCCGCCAGGACGAGCATGGTGGCTGCGCCCACAAAGGACTGAAGGGTTCGTCGCATGCATGCAAGAACGCCCGCTGCGTGGCCTGGGGGACGGCCCAGCCCGCCGTGTTTACACCCCCAGCGTCAGCTCAGTCGCCTTGACGTAGACCGACACGGGAGCGCCGGTGTCCAGCCCCAGTCGGTCAACCGACGATCGGGTCACCGCGGCTACCACGTGGGCGCCCTCGCGTAGCTCGATCGTCACTTCCGCCAGCAGCTCGCCGGCCCGAATTGCCGCCACCCGCCCGCGCAGGCGATTGCGCGCCGAGAGCAGCGGTGCTTCGTGCTCGCCGAGCGAGTCCTGGATCGGCATGCCCGAGATGGGCCGACCGTGGGCCGCCAGCTCAGACCGCACCGCTTCGGCGATTTCGTCAGGCTCGAGCCCGAGCGCAAGGCCGCGCACCGCCATCTGGCGGGCCAGTACGCGAAGACGCTCCAGCCGTGTACGCAGCAGGGCCGGCTGGTTGAGTCGATCGCGCGCAGCGATCTCGGACCCGCCGCCCGCGCGGGCCATGATCACGCCCTCGCGTGACAGCTCAGCGTAAGCGCGGCCAACCGTATTTGGCGACAGCCCCAGCTGGCGAGCCAGATCGCGCACCGACGGCAGGTGGTCGCCCGGCTGCAGCGTCCCGTCGGCGACACCCATCCGAATGCGGCGCTCGATCTGCACGTAGACCGGGGCCGGATCGTCGCGGTGCAGCGCACGCAGCGACTCGACCAGGGCGTCCGCCACGATCGACTCTTCGGACGTCATTCAAGGAGACGTTTTACCGTCCGCAGGTCCTCGACGAAAGCGCGGCCTTCGGATTCGCGCGTTTCGGGGTCAGGCGCGCGCAAGATGGACGCCGGGTGCACGGTGGCGACGACGTACGGCGCCAGGCTGGTGTCCTCCAACGGCTTGCCGCGCTCCTGCGTCACGCGAAACTTCCCGCCGAGCAAGGCCTGCGCGGCGGTGGCGCCCAACAAGACGACGACTCGCGGCTGCACATCTTCCAGCTCCGCGTCCAGCCACGGGCGGCAGGCGCGGATCTCGCGTGCGTTCGGTTTGCTGTGGATGCGGCGTTTGCCGCGCGCCACCCACTTGAAGTGCTTGACCACGTTGGTGACGTACACGCGTGAGCGGTCGATGCCGACCTCATCGAGCGCCTCGTCGAGCACGCGACCAGCGGGTCCGACGAACGGCTGCCCGGCGCGGTCCTCCATGTCGCCAGGCTGCTCGCCGATCATCATCACGTCGGCGCGTTCGGGTCCCTCGCCGAACACCGTCTGCGTCCCCGAAAAGAACAGATCGCAGGCGCGACAGCTTCTGGCGGCCTCGCGCAGCACGTCGAGCGTGCGCTCCTGATCGGGCGGCAGGAAGGGCGTAGCGTCCCAGGGGAGATCCTGGTCGGTCAACATTGCTGAGTATGCGTCGCCGTGCGCACAGTCCGCTCACGCGGCGGGCCGTCGGAGCTACCCTTTCAACACATGGCGAACCGTCTGGCGGGTGAGACCAGCCCATACCTGCTCCAGCACGCGCACAACCCCGTTGACTGGTATCCCTGGGGGGAGGAAGCGCTCGCGCGCGCAAAGGCCGAGGACAAGCCGATTTTGCTGTCGATCGGTTACTCGGCCTGTCACTGGTGCCATGTCATGGAGCGCGAGTCGTTCGAGAATCCGCGTACGGCGGACCTCATGAACGCTTCATTCGTCAACATCAAGGTGGATCGCGAGGAACGGCCCGACCTCGACGCTATCTACATGCAGGCGGTCCAGGCGATGACCGGTGGCGGTGGGTGGCCGATGACGGTCTTTCTCGCCCCCGATGGCACGCCCTTCTACGGCGGTACGTATTTCCCGCCCGAAGCTCGAGCCAACATGCCCGGGTTCCCCAACGTGCTGGCGGCGATCGCCGACGCGTGGCAAAACCGCCGCGCGGAGGTGCTCAAGAGCGGCAATCAGCTACGCCAGCACCTGCAGCAAGCAGTGCGGCCAGCAGCATCGCACGGTCAGCTCGACGTCGACATCCTCCAGGCCGCCGGCCGCGGCCTGGCGGCGCAGCACGATCCCGAATTCGGCGGCTTCGGCAGCGCGCCCAAATTCCCACAGCCAATGGCGCTCGAGTTTCTGCTGCGGTTTTGGAAGAGAACGGGTGATGAGGCGGCTCTGGAGGTCGTCGTCCACACGCTGGATCGCATGGCGCGCGGCGGCATCTACGACCACCTGGGCGGTGGTTTTGCACGCTACAGCACCGACGCCGAATGGCTGGTGCCGCACTTCGAAAAGATGTTGTACGACAACGCCCAGCTCGCCCGCGCTTACCTCCTGGGCTATCAGGCGACCGGCAACGCGTTTTTCATGGACGTCACCGAACAGATTATCGAGTACGTCCTGCGCGACATGACCGACCCGTCGGGCGGCTTCTACTCGACGGAGGACGCCGACTCCGAAGGCGAGGAGGGCAAGTTCTACGTCTGGACACCGGCCGAGCTGCGGGAGCTGCTGGGTGCGGAGGACGCGCGGCTCTTTGGCGCGTTTTATGACGTGACGGCGCCAGGGAATTTCGAACGCCGCGCCAGCATCCTGCGCATGGAGCACACGCCGCTGGAGCTGGCCTCGAGGCTCGGGGTGACCGAAGCGGAGCTGCTGGCGGCACTGGAACGCGGACGTCAGATCCTGTTCGAGGCGCGCTCTCGCCGCGTGCGGCCGGCGCGTGACGAGAAGGTCCTTGCCGGCTGGAACGGGCTCATGCTTCGCGCACTGGCGGAGGCGGCCAGCGTGCTGGCGCGTGAAGACTTCCTGGCGGCGGCGATCCGCAATGCGGAGTTCCTGCTGGGCGCAATGCGCCGAGCTGATGGCGGGCTGTATCGGACGTGGAAACCGGGGCACGCCGCGAGGCTGAACGGATACCTGGAGGATTACGCCAACGTGGCTGACGGACTGGTGGCGCTGTACGAAGCGACATTCGATCCACACTGGCTGACCGCGGCGACGAGTCTGGCGGACCTCATCCTGGAGCGCTTCGCGGATTTGGAGAACGGCGGCTTCTTCGATACCTCGAACGATCACGAGACGCTGATCACGCGGCCGAAGGACATCTTCGACAATGCCACGCCGTCGGGCAACGCCGTGTCCGCCGATGTGCTGCTGCGGCTCGCGCTGTTGACCGGTCGGGAGGAGTATCGGCGCGCGGCCGAAGGTGTCCTCCAGCTGCTGCGCGAGCCGATGGCGCGCTATCCACTCGGCTTCGCGCGGTCGCTGAACGCGCTTGACTTCTTGTTGGGGCGCCCCAAAGAGGTCGCGATCGTGGGCCAGCCGGACGCGGCGGATACGCAAGCCCTGTTGCGCGTCGTGTTCGAGCCGTTCATGCCGAACAAGGTCGTCGCCGGTGGTGGCGCGCCGATCCCGCTCCTGGAAGGCCGCCATCCGGCTGATGGCCGGGCGACTGCCTACGTGTGCGAGCACTACGTGTGCCAGGCGCCGACCACCGATCCCGAACAGCTGCGCAGCTTGCTCGTCGCCGATGGCTGAGTCGGTCGCGCTCGGCGGCAACCGGCAGGCGGTGGTGCACCGCGCCGGCGAAGGGTCGGCGGTGGTGTGGCTGCACAGCCTGTACGGCGTCGACGCCGACGCGCCGGTCATCAACGCGTTGGCGCGGCGCTATAGCGTGTTCGCGCCGGTGGCGCCCGGGTTCAGTGACCTGGCGGAGCTCGATGAAATCCGCGACATCCACGACCTGGCGCTGCACTATGACGACGTGCTCGAAGCGCTCGATCTATCGAGTCCGGTCGTCGCTGGCCACTCGTTCGGCGCCATGGTCGCGGCGGAGCTGGCGGCTCACGTTCCCAAGCGCGTCTCCCGGCTGGTGCTGCTGTCGCCACTCGGGTTGTGGAACGACCGCTATCCTGTCGCGGACCTCTTCGGCGTTCCGCCGGCGGAGGTACCCGCGATGTTGTACGCGGACACGACCCTGGCGCCCGGCTCCGGACCTCAACCAGACGTGGAGTCCGTCATCTCCCTGGTGCGCGGGATGACCACGGTCGCGCGGTTTCTGTGGCCAATTCCAGATCGTGGCATCTCTCGCCGGCTGCACCGTGTGCGAGCGCCAACGCTGGTGGTGCATGGACAGGAGGACCGCTTCGTGCCGGCGGCGTATGTGAATGACTGGCTGGCCCTGCTGCCCGACGCTCGAGGCGAAGTCATTCCAGGCGCGGGTCATATGCTGACCGTGGAGGCGCTCGATCGGACCCTCGCGGCCGTCGAAGCATTCCTGGGCCAAGTCGAGGCGTTTGCGTGAAGTTTCACTTCTTCCACCTGATGCCGTATCCGGATCTCCCGGACGACTTCCGCGAGCGCTACCACGGCGTGTGGGTGGACCTGCCGGCGGCGGAGCTGTTCGATCCGATGACGGGCCACCAGGCGTACAACGACTACCTGGACGAGCTGGAGTTTGCCGACCAGGTCGGCTTCGACGGCATCTGCGTCAACGAGCACCACCAGAATGCCTACGGCCTCATGCCGTCACCAAATCTGATGATGGCCGCCCTGGCGCGGCGCACAACGCGATCGAAGCTGATCGTGATGGGCGACTCGGTGGCCCTGTACAACCCGCCGACGCGCGTCGCGGAGGAGACGGCGATGCTGGATGTGTTGTCCGGCGGTCGACTGGTGGCCGGCTTTCCGGTTGGCACGCCGATGGACACCGTCTACTGCTACGGCGAGACGCCGGCCACGTTGCGCGATAAGTACCGCGAAGGGGTGCAGCTGGTGCTGCGAGCCTGGCAGGCGACCGAGCCGTTCGCGTTTAATGGACGCTACACACAGCTGCGCTACGTCAACATCTGGCCGCGGCCGATGCAGAAGCCACATCCACCGGTGTGGATTCCGGGCGGCGGCAGCGTCGAGACGTGGGACTGGTGCGCCGACCACAATTTCCTGTACGCGTACCTGTCGTATTTCGGTTATCTGCGCGCCCGGCGAGTCATGGAGGGCTTCTGGGAAGCGGTCGAGCGGCGCAACCTGGAGCCGAATCCGTACCGCGCCGGATTTCTCCAGTTCGTCGGCGTGGCCGACAACGATGCGGAGGCGGAGCGTCTCTACGCGCGGCACGCCCTGTACTTCTATAACCGCTGCCTGCATCTGTACCCGGGCTTCACCAGTCCGCCGGGGTACACCAGTCTGGCGACCATCCGCCAGGGCATCGAGGGCCAGATCAAACTCGCCGCCGACCGCAACAAAGAGCTGCAGGACCTGACGTGGCCACAAATTCTGGAGCGCGGCTACGTGGTGGCTGGCTCGCCCGACTCGGTCGTCCAGCAGCTGACGGAAATGGAGGAGACGCTGCGCGTCGGCCACCTGATGGTGCTCCTCCACTTCGGAGACATGCCGCGCGACACCGTCTTCTACAACACTCGCCGCTTTGCAGAAGAGGTAGCTCCGCGCCTCCGCCCCATGTGGAGCGAGTGGCGCGACGAGTGGTGGCCCGCGACCGAAACTCCCTCTCCCTCTGGGAGAGGGCGGGGGTGAGGGGTGCTCACGAGCACGAACGCTTCCGCTCGCACGCACCCCTCACCCGCGCTGCGCGCGGCCTCTCCCAGAGGGAGAGGCGGACCTAAGCTGCTCCCTCAGCCGCTTCTGCCAACTCCGCCCAGCGCGCGGTGAGCCGCTCGACTTCGTCCCGCAGTGTGGCGTGCTCGTGTCCCAGGGCGGCGAGGTCGCCGCTGTAGCGGGCAGGATCGCTGAGCGCCGCTTCGACCACGCGCAGGCGCTCCTCGGCAAGCGTCACCTGGCGTTCGGCCTCGCGCAGATCGGCGGCAAGTCGTCGACGGACGGCCGGGTCCTGCTCGGCCCTCGACGTCATCGTCGGCGCTCGCGGGGGAGGCGGTGCGATCTCCACCGAAGCCGCGGCAGCGGCAGCAGCTTTCGCGCGATGATAGTCGGCGTATGTACCCGGATACATCTTGATCCCGCCGTCGGCAACCTCAATGACCTTGGAAGCCAGTCGGTTCACCAGATATCGATCGTGCGTCGCCACCACCAGCGTGCCCTGATAGGCGCTGAGCGTGTCCTCGAGGCGCTCGCGCGTGGCGATGTCCAGGTGGTTCGTCGGCTCGTCGAGCAGCAGCAGGTTGTTCGGTCGCAACAGCAGCTTGGCCAGCGCCACGCGACTCCGCTCGCCGCCCGATAGTGTGGCGACCGACTTGAACTGATCCCCACCGCTGAAGAGGAACCGGCCGAGCAGATCGCGCACCGCCTGGATGTCCCAGCTCGCCGGAGCTGCCTCATAGACCTCGTCGAAGATCGTGTTGGCCGGGTCCAGGTGCTCCGCCTGATCCTGGGCGAAGTAGGCCGGGCGCACGCCGATGCCCAGCGAGGCCGCGCCGCGTGTCGGTCGATCCTTACCCGCCAGCAGGCGCAGCAGCGTCGACTTGCCGGCGCCGTTCGGCCCGATCAGTGCGACACGCTCGGCGCGCTCGATCACTAGCGAGACATCCTCGAGCACGGTTCGCTCGGCGTAGGCGCGCCGCGCGTGCGACAGACTGATCACTTCGCGCCCGCTCGGCGGGCAGGCCGGGAACGTGAACTTGACCACCCGCTCGGCGCGTGGGGTGCTGACACGCTGGGCTTCGAGCCGCGCCAGCATCTTTTCGCGACTCTTGGCCATCGTGGCGCGATTGCCTTCCTTATAACGACGGATGTACGCCTCGACGCGCTCGATCTCCTCCTGTTGGCGCTCGGCGATGATCCCCTGCGCGTCGTCGCGCCGCGCCCGCTCGGCACGGTAGGCCGAGTAGTTGCCGGGTGGGAACGTCTCGATGCGTCCCTGGCGCAGCTCGAACACTCGCTGGACCACCGAGTCCAGAAAGTAGCGGTCGTGGCTGACGATCAGCATCGTCGCCCGGCTGCTCTTCACGTACTCTTCCAGCCACTCGGTGGCCGCCAGGTCGAGGTGGTTAGTCGGCTCGTCCAGCAACAGCACGTCCGGCCGCCCGAGGAGCAGCCGAGCCAGCGCGATGCGCATCTGCCAGCCGCCCGAGAACTCCTGCGTCTGACGACCGCGATCGGCATCGGCAAAACCCAGACCGCTGAGCACGCGACCGATCTCGGCTTCGATCGCGTAGCCGCCGCGACGCTCGAACTGCTCCTGCAGATCGGCGTGCTGGTGGACGAGCGCTTCCAGGTCATGCTCGGCCTCGGAGATCTGGCGCTCGACGGCGCGCATGGATTCCTCGATACCGAGCAGGTCGGCCACCGCGCTCAGCACCTCGTCGTGCAGGGAGCGACCGGGCTGGACGCCGGCATCCTGGGCCAGGTAACCCACCACCGTGCCCTGCGGCAGCGTGACGCGGCCACTGTCCGCGTGTTCGAGCCCGGCGACGATCTTGAGCAGCGTCGACTTACCCGCGCCGTTCGGCGCGACCAGCGCCGCACGCTCGCCGGGCTTGAGCACCAGCGAGGTGTCGTCCAGCACACGCTGTCCGCCGTAGTCTTTGCGCAGGTGTTCGAGCCGCAGCATGCCCGGGTCCGCGACATACTAACGGTGGGCTGTCGCACGCGGCACCTGACCATGCTGGGATTGCTGTGGAGCCTGCCGAATACGCTCGTCGGCATCGGCTTCGCGCTGCTCTCGCTGGCGGTTCCGCGGCAGCGGGACGCGCTCCTGGTTGCAAACTCGACCCGCGGCCTGGCGTCTCTCTTTCTTACTCGGCGAGGTTTCGGCGCGATCACCTTCGGACGGGTGATCATCTCCGCGACGCCCATCACGCCCGGCCTGCTCGTGCACGAGAGCCACCACACGCGCCAGTACGAGGTGCTCGGGCCTTTCTTTCTGCCAATCTATGTGTGGCTGCACGTGCGGCATGGCTACGCCGGCAATCCACTCGAAACCGAGGCCGAGGCGTGCGCGGCGCACGCGGTGTTCGCATGAGCGACGGCGCGGTTATCCGCGAGGTGCGCGATCCTGACGATCCGGCGATCGCCGGCTTCGGCCGAATGCAGCGCGCGGCCTACTACGCGCCCGAGACGCTGATTCCTGCGCAGTACATCCCGACGATGCTCGAGCGCGACACCGGCACTCGGCGCAACTTCCTGGTGGTCGCCGAGATCGCAGGCCGCGTCGTCGGCGGCACGCTGTTCCACTGGCTCGCCGACGCCGGCAGCGGCTTCTCGAGCTTCATGGGCGTCGACCGCGACGTGCGTGGACGCGGGATCGCCCGCCAGATGCACGAGGAGCGGTTTCGCGTGCTGGATCATGCCGCGGGTGGGCGCGCGCCCGGCGTGTTCATCGACGTGGTCAATCCAACGCGCGAGTCGGCGGACGAGCTGCAACGCGAGCGCGGCGTTGGCTCGGATCCGTGGGTTCGTCGCCGCATTTTCGCGCGACTGGGTTTTGGCCACGTCGATATCCGCTACGAACAGCCCGTCGGTGGGCCGCACGGCGGGCCGTTGACGACGCTCGATCTGCTGTTCTGCCCACACGATCCAGCCGACTCGGTGCCGACGTCGCTGGTGGTCGCGACGATGCAGGCGTACTGGTCACCCTGGCTCGGACAGACGGAGGCCCGCCGTTACGCGCGTGAGCTGGAATCGCGCGCGCATGGCCAGAAACTGCTGGCGCTGATCTCACCCGTGCCGCCGCAGTAACAGCTCCGTACGGTCCGCTCGTACGGAGTTGTGCTCAGACGAAGGTCTTAGCCGCTTCGGACGCGCGGCGGTGGCGACGGATGGGCATTGATGCGATTCTCGCTGCCACCCGGGAACGGGTGAAGAGGTCAGCTTAAGTGCTGGCCCGCATACAGCAGGCGATCCCAGGCCGGGCTAGCACCGCACATGCCACCCGGCGTTGCCCGAGATTCACGCTTGCGCGACCCCGCCAGCGATGCTGCGCGGGAATCAGCGTGCCTCAAGGGCTGCTGGTGCTCCCTGCTTCAACCCGTGCTCGACCACGAACTTAACAGGAGCAACAGCTAACTCCATGACTGTACCTCGAAGCCCGCATCGAGGCCCGCGCAAACTCCTCAGCCTGGTAGGGCATCTTGCCCTCGTGCTGAGCCTTTTCGGGACTGCCGTTACCGCGGCCATTCCCGCATTCGCTGACAGTATTGTCACGCCCGGCGCCTTACAGCTGACCCAGATTTCGAACGGGCCGGCTGTGGTGGGGAAGCCTCTCAGCTTTACCATAAGTACGACGAACACCACGAACGGCCCGATCAATGGTGTGCTCCTCGGTGGCTCGCTGCCGGTGGGCATGCCGGTGGCGGGCATCCTCGGCCCGGGTGGAAATCCTGACCTCTGCGCACGCGGGGGCAATGCCTTCAGTTGCTCGATGGGTGACCTGGCCCCCGGGGCGAGCGCCACGGCGAGTTTCTCGGGCACTCCTACCGTAGCGGTCACGAGAGTCACCGTCCTGGCCGCAGCCACGGGTTGCCAGGGCTCGCCTCTCCCAGGCGGCCTGAACTGCGCGACAACCGGTGGCCACTTTGTGACCACCACCTCGACTCTGTCGCTGCCGGTACAAACCATCGCGCCGCCGCCGGGGCCGATCACCGTGCCGATTGCCGCGACGTCGGTTCACGCGATCGCCGGCAATGCGCAGGCAACGGTTACCTGGGTTCCGCCGCTGTCTAATGGCGGCAGCCTTATCGCCAGCTACCTTGTGACTTCCAATCCGCCTGGAGGCACAGCCACGGTCACCGCGCCGGCGACCATCGCCACGCTGACCGGCTTGACCAACGGAACGAGCTACACCTTCACGGTGACCCCGAGGAGCGCGGCTGGCGCGGGCCTCACCTCGGCCCCGTCGAACAGCGTCACGCCGACCGCGCCGGTCGTGCTCACCGCGCCGGGCGCACCGACTGGCGTGACGGCCACGGCAGGCAATGCTTCGGCTTCGGTCTCCTGGACTGCTCCGCTCTCTGACGGGGGCAGCGCGATCACCAGTTACACGGTCAGCGCGGCCACTGCCAACGGTGTAGCGCCGGCAACGCCGATCTCGGCGACCGTGACTGCTCCGGCGACCAGTGCCACGCTTGCTGGACTGACCAACGGCACCGCCTACACCTTCACGGCGTCAAACAGCGTTACGCCAGTGGCGCCGGCGACGGTGCCTGGCGCACCCACGGCAGTAACCGCCAAGGCGGGCAACGCTTCGGCGACGGTCTCCTGGACCGCCCCGCTGAGCAATGGCGGCAGCGCCATCACCTCCTACACGGTGACCTCCAGCCCAGCTGGCGCGAGCGCGACCGTTGCGGGAACGTCGGCGACGCTGACGGGTCTCACCAACGGCACTGCCTACACCTTCACGGTTGTGGCGATCAACGTCGTCGGCAACAGCGCCGCCTCGGCGGCCTCCAACAGTGTTACGCCAGTGGCGCCGGCAACGGTCCCTGGCGCGCCTACCGCGGTCTCGGCCACGGCAGGCAACGCCTCGGCCTCGGTCTCCTGGACCGCGCCCGCCTCGAACGGCGGCAGCGCGATCACGTCTTACACGGTCAGCGTGGCGACGGCCAACGGTGCCGCGTCAGCGACGCTGATCTCGACCACGGTTGCCGCTCCGGCCACGTCCGCGACGCTCGCGGGTCTGACCAACGGGACGGCCTATACCTTCAGGGTCGTAGCCACCAACGCCGTCGGCAGCAGCGCCGCTTCGGCGCCGTCAAACAGTGTCACGCCAGTGGCGCCGGCAACGGTGCCTGGTGCGCCCACTGCGGTCTCGGCCACAGCAGGCAACGCTTCGGCATCGGTCTCCTGGACCGCGCCTGC
>VBGG01000072.1 GCA_005883405.1 Chloroflexota bacterium | reverse complement strand
CGCGAGAACCTATAGAGAGAACAGCCTCTAGAGAGAGCAGGCTCGGCGGCGCAGACGGGTGTGATCGGGCTGCCGTCACTCAACGTCCTGGGTCGGGCGATGTCGCTAGCCTTGGCGACGAGGACGACCTTTACCCGTCCGGAGAGGACGACGTGCAGGGTGTCGCCCGGGTCGCCCTGGTGGAACACCACCTCCCCGCGTCGGAAGGCGCGCCGCCGCATCAACGTCGCGAGCTGCCCCAACTCGGCGGCTGAGAGTGCGCCGAGGACCCGCGACTGGCGGAGCACAGTCGCTTCAACGAGACCTGCCATGTATGTTTGTCAGCTCCCGTGCGCGACGAGGTTGGCGAGCCGAGCCGCAGCACTGGTTCAGCTGTCCCAAACGGCACCCGCAGCCTATCCGATTCCTGAGCGATGCCGGCCTCGCTCGCCGCATACGCCCGGGTCCCACGACCAGCAAACCGCGCAACCGGGCCTCTGATACCGGGCCGAAGGCCATCCGGGAAGTGGAGGCATGCCCACGTACCCTGTTGGCTGTCATGCAGATCACCCGCGTCGAAACCAGGCCTGTCGACCGCTACCTGTTTGTTGAAGTGCACACCGACGCCGGCCTCGTCGGGCTGGGCGAAGCCGGCACCTGGGGGTTCCTGGAGGCCGCCGAGCAGGTCGTTGCCAAATTCGCGCACTACCTGGTCGGCCAGGATCCGCTGCGTATCGAGCACCACTGGCAGTACCTGTACCGATCAACGCACTTCCGCGGCGCGGCGATCATGGGTGCGCTGAGCGCTATCGACATCGCCCTGTGGGACATCGCCGGCAAGCACTTCGGTGTGCCCGTCTACGCGCTGCTCGGCGGCAAAACGCGCAACAAGGCACGCGTCTACTACCACGTGCTGGGCGAGACCATCGACAGCCTGGTCGAGGGCTGTCGCGCAGCGAAGGCGCGCGGCTTCACCGCCGTCGGCCACCTCTCGCCGTTCGGCGACGAGCCGCGCGAGCGCGCCTACTTCAAGACGCACGCGGCCAAGATGGGCCAGGCGATCGACGCGGTGCGCCAGTTCCGAGAGGCGGTGGGCGACGATGTCGACCTGTGTATCGAGATCCACCGGCGCCTCACGCCGGCGGAGGCCATCGTCCTGGCTCGGGGCATCGAGCCGTATCGGCCGCTCTTCTATGAAGATCCGATCTTGCCAGACAACTTCGACGCGATGGGACTGGTGGCCGAGAACATCCACATTCCGATCGCCACCGGCGAGCGGCTACACACGATTTTCGAGTTCGAGATGCTGCTCCGGCGGGGCGCGGTGCAGTTCGTACGGCCGGATGGGTGCATGTGCGGCGGGATCACCGGCGCCAAGAAGATCGCCGCGCTGGCCGAAGCCAGCTACGTCGGGGTGGTTCCACACAATCCGATGGGAGAAGACCAGCCGCCAAAAAGCGAAATCGTGCGCACCGCGCTCGAGTACGACGGTAAAGGGTCACTGCTGGTACCGGATGCGCCAGGCATCAGCGTGGAATTGGCGCCCGACGCGGCGGAGCGCTACCCATACCGAATGCGCTGGCTGGGGACGCGACTCTACGAGGATGGGTCGGTGATGGACCAGTGATCTATCCGGAGCGCTCGAGCAACTCCACGCGCACGTTGTCGGGGCACTGAATGAAGGCGATCTTCACGCCCTGGCGGATCGTGCGCGGCTCCATGGTGAAGGTCGCGCCGCGTTGCTTGAGCTCGGCCACCGCGCCATCCAGGTTGTCGACGCGCAGGCCGAAGTGGTCGAGGCCGAGGTGAGCGTCGGCTGGAGCCGCGGGCATGTCCGCTTCCGCAGGCACGCTGGCGATGAACACCGTCAAGCCGTTGATGTCCAGGTCGATGCGGGGTTGACCGTCCGACTGAACCGACTCGAAGACACGCGCGCCGAACATCTGGTGGTACCACTCGGCCGTGCCACGTGGATCGCGCGAGCGCAGATGAATATGGTCGTAGCTGTATGCAGTCATGGGTGCCTATGCAATCACGTTCAGGCGGAGACGTGCAGGACGGCTGCCCCGCGCACCTGTCCGCGCCGCAGGTGGTCAAGCGCCTGGTTGGCCGACTCGAGCGGAAAGGTCTCCACCGACGTCTCGATCGGCGACCGCTCGGCGATCGCCATGAACTCCTGACCGTCGCGACGAGTCAGGTTTGCCACGGAACGCACGACACGCTCCTCCCACAGCAGCCGATAGGGGAATGACGGGATGTCGCTCATGTAGATCCCGCCGCTCACCACCACGCCGCCTTTGGCGGTGGCGCCCAGCGCGGCGACTACGAGCGGACCAACGGGGGCGAAGATCAGCGCCGCATCCAGCTCGCGCGGCGGACGCTCGTCGGAGCCTCCGGCCCAGACCGCGCCTAGCGATCGCGCGAAATCCTGGGTCGCGGCATCGCCCGGACGCGTGAATGCATACACGTGACGCCCCTCGTGCACCGCGATCTGAGCGATGATGTGGGCGGACGATCCGAAGCCGTAGATGCCGATGTGCTCGGCGGCGTCGCCGACGGCTCGGTACGTGCGATAGCCGATCAGCCCCGCGCACAGCAACGGCGCAGCTCGATCGTCTGGATAGCGATCCGGCAGGCGCAAACAGTACCGCTCGTCGGCGACGACGTACTCGGCATAGCCACCGTCGAGCGTGTAGCCGGTGAACAGCGCGGCATCGCACAGGTTCTCCTGCCCGCGCTGGCAGTAGCGACAGGTCCGGTCGGTCCAGCCGAGCCACGGCACGCCCACCCGCTCGCCGACACGTAGATCCTGGACTTCGGCCCCACGCGACTCGACCGTCGCCACCACCTGGTGCCCCAGAATCAATGGCAGCTTCGGATGCTCCAGCTCGCCGTCCACGATGTGCAGGTCGGTGCGACAGACCGCGCACGCCCGCACCCGCAGCAGGACCTGATGCTGCCCTGGTTGCGGTACCGGCACGTCGTGCAGCTCGAGCGGAGTGCGGGGCGCGCGCAGGACCATCGCGCGCATCAGTCAGGGCTCCGTAAGGTGTGTAATCATGCAGTCGGTGACCTGGCGGGTGGTGGCGCTCCCGCCGAGGTCCGGTGTGACCAGGTGCGAGCTGGTGGTTGCTTCGATGGCCTGCATGACGCGCTCCGCGTGGGTTGGCAGGCCGAGGTGGTCGAGCATCAGCGCGGCGCTCCAGATGGCGCCGATGGGGTTGGCGATGCCCTGGCCGGCGATGTCGGGAGCGGAGCCGTGGACCGGCTCGAACATGCTCGGGAAGCGGCCCTCCGGATTCAGATTCGCGGATGCGGCGATGCCGAGCGAGCCGGCCAGCGCGCTGCCGAGGTCCGAGAGGATGTCGGCGAAGAGATTGGACGCCACCACGACATCCAATGTTTCGGGTTTGAGAACGAAGCGGGCGGCCATGGCATCCACCAGCCACTGCTCGGTTTCTACCCCAGGGTAATCGGCTGCCACGCGTGCGAACACGTCGTCCCACAGCGTCATTCCGTACTGCTGGGCATTGGACTTGGTGACGCTGGTAACTTTTCCGCGGCGGCGCCCGAGCGCCAGATCGAACGCGAAGCGGATGATGCGCTCGCAGCCTTCCTCAGTAAAGAGTCCGGCCTGGATCGCGACGGTTTTGCCGGGGCCGCGGGAAGACAGATTCCGGCCGCCGATGCCGGCGTATTCGCCCTCGGTGTTTTCGCGCACCACCACCCAGTCCGTGGTCTCGGCGGTTGCGTTCCTGAGCGGACTCGTCACTCCGGGGAGCAGGCGGACCGGCCGCACGTTGGCGTACTGATCGAACCCCTGACAGATGGCCAGACGCAGGCCCCACAGGCTGACGTGGTCTGGCACACCGGGCCAGCCGACCGCGCCGAAGTAGATCGCGTCGCATGGCTGCAGGCGGTCCAGACCATCGGAGTCCATCATGCGGCCTGTCTCGAGGTAGTACTGGCAGCCCCACGGGAAGTGGTCGTATTCGAATTCGAACGCGCCATTCGCTTGTTGGGCGAGATGGTCCAGTACGCGGAGGCCTTCGGGCACCACTTCCTGGCCGATGCCGTCGCCGGGGATCACCGCGATGTGGATCTTGCGTGTCGGAGTCATTCCTGCGAAGGCCACCGGCCGGTCAGGACGTCGCGCGAAAACGTCACCGCCGCGGCCAGGAACGAAAGAAACACCAGCGCGACGAAGGCGCTAACGCACATTGCCAGCCAGGCGCCGTCACGCACGCGGGGCAGGAGGACCAGCACGTACAGCGCCGCGAAGACGACGAGGAAAAACCAGGGAACCGTGATGGCCGCAAGCTTGCGTCGAAGACCGATGCTCACGAGGCGCGACCGCTAGGGCGGGGGTGGGCCGCGAACGTGGTCGGCGCCATGAGCGGGCGGAGTGGAATCCTATCGGATCGGGCGGACGGCCGGTCGTGGCCAATCGAGCGGACGCCACCCACACCGAAGCGGGACGCGAACGTGGTCGGCGCCATGAGCGGGCGGAGCCGAGCCCTAAGGGAACGAGCCGTGACGAGGTCGGAGACTGCGCCAGCACAGCCGGAGCTCGAGACGCCCGTCGATTGGCTCGAACGAGCTGCGACGCGGTCGGGGCCGACGCCGCTGCGCCCCGAGCCTGAGACGGCTGTCGACTGGCGAAGCGACGGACGCGGAATGCTGGCGGGAATCGAGGCGAGCGTCATACGAAAACTTCGACGCCCTGGTGGACCTCGCGCTGGCCGGGGTAGCGGGATAGCTTGCGCTTCGAGCTGGAGGGGATCAGCGCGTTGCCCAGCAACAGATAATCCATGTCGGTGTGGGCGAAGGAGTTGAAGGCTTCGCGGGGGGAACAGACGATCGGCTCGCCGCGGACGTTGAAGGAGGTGTTGACCAACACCGGCACGCCGCTGAGCTTGCCGAACTCCTCGATCAGCGCGTAGAAGAACGGATTGTTTTCGCGGCTGACAGTCTGTACGCGGGCGGTGCCGTCGACATGTGTGATCGCCGGCAACAGATGCTGCTTGTCGGGCCGCACGCGCGCGGTGAGCAGCATGAACGGACTGTCGGGCGCGCCATCCGGTACGCCGAAGTCGAAGTAGGTCGGCGCGGCCTCCACAAGCACGGCCGGCGCGAACGGCCGAAATGGTTCACGATGCTTGATCTTGGCGTTCAACGTGTCCTTCATCGACGGATCGGTCGGATTGGCGAGGATGCTGCGTGCGCCGAGCGCGCGTGGTCCGAACTCCATGCGTCCATGGAACCAGCCGACTACCTCGTTGTTCGCCAGCAGCCGCGCGACCGTCGGTGCGATGGCGCACTCGTCGAGCGCGGTGAACGCTACGCCTTCATCTGAGAGAAAAGCACGAATCTCATCATTCGAGTACGCCGGGCCCAGGTAGGCGGTGTCCATCGGCGAACGGCGCTGGTGGCGGAGCACCGTATGGTGCAGATAGGTGGCCGCCCCGACGCAGCCACCCGCGTCACCAGCAGCGGGTTGGATCCAGACCCGCCGAAAGCCTGACTCGCGCAGGATGCGCGCGTTTGCCAGGACGTTCAACGCCACGCCGCCGGCCATGCAGAGGTTGTCGGAACCGCTGAGCTGCCGCGCCCGCCGCGCGAGACCCAACATCGCCTCCTCCGTCACCAGCTGGATGCTGGCCGCGACATCCGCATAGCGCTGCTCCACGTCCGCGCCGGGCTGGCGCGCGGGTCCGAACAGGTCTACAAATGCACGATCGAGCGACCGCAACCCGTGGTGGTAGCCGAAGTAGCGCATGTCAAGGCGGAAGCTGCCGTCCTCAGCTAGCGTGATCAGCCGGCGGACCTTGTCCACGCAGGTCGGTCGGCCGTACGCCGCCATGCCCATGACCTTGTATTCGCCTTCGTTGACCTCAAAGCCCAGAAAGGCCGTGAAGACGCTGTACAGCAGGCCCAGCGAGTGCGGATAGCGGATCTCGTGCGTTACCTCCAGGTCAATGCCGTGGCCGACGCCGAGGGTGGTGGTCGCCCATTCCCCGACCCCGTCCGCGGTCAGCACGGCCGCTTCGTCGAATGGCGACGGGAAGAAGGCGCTCGCCGCATGCGAGAGGTGGTGTTCACCGAACAGGATCTCGCCGGAATAGCCGAGTGCCTGGCGGATCTGACCGCGTACCCACAGCTTCTGCCCCAGCCAGGCCTCCATGGCATTGACGAAGGCGCCGCGTGAACGCGGATAGGTTGCGGCGTAGCCGGCGACGATGCGCTCGAATTTCAGCAGCGGCTTTTCGTAGAAGATGACATAGTCCAGGTCGTCCGGCTCCAGCCCGGCCGATTCGAGGCAGTAGCTCGCGGCTTGCATCGGCAACCGCGCATCATGCTTCAGGCGCGAAAAGCGCTCCTCTTCGGCGGCGGCCACCACCACGCCGTCCTGAAGCAGACAGGCGCCAGCGTCATGATAGAAGCAGGACAGGCCGAGGATGTTCACGCCTTCAAAATTGACGCCGTAGACCGTCGAGTGTTCTGTCCGGCGGAGCGCGCTCCGTCCAGGAGCTAGAGGCGCGCTCCAGATCCAGGAGACGCGCGCCGAATAGCCGTCCGAGCACCGCGCCGGGACCGAGCACGAGCAGGTACACGATCGTCAACAGGACGCGTGTCTGGTAGCTGGCTGCGCGGTGCGCGTAGGCCTTCCACGCGTCCCAGAGCAGCACTAGAACACGGGGTACAGGAGCGGGCCGATCGGGGTCGCTTCGATGACCACCAGGGCGGCCAGCACGACCATCGCCACCAGGAGCGGCACCATCCACCACAGCTTGTGTCGCCAGACCAGGTAGACGAGATCGCTCGAGACGGCGAGCCGATCGGCGACCTGGAGGGCGAGTGTGCGACGGGGGCGGCTGCGCGTCCGACTTACACGATCCATGCGTCGGTCGCCAGCATACAGGAGATTGAGCCTGAGGCTGCGC
>VBGG01000447.1 GCA_005883405.1 Chloroflexota bacterium | reverse complement strand
CGGCGGGCTGAGCGTCTCGGACGCCGCGGCCAGGCTCGCTCCCGCGGCCGCGGCCATCGTTGATCAGCCGCTGCAGCTGCAAGTCGGCGAACGCTCATGGAAGACGACGCCGCGTGCGATGGGCATGCGGCTCGACCCGGCCGAGCTGGCAGGCGGCGCGTTCAGCCTCGGCCATGCGGGTTCGCTGCTGTCCAACGTTCAGGCACAGCTACGCGCGCTGCGCTCAGAGACCAGCGTTTCGGTCACCGGCACCAGCGACGGAGCGGCGCTGGACGAGCTCATGCGGCGCATCGCGCGCGACGTCGACACGGAGCCCCGCGAAGCCCAGCTGGAGCTCGGCGCGGACGGTACCCTCGCGTTTCAGTCATCGCTGACTGGCCTCGCGCTCGATCAAGCTGCCTCGCGTGAGCTGGTGGCCCAGGCGTTGGTAGGCGGCCGCGCGAGCGTGATCCTGGTGACCAGGACACTTCTGCCTGCGACCGCCACCGAGCAAGTCGCGGCGGCGCACGAGCAGCTGGTGCGGATGCTGCGCGATCCGGCGCCGATCCAGCTGAGCGCAGGTCAGCAGCACTGGACGATCGAGCGTGCCCAGATGCTCGACATGGTTACGCTGACCCAGCCGGATGGACCGCACGCCGTGGCGTCGGTCGGGGTTCAAGACGAGCCGATCAGCGCGCTGGCGCAGACGATGGCGTCCCAGATCGATCGTGACGCCCAGAACGCGCGCTTCTCCTGGGACGGTGGGCAGCTGGATCTGCTACGCCCGAGCCGTGAAGGTCAGGCGCTGAACCGTCCGTCCGCCGTCGAGCTGATCAAGGCGCGCATCCTGGCCGGCGACCGCGCCCTCGAGCTTCCGGTCGAGGTGCTTCGCCCCGCTGTCGGCGCGGACGACGCCTCCGGGCTGGGCATTCGCGAGCTGATCGGCGAGAGCACCACGGCGTTCGCCGGCGCGATCCCAGAGAAGGCGCACAACATTCGGTTGGCGGCACAGCGGCTGAATGGCGTGGTGATCCCACCTGGCGGAACGTTCTCGTTCAACACCGAGGTTGGACCCACGACGCTGGAGGCCGGTTTTCAATGGGGGTTCGGGCTGACGACCGGCAATCAGGGCGGTGTGCACACGGTGCCGAGCGTGGCTGGCGGGATCTGCCAGGTTGCCACCACGCTATTCCAGCCGGTGTTCTGGTCGGGGTACCAGATCGAGGAACGCTACTGGCACCTGTACTGGATCCCGGCGTACACCTCGCGCGGACTGGTCGGGCTCGACGCGACAGTCGACGCCGACTCGGGTCTCGATTTCAAATGGATCAATCCGAGCGATCACGCGGTGCTCATCCAGGCCAGCACCGACGCCGAGCACATCACGTTCAGACTGTTCGGTCAGAAGCCGCCCTGGACCGTCCAGGTAGACGATCCGGTGATCTCGGACCGCGTGGTGGCGGATGCGACGCCCGAGGTGCAGGAGGAGTCGTCGCTTGCCTGGGGGCGTAGGCTGCTCGTCGAAAGCGCGCGCGACGGATTCGCGGTGCTGATCACCCGACATGTGACTCCGACCGCGGGCGGCCAAGCACGTGAGCTGCCACTCAAGAGCGTCTACGCGCCGGCGCATACGGTGACGTTGGTAGGGACGCGTGGGGCGCCGGATGCCGCCTCGGCGACCGCCGCGGTCGAACAGGTGCGCGCCAGCCAGCGAGTCCTCGAGCCGCTGCCTGCGCCCCAGCCCGCCGCGGGGCCCACGCATGCCACGCCGAACGGACCGCGCACCATGGCCCAGATCCGCGAAGAGCTTCGGCTGGCTGGCTGGGGCGGCGGGTCGGACCAGGACGCGTTGGAGACGTACGTGCGCGTGGCTGGCGCGGCGAGCCACTAGCAAATTCGGCAGCGCTGCTAGGGTATGCGCAGCCGCGTGCCGGTCTGAAGCGTGTCGGGATCGGCGCCGATCTGCTCGCGGTTGGCGTCATAGATGCGCGGCCACTGATCCGCGGCGCCATACACGTCCTGGGCGATCGAACGCAGCGTGTCGCCGGGCTGGATGACGTACTCCGACGCCGATGGTGACGGCGACGCGGCCACTTGCGGGGATGGTGACGCGACCGCGCGCGGACTGGCGGACGCGCCGATGACGAACGTCGGCCGAGTCGCACCTCCGCTGACCGCGCTCGGCCCGAGGCTGCGCCCACGCAGCACCAGTCCCAGCAGCGGCCAGCGAAGGCGCGGTCCAGTGGGCGGGGATGCCTCGGGTTGCGCAGCCCCGGCTTCGGGCCCGGGCCCGGGTTCGGGTTCGGCGAACGCCACAACCCAGTCTAGAAAGTTCGACCACTCTTTGGGCCTCGGATGGGGCGACAGGCCGTAGCCAAAATGAGAGCGAATCGAGCATGTTGGCTACCGTGAACCGGTGCGCGTGCTGCACGCGCCCGTCGGTATGCTTCGCGTCCACGCTCGCACCTTGCTTGCCATCTCGCTGGTGGCAGTCGCGTCGTGTCCTGCCCACTCCGCCGCGGCGCAGCCGGATCGCCGACCCGTCTTCGCCTATTACTACGCGTGGTGGAACTCGGACACGTTTGGCGCGACCATTGAGCACCCCACCGGCAGTGCAGACGGGGCATCCGACGACCCCGGAGTCCTGTCAGACACGATCCGCCAGGCTCGCGCTGCTGGCATCGACGCCTTTGTGGTCGACTGGCTGGGTAACGAGGATCGCACCGACCTGGCGGTGCAACACATCATGGACCAGGGCTTCGCGACGAGCATCATGTTCGAGACGACCCACTTCTGGGGCGTCGATGACGTGGTGCAGCAGCTGAAAGCCTTCTATCAAGCGCGCCTGGGCAATCCCCACATGGCCACGCTGCAGGGCAAGCCGGTGATCTTCTTCTGGCGCGCCTCGACGTTCGACAACGGCACCTGGGATGGCATCCGCGGTGAGGTCGACCCCGAACACCGCGCGCTGTGGATCGCCGACGGCGACAAGCTGGGCATTCTGGGCGGGAGCGCCTGGGACGGACTCAGCCCGTACGCGATCGCCTGGTCGCACGATCCCGAAGGTCAGCTCCAACGCTGGGGCGGGAGCGTGCACGACACCGGCAAACTCTGGCTGCCACCGGTCTCACCCGGCTGCGACGACAGCCACGCGCGGGCGACCACGTGCTTCCAGCCGCGCTCCGTCGACTACTACCAGAGCACCTGGAACGGCGCGCTCGCCTCAGGGCCCGACGCGGTGGTCGTCAGCACCTTCAACGAGTGGATGGAGAACACCCAGATCCAGGCATCCGCCGAAGACGGCGACGCCTACCTGGCCGCCACGCGGAGCAACGCCAGCGCCCTGAGCGGCCTCTGAGCCTGAAACAACGAGTGCCGAAGCAGGGACTCGAACCCTGACGGGAGTTCTCCCACTACGCCCTGAACGTAGCGCGTCTGCCAATTCCGCCACTTCGGCTATCTGAAATTGCCTGGGCCGCGCCTTATATCACGAACGCCTCTGTCCGCGGCCCAGGCGGCTTGAAGTATAGGGACGTTCGAGGCGGCTGAACAACCGACGCGGGGGACGCGCGCAGGGGGCGGGAATAGGTCACGTGGTACAAATGTTGAAACAGTTGGAAGAGTCAGGCACTACCCAGTGGTGGCGCCAAAGCTTCGAGCAAGGGAGGTACGCCCCACAGTGGGACAACTTACGCAGATTACCGACGCAGTTTTTGAGACCGAGATCAGCGGCGACACGCCCGTGCTGGTCGACTTCTGGGCGGAATGGTGCGGCCCGTGCCGCATGGTGGCGCCCGTGCTCGAGCAGATCGCGGTCGAACAGAGTGGCAGGATCAGGATCGTCAAGCTGAACGTCGACGAGAACCAGCACACGCCGATGCACTTCGGCGTCACGGGCATCCCCACGATGATCCTGTTCAAGGATGGCCAGATGGTCGAGCGCATCGTCGGCTTCCTACCCAAGCCGCAGCTGCTCAAGCGGCTCGAGCCGCACCTGCCGGCGGTCGAGGCCACGGAGGCGGCGCGCAAAACGGCCTGACTCTTCACGCACGTTTCGAACGCGACCGAGCGGCCAGCCGCGCAGGCGTGTCCTGTGACTGGTCGCTCTGCGTTTGACACGCTCGAGCGCGCTTGGCTATAGTGGACGATGCTGTGCGGGACGGTCCGCGCGAAGCGGACGTAGAGATATTCCGAGCAGCGACTAACGCGACAACCGCACACGTCGAGCAGAGAGAGGAGCCGATCAGGGGATAGCAGACTCAGGCCAGCCGGCCCCAGGTTTGTGACGTAGTCCCGAGAACGCCAGTTTGAGGCTCTCGGGTTTTTTGTGCCTCGGAATCGGCGATGTCCCCGCCGCGACGCGTGAGTAAATGCACCTGAACAAGAGAAGAGTGGAGCAGAGATCACTGCTGGTTTTTGCCGATGGCGATCGGATGTTTTTGCCGCGAGGTGAAGACGTTTGTTCAAGCCAGAGGAGTGAACGCCCGCAATGGGCGAAAAGCTCGGAAGAGTCGAAGATTGTCCGCCGTCGAGGCGGAACATCGGCGACGCAAGCGCGATTGCTGCCGCGAGGCGGACGGCGCCGAGATCGCACGGTTCGCGGCTTGAAATCGAGCGCCGAAGGCGTAATCAGCGGTGAATTTTCTGTGATAAGCGTGCCAGAACACAGAGTAAGGAACGTTGAGAGGTGTGATACACGACCTCCGTGGGTG
>VBGG01000076.1 GCA_005883405.1 Chloroflexota bacterium | reverse complement strand
GCGTGTGCAGCACGCGCTTTACCACGTAACGCGACATTCAGCCTCGTGAGCGCAAGACCAGGATTGGGCTCGACTCAGCTCGCCAGTGAGACGCGCTTGAATGACAGCCAGTTCGCCACTGGGTTTATGACATAGCCCTGGAGCCTGGGCGTGTACATCGCAATGTATTCCTGGTACTGCACGAAGATGTACGGCGCGTCGTCGACGATCTGCTTGACCGCATCCGTGTACAGCGCCTTGGCTTTGTCGTGATCGAGCGTAGTACGCGCCTGCTTGAGCAAACTGTCGACCTGGTCGTTCTTGTACTTGCCATAGTTGGCGGTGCCGTCAATCGTGAACTGGCGGAACGTCGCCCGATCCGGATCCGACAGGTTGAGCCAACCGATGACACCCACCTGGTATTTGCCATCCTGGACGTCCTGAAAGAAGGCCGGGAACTCAACTGTACTGGTTGTGGCGTCGATACCGACGTTCTGAAACTCACTCTGCAGGACCTGAATCAGTTGCTTGCGATCTGGATCTTCGGAGTGCGTGCGCACCACCAGGCTCAGCTTCTGGCCGTCCTTGGTCCGGATGCCGTCCGCGCTGGCTGTCCATCCGGCGTCGTCCAGCAACTGTTTGGCTTTGTCCGGACTGTAGTCGTAGGATGGCACGTCCGCCGAGTACGCCCACATACCGGGCACGATGGGTCCGTTGGCTGGTTTGCCAATGCCCTTGTAGATGGTATCGATGATCTGCTGCTTGTTGACCAGGTGCGACAGCGCCTGGCGGACCTTCTTGTCGCTGAGGATCGGGTCGGCGGTGTTCAGATTGACGTAGGTGTAGCCAGCGGCCGGTGTGCGCTCTACTTTCAATTTGCCAGCCGATTGCAAGCGTGAAACGTCCTGTGGAGAGAGCGGAGATTGCACGAAGTCCAGATCGCCGCTTTCCAGGGCGACAACACGCGCGGAGTTGTCCGGCACCACTTTGAGTCGGACGCGATCGAGGTTCGGGAGACCGCCATAGAAACCGTCGAAGGCGGACAGGTCGATGCTGTCGCCGGTGTTCCACGTATCGACCTTGAACGGGCCGGTGCCAACTGGTTTAGTGCCGAAATCCGGTTTGGCGCCGGATGCCTGCGGCGCGATGCCCAGGTCCATGTACGACAGGAACGGTGCAAACGGCGATTTGAGCGTGAAGGTAACGGTGTTCTTATCGGTGGCATCGACCTTGTCGACGCTCAGGTAGAAGGCGCGCGCCGGCGAGTTGAACGATTGATCCAGCACAGAGTCGTAGGTGTATTTGACATCGTTCGCGGTGAGGTCGGAGCCATCGTGGAACCTGACGCCTTGCCGCAGGTGGAAGACCCATGTCTTGTCGTCAGGGTTGTCCCAATTCTCGGCTAGGTCCGGCACCGGCGTGTAGTCCGGATTGATCGCCACCAGGCCATTGAAGGCGAGCTCCTTGACGCGGAAACCCGAGGTGTTCTTGGACAGGCGCGGGTCGAGGGTGTCAGCATCGACGTCGAGGCCGACACGCAGCGTGCCGCCGCGTTGGGCCTGGGCCTGGGTCGCGCCCGCGGCGGGCTGTGTCGGTTGGCCCGCAGCTGGCTGCGTCGGGGCCGTTGCCGCGGTTGGTTGTATCGCCGGTTTAGTCGTGGGCGGCGCGGCGTTGACCGGAGCGGGCGCGCCCGCGGTGGGCACCGGTCCGCCACTCGAGGGCGAGGGACCGCAGGCTTCGGCCAACAGCACTGCGCTCGCGGCAAACGTCAGGCGGAGGAAATCGCGCCGTCTGGCACGAACGGGCTGCGCGGAATCCTGAGCGTTCATCAGCGTCTATGCTAATGGACAAGGTCATGCCAACCCTCCCGACACGGCTGCTCGGCCGCACCGACCTGCACGTTACGCGCCTCGGCTACGGCGCGATGGAGATCCGCGGCTCGCGCACGACTCCGGCGCTGGCACCATCGTGCGCGGCGGAGCGGCCAGGGGCGAGCCGTGCGTCGGACGCGGTGCCGAGAACCGCTGGCAGCGACACGGTGATCGTCGGCACCCTGCAACCTGAACACCTGGAGCAGAACCTGCGCGCCCTCGAGGCCGGCCCGCTTCCAGGTGACATGTACGCCGAAGCCAAACGTCGCCTCGACACAGCCGCTCCCATCCGCGTTTGACCGCCGGCGTGCTCCATGAAGGGGCAACACTACTCTCCTGTGAACCCGTCCACCGACTCGCGGAGGAGGTCGGCATGACCGTTGTGCCGCGCGTACTCCTCGATCATGTGGCACAGAATCCATCGCAGGCTGGGTGCCTCACCGCTGGGGTCGGTGCGCCGGGCGAGCTGCTCCAGGCCGCCGTCGACCAGCGCCTCCGATACTAGCGAGCGCGAGCGGGCCACGAATTCCTGCCAGAGCGACACGGGTCTATCGCGAGGCGCAGAACAAGTTTCAAGTCAGGTTGTCAGGCACGATCACACTCGGCGGCAAACCAGACCTGGTGACGGTGGCGCCAGACGGATCCGTGAGGATCTTCGACGCGAAGACTGGATCCCCAAAAACGAGCGACCAGGTGCAGATGATGCTGCATCTGCTCTGCTTGCCTTCGGCGTTCCCGAAATATAACGGCCAGCAGATCGATGGCTGCGTGGTGTACGCCTCTGGCGTACGCGCGCCAGTGCCGTGCAAGGCGGTGACGATCAACCTGCTTGACTCCGACTTCGTGCCAGAGCGGACGCCGAGACCGGATGAATGCCGCTACTGCGAACGGGAGGTCGCGCGCTGGAGAGTTGGGCGTCGTCAACGAAGTCCTGAATGACGGGCGCGCGGTGCCAGCGCAAGCCGCAACAATGCGCTCGGATTCCTGATGAGCGTCTTTCAGAAGCTCAACTCCTCCTGCTCGTGGGCGCTGCGCGAGTCGCTCAGCAAGCGCATCGCGCGATTAGAAACCGAGCTGGATCTGCCGGTCCATCTAAACGGGATCGACGAGATCGATACAGAGGAACAGCCAATCGAGCGGGCGCTCGGCGACATCCTGGCGCCGCGCGCGCGCGAAGCCGCTGAGGACGAAGGTGGACTCCAAGGCACGTGTGCTCCAGGAGCAGCTGCAAGAGATGGCGGCTGAAGAGCCGGATGCAAGGTCTTGATCTTCACCCAGTTCGTCAACACATTGGAGTACGTCGCCAGACAGATTCCCGAGGAGTGGCAGGTCCACCTGTTCCACGGTGGAATGAAGTCGGAAGAATAGGATCGGTCGATCCAGGCGTTCCGCGATGACACTGGGCCACAGGTGCTGCTGTCCACCGAAGCAGGCGGCGAGGGCCGCAACTTCCAGTTCGCACACATCCTGGTTAACTACGACCTGCCGTGGAATCCGATGAAGATTGAACAGCGCATGGGCCGCCTCGATCGCATTGGGCAGAAATGCGCGTCACTGGTGCTCGGTCCCGCCTCCGGCTGCAGAGAAGTCGCCGAGCAGGCGCCTTCACGGTTGGAAGGAGAGATCCCTCAACACTGCGGCAAGTACCTGTTCCTCCTCGATTTTCCGACCGACTGCCAGCATGGTGTCGCTTAGCTCGGGGTCCCAACTGGCCTGGATGGGCTGTCCTCGCAACGCTGATCCACCGGAATGTGCGGCAGCGCGGTAGGCGGCCGCATCGAAGCGCCACGGGCGAGCTCCGAACCGGGCGAAGATGCCATTCGCGATGCCGATACCTGGCCAATCAAAGTCGCCGTGGTATCGGAGCTGAGCGCCAGACTCCGCCAGCGAACGCAGCAAGAGCGTTGCCGCGCCCGCCGGGTGACCGCTGGCGCACACAAGTGGAGCGCTGGACGTGCCGAGGACGTTGGCTGCTTCGGCGACAACCGTCGGGTTTTCGCAGACGTACACGGGGCGACCGTTGAGCGAGCCGAACCGAGGCGGATCGCGCAGGAGCTGGCGCACGGTCATATAGGTAGGCTGTCCCACTTCCGCCCAGACNNTGAGCTCGCCACAGAGGACGCCAACAGACGCCCACACAGTCCTTCGCCACTCCGCGCCCTCGCCGTCAGGCACCCCACCCAGTCGACCTGCAGCCCGGATGAGGAGCGAACACAGCGGTCGGCCGGCATCGAGGCTGTGGCCGTCACCCGTCACCGAACAGGCCAGTACGGACAGCGGAACCCCGCGACAGGGAAGTTGCTCAAGCACACTGGCAGCAGATTGCGCCAGGCGGAGGCCAGCCGTGGCCTCCGCGCGCGCCAACCGCCGCAGCAGTCCTGTCGACCGCACACTTGCGAGCCAGGCTTCGAGCACCGGCCGCTCAGCGGATAGTGCCTCGAGCGGTGCTAGCGCCGTCTCCCAGGCTCGATCCGTCGCCAGCCGGGCCGCGGATCGGTCCACCACAGGTCCGGTAAGTGCTTCAATTGCACTGCGCAGACTGGTCGGCCCAGCAGCTGTTCGACCGCCCGGCGCTGAGCCGGAGTGGCGTCCGGCAGGACGATCGGGCCCTGCAGTGCCAGGCCGCGTTCCAGTCGCCGACGTGACCGTTGCACGATCCAGCGCAGGTCATCATGCCCGAGCAGGCGCTGGAGGCGCGCCGCATCACTGCTCATTCGCTGCCGATAGTGTGGACGTATCCGTTGGTACCGACCCCGTTCTGATGCGGCGCGGCCGACGCAAACGTGTGGTCAGCCCTGGACCGCGCACGACCATCCCAGGTCCATGCGGTGACGTGCACAGCGTCGATACCTTCGCGACGTGCGAGCTGATAGATCGCCAGACCCGGCAACGTGGCGTAACAGCCCCACTCCCGCTCGCTGGTCATGACGAAGTCGAGGTCAAACGTGTCCAGAAGTCCGATGCTCTTGGAACGACTGTCATCGTCCACGCCGGCGAAGACTTCGTCCATCAGAACCAGTCGGGGCGCCGTCGGATGGGCGGAGCGGTAATGGGGCAGGACCCGACGCGGCACGCCAGTGACCATCCTGCTGCCGCTCGATGCTGAAGTGGTGCCAGCGACGATAGTCAAGCGCCTCTGTCAGGTGCTCCAGCCAGGTCCCGTTCTCGTTCGCGGCCCGCACTGCATCGATCTGCGCCTTCAAGAACGCACTGACCGACGCGCGATCGTCGACGGACCAGGCGTCGTGGACCTGGCGCATCAGCCGTGCACGTGCCTCAGGTAACCCGGCCGGACCATCCGGTCGCGGCGTCCAGCGGAAACGCAAACGCATGCCGGTGCTGGTCGGACGCTGCAACAACTCCTGATTCATGTCATGCACCTGGACTTCGACGTCGTGAATCAGCTCCTGGAGATGACTGGCAATCTCGTTCACCAGGTGCTCCTCCAACAGCTCGCGTTCGCGCGCGTTGAGCAATCGCTCGCGGTGCTCGATTTCGTCGGACAACAGCGCAACGAGCTCGGCAGGTGACCATTGCTGACCATTGAAGGCGATACTGACGACGTGCCAACCATCGATTGGATCGAGGATGGCAGAGTGTCCATGCAGGGTCATGCCGTCCTGGAGGTTTTTGAACAGTGTGGAGATCTCTCGTCGCATCCGCTCCCACGTGTGGTCGTCCTCATCCACGCTTTCCAGGGCCTGCTCGACGCGCCGAGCGAGACGTGCCGCTGGATCCGGCGACCATCCGCCCGTCGGCAGCTCCAGGTCAGGTACCGCTGCCATGAGCAATCCGTTCGCAGCGAAGCGTTCGAGTGTGCCGATTGCGGACGCACGGCGATCGGCCTGCTCACTCAGGCTCCGCTCGAGCCGGACCTGGCTGTCCTGCGCGCGGCCGATGCGATTGGCGCACATCCGACGAACTTCCTCGAGACGCTGGTCCTCGTGCTCCAGGGTTCGGATGCGTGCCGAAATGGCCTCGACCTCACGCTGAATCTGCTCAACAGTGGCTCCGATGCTGGCCCGCAGTCCCTCCCATCGCCCACGCTCTTCGCTGGCCGCGCGGCTGGCCATGTCCGCTCGACGCGTGCGCTCGACCATCGCGGACTCAGCCTGCTCGAGCTCGCGAAGGCCGTCGTGTACTCGGCTGAGGCGTTCGAGCAGATTCCAAGCGCGCGGCCAGAGCCCGGCTGTGGCGACCGCGTAGTCGCTGATCGCCTGGCTGACAGCATCCAGGCTCGCCGGATCGGTGGGTAGTTGCAGATCAGCGGCCGCTTCGTCGCGCGCAGCGAGGGTGGCGCGGGCCAGATCCTCGAGGTTGGCTACCGCGCGCTCGTGGTGAATCGTACGGGCATCGCTGTCCGCGAGCCGCCGCCGCGCTTCACTCACTGCGTGATGCCGCTCGCGCAGCGCGTCGGCGCTTGGCATCCGCGCGAGCTCTTCGGCCAATGTGTGCTGGCGTCCTTCGATGTGTAGGACCTCCAGGCGTCCAGCGTCTACACGCTGCTGGGCCAGGTCGATCTCGATCACGAGCTCGGCGATGCGGTGGCGGCGCGCCACATCGCGTGCACCTCGACCGATGAACGTCGGGGTTTGTTTGCTCCAGCTGCCGTCGAGGACCCCGAGTCGCCAGTGGCCGGAGGTGTCAACCCAGTTCTCAGCCGTACCCTCACCCAGCCCGATGCTGCTCAGCATGCGTTGGACTGTTGCATCGCTGCTGGTGGCTGCCCGAAGTTGCGCCTGGTCGATGGCCGGCTCGAGGACCGCCGCCAGACTGGAAGCGGAGTCCAGCGGAGCTCCGGCAATAAGCACGACGTCGTGCGTGTCGGGTGCCAGCAATTGTCCGTCTGGCGTCAGCCAGGCGTCGAGAATGCCGGCGGATTCCAGCGCCGCCTCGAGTCCGGCGCGGTGCACGTCCACCACCTCAGGTCGGAAGTCAATGAGCTGCCACAGCGGAGCACCATCACGACCAGTGCGCGTCGCCGGATCGCGCGTGTAGGGCGTTGGTGGCACCAGGATTTCACCACGGAGCAGCCGCTCGCGTTCGCTGATCAGAAACTCCAGTGCCCGGGTTCTTTCGTGCTGGTTGGCCAGCGCCGCAGCACGTAATTCGGAGAGCATGTTGCGGGTGCGTTCCGCGGCGTCGGTGGTTGAGGTGGCGCCCGGATCCGGCCCGTCGAGGGTCTCCGACCAGTTGGCGATCCGCTCGAGGACCTCTTCGCTCGCGCCCGGAGGCACCTCTGACAGCGAGCGGAGATAACTCCGCCACGCGCCCACGTGCGCGGACATCGTGATCTCGAGGTCCTGACGGGCCGACTTCAGCAGATCCCTGGTGCTGTCGCGCTCTGCGATCAGCTCGTGGAGCCGTTTACGTGCGATCTCCGCCTGCTCCATTGCGGAGATGGCGCGCTCGATCAACGTGCGTACGTGCCGGGTTGCTTCGACGTGCCGGCGAACAGATGTCGCTGCGAGATTCTCCGCGGAGCTGATC
>VBGG01000446.1:5755-7416 GCA_005883405.1 Chloroflexota bacterium | reverse complement strand
CCCAGGCACCGAGATCGAGGTCGCGGAAATTCGCGTACGTGATGTAGTGGAGGGTCGGGAAAAGCAGCGCGATGCGTGCGGTGGATGCGCCAGGAGCGGGTCGCACGAAGAACGGAATGTAGTCCTCGCTTTCACCCGCTGACAGCCGCGCCGCGTACACTCCGCTTGGAAGTTCACGCGGAACGCTGAGCTCGAAGTCCACCTTCCAGCCGGCGTCCTCGAGGTCGTCTGCGTGAAAATGAATTCCGCCGTACTCGCTGAGTGCCTGCTTGAAGTCGAGTGTCGCGGCGCTCCAGTTGTGGCCAGGCATCGCGCGCGTGGGGACGTTGACGGTTCGCCCATGTAAGCCGCGGCCGGAGGTATCCGTCACCCGATCCGACGAGATGTCGAGCGAAAAGTCCCAGTCAGCGACGAGGGCTGAATCGGAATCGCCAGGTGAGTCGCCCCCTTCGAGCGCCGCGACCTCGTCGCGGGTGAGTGCCCGGCTAAAGACGCGCGGCCGGTCGATTCTTCCGTTGAAGTGATGATCGACCAGCAGCCGCTCGTCACCGCCACAGACGCGCCCAGCGACGACAAAAGCGTCACCGACAGCGCCCCCAGGGCGTATCGACGCTTGTCGCTCGACCTCTGCCCGGGCGGTCTCGACCGGCCAGCGGCGGACTGGCCACTGGTAGAGGCCAACACGACCTGAGGCAGCGTCATATGTCGCGGCAACGAAGTACCAGTCGTGGGACCGCAGCGGCGTCTCCGTGTGATGGCGCTCGATCCGCGTTCCGTCGCCGAGCCAGAGTCCCAGGTCGCCAGCGGAGTCGATAAACATTCCAAAGCCTTCGGGCGCATGCCGCGACCACTTGGTGAGCAGACCCTGCGGGCCAGCCAGGGGCGTGGTCCCGTAGATCCAGGCGCTGAGAGTAAAGCCAGCCGTCGGCCGTAGCGCCGCGTGATCCGCAAACACAGCGTACGATCCGGGGTGGATGAGCTGCTCCCGTCCGCGCCGCTCGCCGTCTATCGCGGACGGCACCCGTCGCTCTTTGAAACCCGGCCCCTCTGGATTCTCGTCGCCGTGGATGAGGCGCACGAGCTCGGCTCGGTAGGAGGCGTGTTGCGAGCTCACCATGAAACGGATCGTCTCGCCCTGAGCCACACTCAAACGATCGCTGTAGCCGACGAGCTTCACGTATTGATGACCTCCACCGGGTGACCGCGCCGTCGATCAACCACCTGCGCGAGTGGTCGAGAATGTCGGCACGTCTGGCAGACATCTCGGATCGTGGTGGACGGCCACGAGGTCTCCATCGCTCAGTGGGCGGCGACCGGGCAGCCCGGTGTCAAGCGTTGCCACGACAAGGCCAATGCCATCCCATTTCAGGCACGCGGTGGTGGCAACGAACAAGCCGTTCTGGTCGATTGTCCCGACGCGAGGGTTGGCCGACCACGTCACCCTGACGTCCGGGAGCACCTCGCGGTGGCTGCGTACGATGGCTCTGAACTGGTACGCCTCGCCTCGTTCCAGGACGGATTCCACGTGTGGGATAACGTCGATGGAGGTCGGGACACGATCCTGCGACGCAGTGGGTTCGCCTGGAAAGACACACGCAGACGTGACCGCTACCGCGATCGCGCCCGCCGTTAGCAGCAGCAGTGGGCGGTTGACACTCTCG
>VBGG01000446.1:0-5698 GCA_005883405.1 Chloroflexota bacterium | reverse complement strand
GTCGGGCCGTGCTCCGCCTGGCCGGTCTCGCCGGCGTGGTTGCGCTCGCGAGCGCTTGCCAGGCGGCACCAGCAGCTCCGGCGCCCACCGCTGCGGCGCCCGCCGCGGCAAAACCAACGACACCGCCGGCGGCCCCCACTGTCGCCCCTGCGCCAACTCCAGCAACCGCGACAGCGGCTCCAGCTCCTGCTCCGACACAAGCAGCCGCCGCGCAGGCGCCAGCCGCCGCCGCCGGGACGACGCTACGCTTCGTTTGGCTCGGCGATATCACCCCTATATGGCATCCCGTCAAGTGGGAGACCTTTAGCCAGTCCACAATCTTCGTGAACATCTTCAACACCCTCGCGAAGACCGACACGGACCTCAGCACGGTAATCCCGGACCTCGCCGAGCGCTGGGAGGTATCGCCTGATGCGAAAATGTATACCTTCTTCCTGCGCAAGAATGTGAAGTGGCACGACGGCCAACCCTTCACTGGCCGTGATGTCGTGTTCACCTTCAGCCGCGACCTGCTCAATCCGAACCAGGTCAAAAGCCGCTTTGAAGGGATCAAAGGCGCCGACGACTTCAAGAACGCTAAAACGGACAAGCTCGCGGGTATCGAGCTGGTGGACGACTTCACAGTCCGCATTTCCCTAGACGATCCCGACGCGAATTTCCTGGTCGACCAGCGCGATCAACGCAACGTCATCCTGCCCGAGCACATCCTGTCCGACGTCAAGCCAGATCAAGTGTTGAATAGTGATTTCGCGGTGAAATCCCCGATCGGCACAGGCCCTTACAAGTTCGTCCAGTACGTCACAGACCAGTTCGCTGAATTCGAGGCGTTCCCCGACTATTTCAAAGGCAAGCCAAAGATCGACCACATGATCATGAAGCGGCTGGACGCCAACGTAGCCGAGGCGCAGGTCGAGAGTGGTGAAGTCGATCTTGTCTTGCGGCTCAACCCGATCGAGTACGAGCGGCTGTCGAAGGTGGCCTCGCTGAACCTCTTCTCGGTACCCAGCCCCGGCCACACATCGCTGATCTTTAATTTGACGCAGCCGAGGATGCAAGACAAACGGGTGCGGCAGGCGATCTATTACGCGATCGACCGCAAGGGCATCATCCAGGCACTCTTCAACGGCCGCGCGACACTTCGCAATGGCGCGCCGCCAGGTCTGGATGGGTATTCGGACCTCAACCCCTACGACTACGACCAGAAGCGAACTTCGATAACTCCACGCCACTCCGACTCGCCTACGACCAGACTTTCCCGTCCTTTCCCCAGATCTGGCCAATTGTTCAGCAGCAACTGAAAGCCGTCGGGATCGATATCACACTTATCGGAGAGGACTCCACGGCTCACATCAACCGGTCGCAGAAGCAGCTCGACACATTCGACATCGATACGGGCTACGGCGGCTCCCAGGCTCTGGGGCCGAGCGAGTCCAGCATCTACTTCGACTGCAAGAGGGCCGAGCGCAGCGAGGGGTACGCGAATTGCCAGGTAGACGACCTGTTTGTCAAGGCTCGCGGCACGGGCGATCCCAAGGCTCGCGACGACACCTATCACCAGATTGCGAAGATTCTCAACGACGAGGTGCCCAGGCCAGCGCTGTGGTCGCCTAACGACCTCCACGCGGCATCCAAGAAGCTGGGAGGCGGCTTTCAAATCTACCCGGATCCCAAGGAGGAGTTCACGAAGGTGGAGACCTGGACACTGGCTGGCTGAGCAGCCTCGGCTGGTCGAGCTGCGCGGACTGAGCGCACGCAACCCTGAAGTGAGGGAAAGCTGATTTGGGCCGCTACATCGTGCGGCGCTTGCTCATCAGCGTGCCGGTACTCATCGGCATCACGGCAATCGCTTTCGCCGCGCTCTCACTCGCGCCGGGCGACCCGATCACCTCACGCATCGACCCCGGGCTCCTGGCGCGCATGGACCCGGCGCAGATCGAGGCGCAGCGCCGCGAGCTCGGGCTGGACCAACCGGTGCCTATCCGCTATCTGCGGTGGCTGGCCGGTCTCAGCCACGGCGAGCTTGGCTACTCCGTCGCGACCCGCCGCTCCATCAGCGACGAGCTCGCACTGCGATTGCCGGCAACCCTCCAGTTGATGGGTGCGGCGCTGATCATTGGCCTCGTGGTGGGGTTGCCATTCGGCATCCTGTCCGGCGTGAGGCAGTACTCCAGACTGGACTACGGCCTCACGGCGTTCAGCATGGCCCTGATCTCAGCGCCGACGTTCTTCGTCGGCCTGGCCGGCATTTACGTCTTTGGTGTGTACCTGCACGTGCTGCCGACGGCGGATATCGCCACCTTCGGCGAGCCGTTCTCCATCCTGGATCGTCTTCGGCATCTCTTGCTACCGGCGTCTATTCTGGGCTTCGCCAACGCTGCGCCACTCATGCGCTACACGCGCGCAGGCGTGCTCGAGGTGCTGCGTCGCGAGTACATGACCACCGCCAGAGCCAAAGGCCTCCTCCCGAACGTCGTTCTCATTCGGCACGGGCTGCGCAATGCGCTCCTTCCCATCATCACCGTCGTCGGGCTCCTGCTTCCCGAGCTCGTCGCTGGCGCGGTCGTCACCGAGCAGATTTTCGCCTGGCCTGGGATGGGGACGCTGGCGGTGCGGGCCGCTTCTGATCGCGATCCCGCGTCGCTGATGGGTGTTGTCCTCGTCGTCGGAGTCGGAGTGTTACTGAGCAATTTGCTGGCTGACATTGCCTACGCAGTGGCGGACCCGCGGATTCGCTACACATGAGCAGCGACTCCGCGCGCACCGCCAGCGCGCAGGTGCCGACAGCTCCGGGCATCGGTGGTCAGTTGGCGGCAGCCTCACCCGTCGTGCCGTCGCGGCAGGGATCGGCAAGGACAAAGGCCCTCCACCGATTCGCGCGACACCGACTCGCGGTCGCGGGATTGATCATCGTCATTGTCGCGGTGATCATCGCAGCACTGCTCCCACTGCTGACTTTGAGCGCGGAGGCGGTCGATCTGCGGGCGGTCCGTCAGCCGCCAAGCGCAGCGCACCCGCTCGGCACGGATCTGATCGGACGCGACGTTTTGAGTCGCGTCGTTAATGGTGCACGCACCTCGTTGGCGGTGGGCATTCTCGCGGTGTTCCTGTATGTGGTGATCGGCACGCTGCTCGGCGCGTTGGCAGGCTATTTCGGCGGCTGGCTGGATCACGTTGTGATGCGATTGGTGGACATCGTCCTGAGCGTTCCGCTCCTGCTCATGGTGATCGTGTTCGTATCTGTCGTCGGGCCGGGCCTGCTTTCCGTCATTACGGTCATCGGTTTGCTTGGCTGGCCGGGTACCGCGCGCCTCGTGCGCGGCCAGTTCCTCTCGCTCCGTCAGGAGGAGTTCATCGTGGCGGCACGGGTGGTCGGGGCGAGTGCGTCGCGCATCGTCCTGCAGCACCTGTTGCCAAATGCGCTGGCGCCGCTCACGGTCCTGGCCACATTTGGCGTCGCCTCGGCGATCCTGTTAGAAGCCTCGCTCAGCTTCCTCGGTCTGGGCGTCCGACCGCCGACACCGAGCTGGGGGAATATTCTCAACGATGCCCAGTCGCCAACCGTGTTATCGGATATGCCGTGGCTCTGGCTCTCGCCGGGCCTGGCTATCGCGATCACCGTTCTGGCGGTGAATTTCATTGGCGATGGGATACGCGATGCCGTGGACCCGCGTTCAAACTTGCGGTAGGAGGTTTCTCTAAAAACTTCGAATGGCGTCGATTATCACCGCGAACATCAAGGCACAGAAGCTCGCCGAATATCGGGCGGCGCGTCAAAAAGGCGTCGCCTGGATTCTGAGGCACCACCAACCAGACGGTACGCTGGGCAACCCAGCGGAGGGCTACCACTTCTATCGCGCGCCATGGACGCTCAGCCTGGTCGGCGAGACCGAGGCGACGGCCGCCATCTGCGGATGGTTCCGACGCAACATGCTGACTCCGGACGGCCGGATCGAAGGACCGTACCGCGTCTTCAACGACGCCTACGCCTACCGCAACAGCGCGCTGATCGTCGGGGCCCAGCAGGCAGGCCAGTACGACCTGTCGCATGGGCTGATGCGGGACCTCTTGTCCTATATCCCGTACGCGTGCGGGCCCGGGTTCGCCTGCCTGGCCACCGGCTACCTCGATGCTGCGCGCAAGATCGCATCATTCCTCCAGCGCATCTATGATTCCCAGCCCGCGCTGCCCGACCGGTTCTACTACGCCTGGTCCCGCAGCAAGCAGGCCATCATCACGGAGTACTCCGAAACCGACCGTTTCTGGTACATCGTCGAGAATCAGGTCGCGCGTGCTCAGCGCTGGACGATTGGCGGTATCGCCGCCGGCTTTTTGTGCCGACTGTACCTGGCAGAACCCGATCCCAGCTACCTGGAATACGCTCGGAAGTACGAGGCCTTCTCGATGGCGGCGACCCCACGCCAGTTCGAGTTCCCACAGGTATGCAAGTCCAGCTGGGGAAGCTCACTGCTGTACGAAATCACTGGCGAGGAGCCCTACCTGGAGTGGACTTACCGCATGGGCGATTGGTACCTGGCCACACAGAAGGAAGACGGTCGCTGGCAATTCAAGGACGATTCCAGCCGTGGTGCGCTGATAGAACTCAACCTCGAGTTTCTGATGCACCTCGACACCCTCATGGCCGGACTCGCTTCGCGCCCCTAATGAGGATTGTGGAGTACAGCGCATTTGGGTCCGGGCGAGCGCTGCGCGCCCCCCGACCCGGAGCAGTCAATTACACGAAGGTCTTTACTTGCTGGTGCTGGTGACGGGCGCCGCCGGTAGGATCGGCGCCAACCTGACACGCGCGCTCGTTCGCCGCGGCCACCGCGTCCGGGCCCTCGTGTTGCCGAACGATCCGCGGACTGCGCTCATTGCCGGCGCCAACGTGGAAGTCATCGAAGGGCGCCTGGAGGACCGAGCGGTGGTGGAGCACGCCGCAACAGATGTTGACGCGGTCTATCATCTGGGCGCCGCACTCACTTCGCGCGGGAACACCGACGAGGAATTCTTCGAATACAACCTCCGGGGTACGTTCAACCTGCTGATGGCGGTCCGCCAGCACGCTCCGTCCTGCCAGCGGGTCGCGTACGCCTCGAGCGATGCCGTTTACTGGAGTGGCGGGACGGCTCCGGCCTGCTTCCTCCCTGTCGAAGAGAGCCATCCACGTCTGCCTGGAACCGTGTACGGCGCGAGCAAGCTAGGCGGTGAGGAGCTGTGTCTCACCTTCTGGCGCGGCTTCGGCGTTCCGGCGACGATCCTGCCCTTTGGCGCAACGGCCGACGCGACCGAGATTCTTGATCCGAGCAGCGCCTTCGGCCCTTTCCTCTATCTCCGCTCCGCTATACGTGCATTGACGCCAGGTCGGGAAGCAGGCGTTGTGCGCCTGGCACGCGATGATCCGCGGGGGCCGTCCGAGGACCAGCTGCAGGCTCTGGCAACACTCCAGGCGCTCGACGACGGTAGCCAGAAGCTCCTTCTCCAGCAGGACCTGGAAGGCCGCCCGGTCGTGCGGCAGCTCGGCGATGCACGCGACGTGGCGGAGGGCATCCTTGCTGTGCTCGAGCGACCAGCGGCAGTTGGCGAGGCATTCAATATTGGCGCCCCGGCGCCATTCTCCGCGGACGAAATTGTCCATTACGTGGCGAACAAGACAGGTCTTCCGGTTGTAAGTGCGCGACTCGCAACCGCCCGCAGCTCG
>VBGG01000445.1:2738-13538 GCA_005883405.1 Chloroflexota bacterium | reverse complement strand
CGTGGCAGGCGAACGCATCGTAGGAGGTGGGAGGTCATCGCCTTGAACCGCTTCGCGATGCTCGTTCGCGGGCGAAGGCCAGATGGAAGATTCCCTGGAGGGGACCGCCCGCGTCAGGTGCCAACCGTACCGGCGGTCACGTGGCAGGCGAACGCATCGTAGGAGGTGGGAGGTCATCGCCTTGTAACCGCTTCGCGATGCTCGTTCGCGGGCGAAGGCCAGATAGAAGATTCCCCGCAGGGGACCCATTCGGTTCGGCCCTTGCGCGCGAGTGGCCAAGGGAGAAGCGTCGCAAGAACGCAGGTCATCGCCTCGTGCGCTTCGCGACGCTCGTTCGCGGTCGAAGGCGATAGAAGATTCCCGGGAGGCGCCCATTCGGCAGCCGTGGGCGCGCCCGCGTCCACTTCGCACGCCGGCCATGAAGCCTGGGACCCCTCTGGGGATTGAGCGCGTATCTCGCCTACACTGTGTCGCCGCGATGCTTGTGTTGGGCCGGCTGACGCTGGCGAGGAAGGTGCTGCTGATCCAGGTGGGCATCGTACTGCTGGTGGCCGGGCTGATCTCGGCCACAGTGGTGTCGGTCCTGGCGCGGTTGGTCGAGGAGCAGGCCGGGGAACGCGCGCTGGGTATCGCCCAGGCTGTCTCCCTGATGCCGGCCATACTCGAGGCGTTCGGCGAGCCAGACCCGCCGGCCACCATCCAGCCGCTGGCGGAAGCGGTCAAGCAAGCCGCGGGGCTCAGCTTCGTGGTGGTCAGTAACCGCGACATGATTCGCTACTCGCACCCGAATCCGGAGCTGATCGGCCGGTCGCTCAAGGACCCGCCACCACTCGAAGGGGCGATCCCCGAGGACGATCAGCGCCCCCTGAACGGAGAGTCGTTGGTCGTTCAGGAGGACGGCTCTCTCGGCCGCTCGATCCGCGCCAAAGTGCCGATCTACAGCGATCCAAGCCACGCATCAGTGATCGGCGCGGTCTCAGTCGGCATCCTGGTCGCGCCGCTGCAGGATCGTCTCGCGGCGCGTCTGCCGGAGCTGGCGGGGTCCACGCTGCTGGCATTGCTGCTCGGCTCCGGCGTGTCATTCCTGCTGTCCCGACACATCAAGGGCCAGATGCTCGGGCTGGAGCCGGCGGAGATCGCCGCGCTGTTCGAGCAGCGTGAAGCGATGCTGCACGGCATCCGCGAGGGCGTGGTCGCCGTCGACCGCGCCGGTCAGATCACCGTCGTCAACGATGAAGCGCGTCGGTTACTCGGCTTGCCGCAGGGGATCGAAGGATGGCCGGTTCGCGAGGTCATTCCGGATTCCGGCTTGCCGCGCGTCCTGCGCTCGGGCAAGGCCGAGGCGGACCAGTCGACGCAGCTCAACGGTCGGGCGATCGTGGTCAGCCGGATCCCGGTGCGCATTCGGGACCGGCTCGTCGGCGCCATCGCCACCTTCCGCGACCAGACGGAGCTGGAGGAGCTGGCGCGTGAGCTGCAGGGCGCGCGAAGTTACGCCGATACCCTGCGCGCACAGTCGCACGAGTTCGTCAACAAGCTGCACACCATCGCTGGGATGCTGGAGCTCGGCTGGCACGATCAGGCGGTGGCATTCATTACGCAGGCCACTCGCGAACAGCAGCAGTGGATCGACGATCTGCCGGCACGCATCGCCGATCCGCGGCTGGTGGCATTGCTGGTGGGCAAGGCAAGCGTTGCATCGGAGCGGGGCATCACGTTTTCTGTGTCTTCGCGCAGCCGCCTGGGGCCGACGAATGGCTTGAGCGAAGTGCTCGCGACGGTCACCGGTAACCTGATTGAGAACGCTTTTGATGCGGTGGAGGGACAACCGCGTCGCGAGGTCACCGTCAGTTTGGGTGAGAGAGACGGCGAGATCCGCGCCGAGGTGCGAGACTCCGGTCCAGGTGTGCCGCGGCCGCTGATCGGACGCATCTTTGAGACGGGCTTCTCGACCAAGGGGACGCGGCATGGGCCGCGGGGGCTTGGTCTGGCGCTCGTCAAGCGGCTGGTGACCCAGCATGGCGGCGAGGTTAGCGTGCGGAACGACGGGGGCGCGGTGTTCACGGTCCGACTGCGCAAGAAGGTGGCCAAAGATGCGTCGGGTTTCTCGCGCGAGACGACCGCAACCGCGCGAGACGCCGATTTGCGAGCGGACGACGAGCTTGAAGCACGGATTGCCAAAGGCGGCTGAGCCATGAGGTTGATTCGGACATTGATCGTCGACGACGACTTCATGGTCGCGAAAGTCCACCGCGCGTATACGGAGCGGGTAGCGGGGTTTGAGGTGGTAGGCATGGCGCACTCGGGCGCTGAGGCGCTCGAGGCCGTCGAGCGGATGCGGCCGGACCTGGTGGTGCTCGACATTTATCTACCCGATGTGAGTGGGCTGTCAGTGCTGCAGCAGCTTCGTCAGCGCCAATCCGAGGTGGATGTCATCATGGTCACCGCGGCGCGCGACGTGGAGTCGTTGCGCACGGCGATGGCTGGTGGCGCCCTGCGCTACATCGTGAAGCCGTTCAACTTTGCGCGCTACAGTGAGACGCTCCAGACATACCAGCGATTTCTCGGTCGGCGCGCAGCGCTCGATGAGGTCGAGCAGGAGGACATCGATCGGTTGTACGCGACGTTTGGCGTCGTCCCGGACCAGAACCTGCCCAAGAACCTCAACCGACCCACGCTCGAGCTGGTGGTGCGTTACCTCCGCGAGCACTCGGACCTGGTGAGCGCGCAGGAAGTTGGGCAGGGTACTGGAGTGAGCCGCGGTACGGCGCGGCGGTATCTCGAGTATCTGGAGAATCAGGGTCGGGCGGTACTGGAGCTCCGTTACGGTTCAGCTGGACGTCCGGAGCATCGCTACCGCCTGGCCGAAACCAGCAGTGCTGTGGCTGAGTCGAGCCGAAGCGCGGATGCGGGCGAATATGGCGCGAGCGGCTGAAGCGGGCCAGCGCGCGGGGGTGCGCCGCGGCCGGCTGGGCGATCAACCGGCGTGGCTGCTGCTCACGCAGCGGACCGCCGTCGTGCTGTGGTGTGAGCGACAATCCGGCCGACTACCCATCGGTGTCGGCGTGGAACCGCAGGTCGGAGCGGGAGTTCGTGGATGGCTTCCCGCTGGCGTACCCCGTGTTCGGCGAAGCGTCGTTCAAAGAGCCGTGCCTGGTGGTATCGGGAAGTGACGGCTCTCGGGTGGTACGCCTCGAGTTCGTCGAGGACCGTCTGCGCGAGGTTGATGGCCGACCGGTGCTGGACCTGGTATTTCGCGACGACCTGCTCGGGTTGAGCATCGAGCACCGTTTCGCGGTTTTCGCCGAACAGGACCTGATCGCACGCTCCGTAGTGCTGCAGAATGCCGGTTCAGAGGTGCTGACGCTCGAACGTGCGTTGAGCGCGGCGATACCCCTGCCGCCTGGCGAGTACGATGCGTGGACGCTGCACGGGCAGTGGGGACGCGAATTCGGGCTGTTCAGCCGACCTTTGCTGCCCGCCAAGTTCGTCACCGAGAGTCGTCGCGGGACGAGCAGCCACGAGGCGCATCCGTGGTTCGCGGTGCGCCCCCGCGGGGAAACCGCGGAGCACAGCGGGTCAGTGTGGTTCGGCTCGCTGGCCTGGAGCGGCAACTGGCAAGCCGCGTTCGAGGTCGAGCGGAATGACGCGGTGAACATCGTCGTGGGTATTCAGCCGTTTGACTTCGGCTGGCGGCTCGCGCCAGGTGAGCAACTCGCCACGCCAGAGCTGCTGGTCGGTTACTCCGAGGAGGGACTCGGCGGTGCTTCGCGGCAGCTCCACCAGTACGAGGCGCAAGTTCAGCTGCCCGAGAACCATCGCGAGCGCTTGCGACCGGTCCTGTACAACTCATGGGAGGCGACCGGCTTCGACGTGCGCGCAGAGCAGCAGCTCGCGCTCGCGCGACGCGCGGCCGAGCTGGGGATCGAGCTGTTCGTCGTCGACGACGGCTGGTTTGGCGCGCGCGACAACGATCGAGCCGGGCTCGGCGACTGGACCGTAAACCCCTCCAAGCTGCCGGGCGGACTGCGATCGCTGGTGGATGAGATCCACAAGCTGGGGATGCAGTTCGGCATCTGGGTGGAGCCTGAGATGGTCAATCCGGATAGCGATCTTTACCGCGCGCACCCGGACTGGGCCTATCACGCCAATGGCCGTGAGTCGACATTTGGGCGTAACCAGCTCGTGCTCAATTTTGCGCGGCCCGATGTACAGGCGGCGATGTACGAGCAGCTCAGGAATCTCCTGAAGGATCACGGCCGGATCGACTTCCTCAAGTGGGATCACAACCGCAATTGGACGGAAGTGGGCTGGCCGGAAGAGCCCGACAGGCAGCGGGAAGTGTGGGTTCGGCACGTGCAGGGCGTGTATGACGTGCACGCGCGGCTTCGCTCCGAGTTCCCGTGGCTCATGATCGAAGCGTGCGCCGGGGGTGGTGGTCGGTCCGATCTGGGCATCCTGCGCTGGGCCGACCAGGTGTGGATCAGCGACAACACCGACGCGGCCGACCGGCTGCAGATCCAGTACGGATACAGCCGAGCGCACAGTCCGCGGACGATGGTTTGCTGGGTGACCGATGTGCCGAACCAGCAGACCGGGCGGATTGCGCCGCTGGAGTTTCGCTTCCATGTGGCGATGCAGGGGGTGCTCGGCATCGGCGGCGACATCGGCGAGTGGTCAGCGACGGATCTCGCGATTGCTCGGCGGATGATCGAGCAGTACAAGCAGCTGCGGCCGGTGGTGCAGCATGGACGGCAATACTGGCTGGTGCCGCCGGCGGCCGTCGGACCGTGCGCGGTGCAGTACGTCTCGGCGGCGGGCGACGCGAGCGTGGTTTTCATGTACCAGGTGCGCGGCATTCGTGGGGCAGGCGCGCGACGCGCGCGCTTGCGAGGGCTCAACGCTGCACCCCGCTACCGTCGTGACGGTTGGGCGGTAGAGCGGGCTGAAAGGAGGAAGGGATAAGGAAGGTCAGGAGGTCAGGAGGTCAGGAGGTTAGGACACGACGGAATTGTCATCCTGAGGAGCGAAGCGACGAAGGATCGTCTGTCACTAGTTAGGGGCAGCAGATCCTTCGCTTCGCTCAGGATGACAAACGCCTCTCAAGAAGAGATTTAGCGTGCTCGCTCCGTCCCTGAAGATCGAAGGCGCACGGTACGCGATCACCGTGGATGCGCGGCGGCGGGTGATCGAGGATGCGAGCGTCGTCGTGGACGGTGGACGGATCACGCATGTCGGTCAGGCTGAGGAGCTTCGCGACGTAGCGGCGGAGCGCACGATTGACGCTACCGGTGGCGTGCTGACGCCAGCCTTTGTCAACGGCCACATGCATATCAGCTACGCGCACGCGGTGCGGGGGCTGTTTCCAGACGACTTCGTCGGTCGCGACCGACTGCGCGAAGTGTTCCGTTTGCAGAGCGCGATGACCGAGGAGGAAGAATACTGGACGTCGCTGCTGGCCGTGATCGAGCTGACGCGCTCAGGCACGCTCACGTTCGTGGATCCCGGCTCCACGCGCTACCTCGACGCGTGTCTGCAGGTGTACGCAGAAGCTGGCTGTCGGGTCGTGACCGGCACGACCGTGATCGATCTGGACTCGGACCTGGCGCTGCCACGGTGTCCAACGGCAGAAGCGCTGGCGCGAACAGACGGGTTCATCCGCGCGTATGACCGGCGCCTGCAGGGACGACTGCGGGCCTGGGCCATGCCGTTTTCAAGTGATACGGCCTCATCCGACTTGCTGCGCGGCTGCAAGCGTCTCGCCGACACGCACGGGACGGGCATGACGATCCACCACAACGGCGGCTCGACGCGCATGCTGGAGGAGGTCGGTGCGCTCGGATCGAACGTGCTGCTGGCGCACGCGGCGGGCATCGAAGACAGCGAGGTAGAGGCAATCGCACGGACTGGAGCGAGCGTCGTCATGTGCCCAAGCACGTCATTAAAGGAAGGCAGTGGGCTGGGTAAGCGCAAGCTGCCGGAGCTGCTGGCGCGGGGAGTGGCCGTCGCGCTCGGGGCCGATTCCGCCAACAGCTCGAACTATCTCGACGCGGTGCGGATGATGAACGCCGCCGCGCTGGGCTTCAAGGACGGCCGGCTCGACGTCCACGTGGTGCCGGCCGAGCAGGCCGTCGAGATGGCGACGCTGATCGGCGCGCGCGCGCTGGGGTTGGAGTCTGACACTGGTTCGATAGAGGTGGGCAAGAGCGCGGACCTGGTGCTGTTCGAGACTCGCCGCGCGGAGTGGCGGGCATTGCTCGATCCCGTGAACAACCTGATCTACAGCGCCGACGGGCGGAGCGTTCGAACGGTGGTGGCCGGTGGGCGCGTCGTCGTCGACGAGGGACGCGTTGTCTTTGCCGACGAAGCAGCTGTCGCGGACCGCGTGCAAGAGCTGGGCGAGGGCTTGCTCGCGCGGACGCGCACCCGTGTGAACAGCGGACGCTGGCCGGTGGAATGATTTTGCCCACGGGGACGGCTGTTGCCAAGGTTGTCGGCAGGCAGCGCTGCTCCGTACCTACCCGTGCGCAAGCGATCAATGAAATGACAGAATTACGTTCCCGCATGGTCTCGGCGTGCCAAACGTGGGCGGCGGAAGACCAGTAAGCCTGCGGAGCAATTCAAATCTTCCTCCAAGGTTCGGCCCGCATAGTGGCGGGCATGAACCAGATGGCCGTTACTGCACCTCGAGCCCGACCCTGGAGCGCGGGCCGTGTTCCTTCTCGTCTCTTACTCATCGGGCTGGCGCTGATCATTGCGGTCGGCGGTGCGTACGCGGCCATCCAGGGCAATCCCTTCGCCCGGAGCACGGCGGCGCCGACGTACCAGACCTCCGCGGCCGCGCTGGGCACCGTCCAGGTCACAGTCAGTGCCACCGGGCCGGTCACCACGCCAGCCAGCGTGCCGCTCAGCTTCAAGAGCTCGGGCAAGTTGGCCCAAATCGACGTGAGCGTCGGCCAGCGCGTGACCCCGGGACAGGTCCTGGCCCGAGAGGACACCACCGATCTACAGGCCGCGGTGGATCAAGCCCAGGCGACGCTCGCCCAACAGCAGGCCAGCCTGGCCAAACTCGTGGCGGGCGCCACGCCAGAAGCAGTGGCAGCCGCGCAGGCGCAGGTTGATGCCGCGCAGACGAACCTCGAAAACGCACAGAAGACTCTGGAGGCGGCGCAATCGAGCGCCACCACCACGGTCACCAGCGCTCAGGCCGACGTGAATTCCGCTCAGGTCACGCTCGGATCAGCACAGAAGACGCTGTCGCAGACCCAGGCGCAGGCGGATGTCGCGCTGCAGTCCGATCAGACGACCGTCGGCAACGCCCAACAGGCCTACGCCGACCAGCTACAGAGCTTCCACGCCAACTGGGACCAGGTTCAGGCGCAACTGGCTCAGGACCAGGTGGCGGTCGACAACGCCCAGAAGACGCTCGACGATGCCAAGGCCAGCCTGACCGCCGCGCAGAAGTCGGCCGACCAGGCGACGCAGGCCGACAACGTCACGGTCCAGAACGCGCAGCAGACGTTGAGCAACGCCCAGGCCGCGCTCGGCGCAACCCAGCAGCAGATCGCCGCGAGTGAGGCCGCGGATCAGGTAAGCATCCAGAACGCACAGCGCAACGTGCAGAACGCTGAGGCAGCGTCGAACAACGCCGCCGACGTGGCATCCGCGAGCAACACCGTCGCCGCCAAGCAGGTGAGCCAGGCCAAGTCGAGCACGACCTCCACGAGTGCGAGCGTGGCCACGTCGCAGGCGCAACAAAATCTCACCTCGGCGCAGAACGACCAGACGTTGGCCAACGCGCAGGCGAATATCACCACCGCCCAGAACGCGCTGAACAGCGCGCAGGCGGCGCTGAATTCCGATCTGGCCAAGAACCAGGCCAGCCTGGTCTCCGCACAGGCGCAGGTTGTGAGCGCCCAGGACGCGCTCAACAGCGCGCAGGCGGCGCAGCAGAGCGACTCGGCCAAGAACCAGCAGAGCCTGGTGTCGTCGCAGTCGCAGGTCACCAGCGCCTCCAATGCGCTGAATACGACGAAGGCCGCGCTGACCTCCGACCAGGCAAAGAACCAGCAAGGTCTGGAGTCGGCCAAGGCCAGTGTGGATCAGGCGCTCAACAGCGTGTTGACCGCGCAGGACGCGCTTGCAAGTGACCAGGCGAAGCAGCAGGCCAGCGTTCAGTCCGCTCAGAATTCGGTGGATCAGGCGAAGTCCTCGGTCGATAAGGCCCAGGCGGCGCTGCAGAACACCATCGCTCAGCAGGGCTCGACGTTGCAGTCGGCGCAGAACACGGTGGCGCAGAGCGCCGCTGCGCTCGAGACGCAAAAGGCGACGTTTACGTCGAGCACCGCGGGGGCGACCCAGCCGGAGCTGGATGCGGCAAACGCGACAGTCGCGGGTGCGACGGCGGCTCTGCAGACGGCGCAGAACAACCTGGCAGCGGCGGTCTTGACGGCACCCACCGGCGGAACCATCGCGGGCTTGAATGGCGCTGTTGGCCAGTTCATCGGCGGCGGAGCGACTTCGTCCTCTTCCTCCTCTTCGTCCTCCACCACTTCGTCGAGCGCGTTCATCACCCTGAGCGACCTCAGCACGCCGCAGGTAAGCGCCTCGGTTAGCGAGGCGGACATCGGCAAGATCCAGACGGGCCAGAAGGCGACCTTTACGGTGACGGCGTATCCCAACCAGGTGTTCACGGGCACGGTCGCCACGATCGAGCCGGCGGGGACTACCACATCGAACGTCGTGACGTACACGGTGTTGATCTCGGTGGATCCAACCGACGTGCAGCTCCTGCCTGACATGACGGCTACCGTGGCCATCATCACCCAGCAAGCTGACAACGCGGTGCTCGTGCCCAATGCGGCCATCTCGAATGGCAAGGTAAACGTGCTCCGCAATGGCGCTCCTGTAGCGGTGCCGGTGCAGACGGGGATCAGCGACGGGGTGAACACCCAGATTGTTTCTGGACTCCAGGTGGGCGACCAGGTGGTGACTGGAGTATCGTCCGCGAGCGCGAAGTCCGGCTCCACATCTGGCTCGAGCATCGTCAACCTCGGCGGCCCCGGCGGCGGCAACGGAGGCGCTAGCAACAACAGGTCCAGTGGGACCACGACGACGACTAACCAGAGGGGTGGCTAAAGCCGTGGAGGATGCAATGCGGTTGATGACTCACGAAACTGATGCGTCGGCTCGCCCCGCCCGTTCGCGGTCGAACGCCGGAGGAGTAGCCACGGTCGTGGCGGAGGATGCGGCGAGCGTGCAGAGCGCCACGAGCGTGGGAGAGGAGGCTACGGCCGTGAAGAGTGCCATGACGTTGCGAGAGGATGCAGCGGGCGTGCGGAGCGCCACGAAGGACCCGAAGGACTCGAAGGACTCGAAGGTCTCGAAGGGCTCGAAGGGCTCGAAGGACTCGAAGGGCTCAATGGACTCGATCGACTCGATGGAGTCGATTGACTACCGCACGCCAGTCATCCGCGTGGCGGACCTGGTGAAGGACTACAGTCGAGGCGACAACGTGGTGCATGCCCTGCGCTCCGTGTCGCTGAGCGTCGGGAAAGGCGAGTTCGTGGCGGTCATGGGACCGTCGGGCTCGGGCAAGTCCACCTTCATGAACCTGATCGGCTGCCTGGACCGACCCACCAGCGGCTCGTACGAGCTGGATGGTGTCGAGGTGACGCACCTCGGCCCAAGCCAGCTGGCGGACCTCCGCAACCAGAAGATCGGATTCATCTTCCAGGGCTTCAACCTGTTGCCGCGGATGGACGCGCTCGACAACGTCATGCTGCCCATGGTCTACGCTGGGGTGCCAAGCCAGATCAGACAGCGGCGGGCCCAAGTGGCGCTCGAGGCGGTCGGGCTGGGCGAGCGGATGCATCACCGCTCGAACGAGCTATCTGGCGGTCAGCAGCAGCGGGTGGCCATCGCCCGAGCGCTGGTGAACGCGCCCAGTTTGATCCTGGCGGACGAACCCACAGGCAATCTCGATTCGCGCACGAGCGTCGAGATCATGGCGATCCTCCAACGCCTGAATCAGGCCGGGGCGACGATCGTCCTGGTCACGCATGAACCCGATATCGCCACCTACTGCTCGCGGACGGTGGTGTTCAAGGACGGCGTGGTGCTGTCCGATCACGCCAATCAACGGGTGCACTCGGCCGCGGAGGCCCTCGCCGCGTGACTGCGAAGACGACGACCACAACCAAGGAGACGGCAATCATGTATTCACTCAAGCGATTCGCGGCGGGGGCCGCGCTTCTTCTCTTCGCGACAGCGACTCCAGGACTGGCACTGGCGGCGGGGCCGCTGGATGGACTCACCATTCCGGCGGTGGATCCGGCGATCGCGTTCGTGGCGCCGACGCCGGACCAGCCGAACTACGACGCGCGGATGCAGGCGTTCCTCGACATCACCGTGCCGGATTCGTGGAACGGAATGAATGTGCAGTTCCTTTCGACGCTCGACGAAACCGGAGTCGACGTGGTCGGCTTGCCCGTGTCCGCGCCCAAGGCAGACCCGAACAATCCGAACTTCATCTACCAGCGCTTCCAGAACGCGGTCCTGTTCTACAACGGGACCGACGACTCGACGCAGGTTCTGGCACTTGGCTAGATGCTTCCCGCAAAGCGATGCGTGTCATGCCGAGGAGAACGACGAATGACCTATCAAGCTTCTCGTCGCGAGCGTCGGAGTCGCGGATCCTTCGCAGGCTCAGGATGACACGGACGCAAGAACGCCAGGAAGGTATTTCGGTTGACCCGCCGCGGATGTTTCGCAGGCTCAGGATGACACGGACGCAAGAAC
>VBGG01000445.1:0-2628 GCA_005883405.1 Chloroflexota bacterium | reverse complement strand
GAAGGTATTTCGGTTGACCCGCCGGTCAGGAGCCCTCGGTCACGAAGCGATAGCCGACGCCAGGCTCGGTGAGCAGGTGGCGACGCGCGGTGGGGCTGACCCCGAGCTTCTTGCGCAGTCGCGCCACGTAGACATGCAGTGAGTGCGCCTGCGACGGAAAGGCCGAGCCCCACACAGCGCGCAGAATCATGGTATCGGTGAGCACTTTGTCAGGCGAGGTAACGAACAGCTTCAGCAGGTCCCACTCGGTCGGCGTCAAGTGGAGCGGCTCGCCGCTGGAGGTGACGCGGCGCCGCTCCAGGTCCACCTCGATGTCGCCCAGGCGAATGATCGGGTCCACACCGGTGGCGGGCCTCGCCGTGTGCCGCAGGGCCACGCGCACGCGCGCCAGGAGCTCGTTCACGCCGAACGGCTTGGTCAGGTAGTCATCCGCGCCGAGGTCCAGCGCCGCGACCTTGTCGTGTTCGGCGCCACGCGCGGATAGCACGACGATCGGCGTAGCGGCCCGCTCGCGGATCAAGCGGATCACGTCGACACCGTCCATATCTGGCAGTCCCAGATCCAGCAGCACCAGGTCCGGACGGACGCGCCCGGCCGCCTCGAGCGCTTCCTGACCGGTCGCGGCTGTATCGACGCGGAACCCGTGGCCGCTCAGGTTGGTCTGCACGACGCGCAGAATGGCCGGTTCGTCGTCGACCACCAGCACGCGCGCGCCGCTGGGCTCGGTCACGCGGCGGTGACCTGGGGGGCTGGAGGCACATCCGCCGGTTGATCCGCCACGGGCAGCGTGATGACGAAGCGCGCACCGCCACCGCCTCGGTTCTCGACCCACACGCGACCGCTGTGCGCTTCAACCAGGCCCTTGACCACCGCCAATCCAAGCCCCAGACCGCCGGGTCGCGGCGTGCCGTTTCCGTCGATGGCACGGTAAAACGGATCGAACAGATGCGGTAGGGCCGCCGGCGGGATGCCGGGCCCGCGATCGAAGACGGAGACTTCGACCACGCGAGCACCACGGTTGTGGCGGACCTCGACGGTGATCGGCGTGTCTGGTGGTGAATACTTGGCGGCGTTCTCGACCAGGTTGTACAGCGCTTCGCCGATCTCGACGGCGTCCAGCCAGAGTGGCGGCAGATCATCCGCGACCGAAACCTCAACGTGGTGACGGGCGGTAACCGGCCGGAGCCTGTCGACGACGTCCTCCACGAGCGCGCCGACGTCGTGCCAGCGTTTGTCAGGTTGCAGACTGCCACCCTCGATGCGCGACAGGTCCAGGAGGTTGGCGACGAGACGGTTCAGGTGCTCCGCTTCCTCTTCGATGGCCTGTGCGAAGCTCTGACGCTCCTCCTCGGTCCACGCGACGTCCTGCTGCCGGAGGCTTCCGGCCGAGGCCATGATCGCCGCCAGCGGCGTGCGTAGATCGTGCGAGACCGCGTTGAGCAGCGCCGCGCGGAGCTGGTCGGTACGTCGCAGGATCTCCGCCTCGGTTGACTCCTTGCGTAGCCGGTCGCGGTCGACGGCGAGGCCAATCTGCGTGGCCGCGGCGGAGACCAGGCGGTTGTCTGTCGTGTCGAACTGCTGCGAGGGATCGAGCAGCACCAGGGCGCCAAGACGCCGCTCGCCGACTTTTATCGGTACAACGCCGATCTTTGACGAATTTCTAGACTCTGTCTTTGAGCGCAACGTAGGCACGATGCGCACCCAGCGGCCAGGGGTCGCGTGCTCGTCGGATGACGGCGGGCGGCCAGTGTGCAGCACGTGCGCCGGCGTTGCCGAGCGGTAGATCTCGTCGATGCCGTTTGCGTCGCCGGAGCCGACGCGGACGAGCTCGCCGGTCGGCCGCCAGAATTCGACGGCCAGGGCGGGGACGTGGAGCTCAACGCGGAGTCGCTCGGCGACGGACGCCAGGGCGTCCTCGAGGCGGGACTCGCTCATGAGGCGAACCACGTCGTACAGCACGACTGCCTCGCGCTCGCGCTCCTCTGCTTCACGGCGGCGCTCGCGCTGGCCAGCGGCGAGCTGACCGGTGATGGTGGCGGTCAGCATGAACAGGAGCAGGGAGATCCACTCCTCGGGGTCCGAAACCGTGAACTGGTGGAGCGGCTGGACGAAGAACCAGTCGAAGGTCAGGAAGGCGGCGATGGCCGCGAACACGGCGGGTCCGCGACCGAAGATGACTGCCGTGGCGAGGACCGCGAAGAGGTACAGCATCGAGGCGTTGGCGAGGTTGATCCGGCCGACGACGAAGCCGATGAAGAGACTGACGAGCGTCACCGCCGCCAGCGCAGCGGCGTAGCCCATCAACCAGCTCAGCCTGGCGCTAGCACGCCAGTTGCTGACATGCACGCGGGCATCATCGCACTTTTTGAGGATTTGTTGAGCGATCAGCTTCCCCAGGGGGACTTGTCGCGCGGCGGGGGCCTGTCAACGCACGCTCCGCCCGCTTGCGCGCGGCTTCGTGGCCGAAGGCCAATGAAGGTCTCCCAGTGGGGACCCGGTGGGTGTCGCCCGCCCATGCACCGGCAGGAATCCGGCGGCAGCCGCGGTCAACGCAGGTTCGGCCCGCTTGCGCGCGGCTTCGCGGGCGGGGGCCAATGAAGACTCGGTGGTTTTTTGAGGAAACATTGA
>VBGG01000444.1 GCA_005883405.1 Chloroflexota bacterium | reverse complement strand
TACCCGGGAGTAGTGGCGGTAGCGACCGCCGACGATATCCCAGAGGTCGGCGATGTGCCCACTCTTCCACTGCCATTCGCCAGGATTCCACCCTTCCCACCACTCGCACGCGGTCGGGTGGCCGCGATTGGCGACCCGATCGTGGCCATCGTGGCCGATTCCGCCGGCGCCGCGCGCGACGCGGCTGATCTGGTCGAGGTCGACTTCGATCCCCAAGCGTCGGTCGCGTCCGCCGAGGCCGCGTTGGAACCGGGCGCGCCGAGGGTCCATCCCGAGCTCGAAAGCAACCTCTGTTATCTGCTCAAGAAAGAGGGTGGTGACCCGGACCGCGCGTTCGCCGAGGCGGACACCGTCGTGCAGCTGCGGGTGGACAACCCGCGTGTGGCGCTGATCCCGCTCGAGCCGCGCGGCGTGGTGGCGGTCCCCGGTGACGGGTCGACGGTCCATCGCCTGACGGTGTGGGCGTCCAGCCAGGCGCCGCACGGGCTACGCACTGATCTGGCGCGCGCGCTCGGACTGCAGGAGCACGACGTGCGAGTGATCGCCCCGGACGTCGGGGGTGGCTTCGGCTGCAAGAGCGGCGCCACACCCGAGTACATCATGGCTGGATACTTCGCCTTGAAGCTGCAACGACCGATGAAGTGGGTGGCGACGCGCAGCGAGGATATTCAGGCCACGACGCAGGGCCGCGACATGCTCGTTCAGGTCGATCTGGCGGCAAAGAGCGACGGGACGCTCACTGGTCTGAAGCTGCGCAACGTCGCCAACATGGGCGCCCACCTGCACTCGGCGACGGCCGTAACGCCGACATTCATCCTCAACATGGCATCGGGCTGCTACCGGATCCCCAACGTCCGCGTCGAGAGCCTGGCCGTCTTCACCAACACGCCGTCGACTGGACCCTACCGCGGCGCCGGGCGACCCGAATCGGTGCTGGCCATCGAGCGCGGCGTCGACCGCATGGCGGCAGAGTTGGACATGGATCCGATCGAGCTGCGCCGGAAGAACTTCATCCGACCCGAGGACTTTCCGTACAAGACGGCAACCGGCGCCGAATATGACTCGGGCAACTACGCGGCGGCGCTCGATGAGGCGCTCCACCTGGTGGGCTACCCAGAGCTGTTGAAACGGCGAGAGGCGGCTCGAGCACGCGGCGAGCTGATGGGCATCGGAGTCTCGACGTTTGTCGAGCCGAGCGGTAGCCCTGGCGGCGAGAGCGGCCGCGTGCGCGTGGAGCGCGACGGGAAGGTGACGCTGATCACTGGTTCCCACAGCCATGGCCAGGGGCACGAAACGTCGTTTGCGCAGGTGATCGCCGATCAGCTGCACGTGCCGCTCGATCAGGTGCGCGTGGTGCATGGCGACACGGCTGAGATCGACCGCGGCACGGGTACGTTCGCCAGCCGCAGCATGATGTTGGGCGGAAGCGCGGGCGTGGTGGCCGCGACGCGTGTCGAGGAGAAGGCGCGGCGCATCGCCGCGCATCAGCTCGAGACGACGATCGACGACGTGCAGCCGATCGAGGGGGGCTTCGCGGTGGCTGGCGCTCCGGCGCGGCACGTGACGTGGCAGGAGATCGCTCGGGCCGCGTACGCGGGCGACGGCCTGACTCCAGACGAGGAACCTGGCCTCGAAGCCAGTGAACTGTTCGATCCTCAACGTGACATGTGGCCCTTCGGAACGCACATCGCGGTCGTGCGGATCGATCCAGAAACGGGCGACGTCAAAGTCGAGCGGATCGTCGCCGTGGACGATTGCGGCAACGTGGTGAATCCGCTGATCGTCGAGGGTCAGGTCCACGGTGGCATTGCCCAGGCGTTCGGTCAGGCAATGGTCGAGCGCGTCAAGTACGACGGCGACGGTCAACTGCTGACCGGCTCACTTGGTGACTATGCCGTCCCGCGCGCCGAAGATATGCCTGGGCTGATTTTGGGTCTTACGGTGACGCCCACGCCGTTGAACCCGCTGGGCGCCAAGGGGGTCGGCGAAGCTGGCACGAACGGGTGTCCGCCGGCGATCGCCAACGCCGTGATCGATGCGCTGGCGCCGCTCGGCATTCGCCACCTCGACCTGCCGTACAGCTCGGATCGGGTGTGGGAGGCTTTGCAGGCCGCGAGGCGCTGAGCTCCAGGCCGTCGCCGGCTGGCCGATGCCGATGGTCGGCAGGGCCGGTACGGATGGCTGGGGCATCGCACGCGGAGATCTTGGAATTTCGGGACGGACCGCGCAGACTGCGCCGACCGGAGCCCAGAATGAAGAGATTGCAGTCCCTGTTTGCCCGTCCGATTGTGCGTATCGTCTGCCTCCAGATCCTGGTGGCGATCGCGGTGGCTCTGATTCTGCTTCGCAATCAGGAGCGGTTGACGGCCCACAGTGGCGCGCAACCGATCGCCGCGAGCGAGGCCGCCGGGGTGATCAGGAATGGGGACGCGCGCACGATCACGGTCCAGGCGGACCACGGGTATCTCAAGACAGACAGCGCCGAATTCGTCTTCGTC
>VBGG01000075.1 GCA_005883405.1 Chloroflexota bacterium | reverse complement strand
CAGCGAACTGGCCGCGCGCTGGTGGCGGCGAGCGCGGTCTTCGCTGCGCTGGCGGTGATCTCCAGCTTTCTGAATTTCCTGCCGCCGGTGCGGTTTGTCTACGCGGCGACATTCCCGTGGAGCCTCCCGTTCAGGCAGATGACGTTCGCGTCGGTGCCGCTGGTATTGATCGCCGGCGGCGGCGCCGTTGGACTCAGCGGCATGTGGAGCGGCCTGCTCGCACGGCTGCGGGGCGCGACCCGCAGACGCACGCAGCGCGTCGGCCGGCTGCTGGTCGTGTCCTGGCTGCTGCTGACCACGTGGGCGTTGACGGCGTTTCTGGCCATCCCACGCGAAACGACGGCCAGTTTTTCGGATGATGACGCCGCCGCCATGGCGTGGTTGCGGCAGCACGCGGCGGCTGACGACGTGGTGGCCAACGATCGCTTCGCCGACGCGGGGATCTGGGCGCCTTACAAGGCCGGGGTGAGGATCGTCGAGTACCGCGCGTTCAATGACCCGTCAACGGCTGCTCAGCGAGCACTGGTTCTGGACAACGTGGGCGCGCTTGATGGCAAACCTGAGGCTGCCGCCGCGGCGTGTGAGCTGCACGTGCGGTACGTCTACCGCGGCGCCCAGAACAGCGCCTGGCAGCCGCGGCAGTTTCCGCCGCTGGACGAGCTGCGTGGCTCGGCGGCGCTCGAGGAGGTCTTCAGCAGTGGCGAGGCGGTGGTGTTCCGCACGCGGCTCGGGCCGCGGTGCTAGCCGAAGCTAGGGAAAGTCGCTATCGATCTGCCTGCTCTGTACCGAAGCGTGTGCGTGCGGGGACGTCGGCGGCCCTGGCTCACCGTCGTATTGGGCAAAGATGGTCTGGTGGCCGCTCAGCTTCAACGGGACCGAGCACGCCGAAGCGTAGTCAGGTAGCCCGTTCAACTGCATGGGCACATACGTCCGAGGCCCGGTGCCTGGGCTGACCTGGCACGTCGCCGGTCTGCCAGTCGGGTCGTTGATCGGGTTGTTGATCGAATCGAACCAGTGCACCGTGCCCGTGCCTGGCGCGAACGCGTCCTCGTTGTCGATGTTGCCCGTGGGCGATGCGCCGTACACACTCAGGGGCTCAGTGTCGACGACGATCGTGGTGCACGTGACCGAGCTATTAGTCACGGTTCCTGTGAGTCTGGTATCGGTCTGGAGCGTAAGCCCGCTAGGAGCGACCCAACTTGTCTGGGCTCCTGTGGGAACATTGGTAGAGCACTGGACCGTCATGTCTGTGTGGTGACCCGCCTTCTGGGTCACACCCACGTTCGGTGGGGCAATCGTCACCGTATGGATGGTGGGGGTGGAACCGGGATAGGCGGTCGCGGTCGCGGTGAACGTGTCCGTTACGTTTGACGTCAGCGTAGCGTAGTAACGGCGGTAGACGAAGGTCAGCTGGCCAGTCGCATCGGAGTTGCCGACGAACATAGACCCGGCTGGATTGCACTGCGTCGAATACAGATTTCGGTTGTTGTTGGTGAAGCAGCTGAAGTAGGGTGTTCCGCCAGGTACACTCACCGACTCGGTCACCTGGATGGCCGTGCTGACAGGTCCCGATGAGTTTGTCACGCTGAGGTGGCAGACGATCGGGTGGCCCATCTCAACTTGCTCGGGAAAACTCGCGAAAACACTGTTCGCATCCCAGCACCCTGTTGTATGGCCCGTGGTGGGTGTGAATGCGATCGTTGGCGGGTCCTGGACGGTCAGCACAAATTGTTGGTCGGCGATGGGCGGCGCGTGGGCGCCATCACTCGGCACGTAGTGGGCATACAGGATCGGGGATCCAACGTTGGCCGTGGTGGGCGACCAGTTCAGTGAGCACTTGCTCAGCGCCGGATCGCCAGTGCTGGTGTCTTGAACGAGCGCGCAGGAGCCACTATTCGTGGTACCCACGAGCAGCTGAACCGTGCCTTGAGGCCACGTGCGTTTGACCGTCCAGATGTCTCTCACCGTGAACGCGCAGGTTGTCGAGTTGCCGACGATGACGGTGGAGGGCGCACAGTTGATCGTGACGTTTGTCGGGTGCATGACATCGTCTGTTCCCCTGGGCGCCTGCGGCGCGAGCGTCTGGGAAAGGGGGATGAAATAGCCCTCCTCGGCGCGACCGAGGAGATTCAGGCCCGCCAGCCCGAACACCGAGACCGCGGCCACGGCGATGCCGAACTCGACCAGGTTCTGGGCCGGGTGGCGAAGACCGAGCCACCGCCGCTTCCAAGCTCTCAGACGCGTACTTGACACTCTTAGCCTTCTCCCAGGAGCATCACGCGGCCGTTGCGATCGGCGATGACGATCGAGCCGTCGGGGCGGAGGGCAGGGGCGGTCCAGATCGGAGCCTGGGCGTAGTAGTTCGCCGCCGGCCGGCGCCGACGGCATCGGCAGCGGCGCCTCGCCAACGATCGGCCCGGACGGAACGATCTACATCGGGGCCAACAACAGCAATTTTTACGCGATCTCGCCCGACGGACGACTGGAGTGGCTCTTCGAAGCCGAGCGCGAAATCGCCGGTATCTGGAGCACTGCCGCGCTCAGCGCAGCGGTCGACCAGATGCCGGCAATTTCGCGCTCGGCTTCGAAGAGCCATTCGAGATGGCCATCGGGTGAGATCGCGTAGAAGTTGCTGTTGTTCGCGCCGACGTAGATCGCTCCGTCGGGCCCGATCGTGGGCGAGGCGCCACTGCCGATGCCGTCGGCGCCGGCCGGCGGCGAGTGGCTGACCAGGGGCTGGCCCTTGCCAGGGAACTCCGCGAAGCGGAACGTCCAGCGGACAGTCCCCGTGCGCTTGGGCGCCTCGGTCGGTGGGGCCACCGCGTACAGCTTGCCGTTCATGCTCGGGATGTAGACCGTGCCGTCCTGGCCGAGCGCTGGCGACGCCTTCAAGACCGGGCCAGTCTGGGCTGACCACTGGACGTGGCCGTCGCCGACAGGCGACCGAGGCCACCCATGGCGTAGATGGTTCCGTCGGGGCCGATGGTCGGCGAGGAGGTCTGGCGGCCCGGCCCGAGGTCGACCGACCACAAAACGCGCGGTTCGATGCCGCTGACGGGCGCCTGGAGCGCGAAGAGCGTACCCTGCGCGTCGGGAGTGCCACTGTTGGTGCTGAAGCCGACGTAGACGGTGCCGTCGTGACCGATCGCGGGCGTGGCGTGCCAGGACGAGCCACCCGGGGGATGAAAACTCCAGCGTGCCGCCAGCTGGTTGCCGGCGCTGACCGGATCGCGCAGCGCGAACAGCGTGCCGCTGTGCAGGCCGATATAGGCGGTTCCGTCGGGGGCGATCGCGGCCGAGCTCTGGATGTCCGAGCTGCCCGTCACGGGGTCGGGAATGTCAACCACGGAGGTGTCGAAAGTGCGCAGCAGCAGCGGCTGGCGCGGGCCGATGTACGGGCTGCGACCCGTGTGCTGAGCGTCCACCTGGTACATCGGTCGGCCGATCGGCAGCGGCGCTAAGCTCTGGCTCGTCTCACCCGACGGGCTGCCGACACAGCCCGTCGACGCGACCAGGAGACCCAGCGCTATCAGTCCTGACCGAGGACGCAGCACCGGCGTAGTCTGAGGTGCCGTTGTTGCGCGGTTGTTGCGTTCTTTACGTCGCTGGTTGAGAAATGGTTGAGGGTGAAGGCCTGGATTCCCCGCGGGGCAATTGTGGCGGCGGCGTAATGGGTCGTGGGCCGTCATGTAGCCATAATCCGGGCCACATGTTCGTTGGGCTCGCGTTCGCCGCTCTCTCAGTGCTATGCGGTGTGGCGATCAGCCGCGTGCTGCGAGTACCAACCAGTCTCGCCCCAGTGAGCGGACTTGCAACCGTGGCCGTGGTCACGAGCTGGGCCACAGCGATCAACCTGCCGCCCAGCATCAGGAGTGGATGCGTCGTCGCGCTCGGCATAGCCGGCTTGGGAGTCGCGATCATGGCCGCGCCGCGGGCGCTGGCGACCATGCGTGCACGCCGATCTCAGGTCGCTCTGCTCGCGGCAGCGGTGGCGATACCGACGGTCATACTGGGCGTCGCATTCGCGGGAGTGCAGACACCAGTCTCAACGCATGACGGGGCCTTT
>VBGG01000029.1 GCA_005883405.1 Chloroflexota bacterium | reverse complement strand
CCCAGCCGCGAACTGCACCTGGTCGACAACCTCCACTCGACCGCGCGGGCCGTCGCGCTTCAGGCTAACCGTGCGGCGCAACGCATCGAGTCCCGCTTCGGGTGGGTACGCGCCCTTGAGCTCGAGTGAGAGCCGGTCCTGGCGAGCCTCAGCCGCGTGATCCAGGAGGAACGCGGCGTGTTCACGGCCCGCCTGCTGCGCATGCCCGTTGGGCACCGGGACCGAGTGGCCGAGCGACGAGTTCACGAAGTGCTCATAGCGCTCGGGACCAAAGTAGAAGCGCGTGTAGCGACCGCGCCCCGGATCAGCCACCACCGATTCGCCGCGGGTGTGGACGATTACTGCGCCGACGTCGTTCTGGTTGTGCGGCTCCGCGTTGTGGCCGCCTTTGGCGGCCAACACGAGCGCGTCCGGGTCGCTCGGATCCCGTCGCGCGATCATCCACTGCTGGCCACTGAACCAGTCGTGTCGCGCCGGTTGCCACCGCGTTTCGGTGTGGTCGGGTGGCTGCCAGAGCAGACCGCGCAAACCCCAGGTGATCGCGTGCTCGCGCCAACCCGTGGGCTGCTCGCGCGCCAGCCACGAAAGCCCGGGTAGGTCCAGGCGCTGCCCGAGAAACGCAAGATGCGGCCCGGTCAGGCTGACGTGCCGGTCGCAGTCTGAAAAATTCACGAAGTTCCCCGGACTGAGCAGCGTCCGCAACGGGAACTGGGCGATCTGCTGGAGCCGCTCGCCATCGAGCGGACAGATACGACCACCGGTCCGCTGCTCGATGAGGTGGGCCAGGATCGTGTAGTAGCCGAAGCCGTACGACCAGTAGCCCGGACCCTCGGCGGAGCCTCCGTCCGGATCGAATGTGGCCAGGTACTCGTCCAAAGATGGCATGGCGCGCGCCAGAATCTCGGCCAGACGCGTCAGGTCGGACTCCAGGTAGAGTGCGGCGCCGGCCACGCCGGCGTTGCACACAGCGGTCCAGTTGTTGAGCGAGCGTCCGCCAGCGCCGTAAAGCCACCAGTGATCGTGACGCGTCAGATACGGCGTGAGGCAGCGGCGGTTTACCTCTGCGCGGATCCGAGGGCGCAGGGCCGGCTTCAGGTGCTGACCAAGCAAGTGGTCCAGCTCGGCGAGCTCGAGCGCCGTCATCGCGGCTGCCAGGTCGATGATCGGCCGATCGAGGTCCGTCAACTCGCGCTGGTGGGCCGGCCAGGCCCAGCTGCTCTCTTCGCAGATGGCCCAGGTCAGGTCGAGCAGGGCGTCGGCGAAGCGCCCCTCCGCCTGCAGGCATTCCGCCAGCGCCAGGCTCCACAGCCGCTCGCGCCGACGGCGCACCGGCTCTTCGTAGCCCTCTCGCTCCCCGTTGCGCGCGAACTCGAGATAGAGCGTCGCCGGCAGTTGTTCGAGTGGCTCTGATCGCGCCCCAGGCCGCCCGATCATCGGCCGCGGGAACCGCCGGCGATGGCGCCGCCGCGCGGAGCGCCTCCTCAATGACTACAACGTTGTAGCGACTCAGCACCCGTGGCTCCAGATTACCCTCTGGCGCCAGACGGGTGCCCACCGAGAGCTTCGTTTTTTACGTGCACGTAAGAAAATGGCTATACTCGCCAGGTGACCAGCGCCATTCAGCGCGCTTCAGTCTTGCGGCGTATCGGCGATGTCGCGGAGGCGACGGCGCTCACCCAGCGCACCATTCGATATTACGAAGAGCTCGGGCTGCTCAAGCCTGCTGCCCACGTCAGCGGCGCCAACCGCCGCTACGACGACGAGGACGTCGAGCGCTTGCAGCTCATCAAACGCCTGCGCGATGTGGTCGGCCTCAGCCTGGCCGATGTCCGCATCTTCCTCGAAACCGAGGACGAGCGGCGCGCGGTCAGCCGCGAGTATCACTCCACCCACGATCCAGCCCGTCGCGCCGAGCTGCTCGATGGCGTCGTGCCCATCTTGCGACGGCGGGTGGAGCTCCTCGAAAGCAAGCTGGAAACCGTCCTCTCGCTGCTCGAGGAAGAGCGTACCCGGCTGGACCGCGTCGAAGCACTTCGCGCCTGAAACACACCCCTGGAGGATCATGCACCATGCCCCAACCCGTGACGCTTGACGGCGAAAGCTCAGAGCTCGCCTCCGATCGTGACCGTCGCCGCATGCCAGTGAGCTGTCTATATGATCTTGATGGGCGGAGGCTCGGGGTTGTTCACGTCGCCGAACGTCAATGCGTTGATGAGCACCGTGCCGCCACAACAGCGAGGCACGGCGTCGGGCATCAACACCATGGTCGGCAACACCGGCCAGATGCTGAGCATCGCGATTGCGGTTCCGCTGGTGCTGAGCCGGATTCCGGAGGACGTGATGTTCAAAGTCTTCCTGTATGGCGGCGGCATGGGTGATCTGCCTGACGCGCTGCGCGCGTTCGAGCCGGGGCTGCACCAGGCGTTTCTCGTCTCGTTCGGCATTACTGTTGTCGCGGTGCTGGCCTCCGCGCTGCGCCCGTCGCACAGTCCAAGGGAGATGGCAGTGCGATGACCGGGGCTCACAATGGTTCGGAAGCAGAAGCCGTGGCTCGCGGCGTGCAGGCCGCGTTCGAGTCGCGCGACCTTGGCGCCTTCGGAATGTTGCTCGACGAGCACGTGCGCTGGGGCGGCGAGGAGGAGACGCCGCAGACGCGTCACACCCGAGCCGACGTGCTGTACCGACTGGCGGCCCAGGCTGCCGCCGGCGTCGAGACGCACGTGACGGAGGTCGTGCCGGGAGACGAGTCGATCCTGGTCGGCCTGAGGGTAAAACGGCCGGTCCGTGACGGTTTCAGTCGCGAGCACAGCGTCTATCAGGTACTCAAAGTCCGCAACGGGCTGGTGGTCGACATTCGCGGCTACCCGAGCCGGTCCGCGGCGGCAGGGCGCGCTGGCATCAGCGCCGGCGAGGCGGCGGCGATCGAAGCGCGCGAGCTCGTGCCGATCCTCAATGTCTCCAGCCTGTCAGACAGCTTCGAGTGGTTCGGTAAGCTGGGCTGGAACCGGCAGTGGGACTGGCGCGGACCAGATGGCACGCCGACGTTCGGTGCCATCAGCTCCGGCCAGCACGCGATCTTCCTGTCTCTCAACGCTCAGGGCGGCCGTGGACGTGACGGTGGAGCAGGGGGTGGCGGCCAGGGCGTATGGATGTCGGTGTGGGTCGACGACGTCGACGCGGTTCATGCCGTTTGTGCGCGTGAGGGTCTGGAAGTGATGCGTCCGCCACAGAACGAACCCTGGGGTGTTCGCGAAATGCACGTCCGCCACCCTGACGGTCACGTGCTCCGCATCAGCCAGGGCATGCACGAGGACTGAAGCCGACCAGGTCAACGCCACGCGCTACCATGGACGGGAGGTGTCCACGAGGCATGCTGAGCGCCGAACGCAACGCGTTTATGACGAAGATCGGCCCGGGTCAGCCCATGGGCGAGTATTTTCGGGAGCCCGACGGAGAGCCGGTGCGCCTGCGCCTGCTCGGCGAAGATCTGGTCGCCTTCCGCGATACCAATGGGCAAGTGGGCGTGGTCGAGGCATTCTGTCCGCACCGACGTGCGCCCATGTTCTTCGGGCGGAATGAAGAGTGCGGCCTCCGCTGCGTCTACCACGGGTGGAAATTCGACGTGACGGGCACGTGCGTCGACATGCCGAGCGAGCCACCCGAGAGCGACTTCAAGCACAGGGTCCGTATCGGGGCGTATCCCGCTCGCGAGTTCGGCGACACCGTGTGGGTCTACATGGGGCCAGGCACGCCGCCAGAGCTGCCGCGGATGGAGTGGGCCACGGTGCCGTCCAGCCATCGCCAGGTCGCCATGTGGATCGTGGAGTGCAACTGGCTGCAAGTTCTGGAAGGTAACGTCGATACCGCGCACGTGTCGTTTCTACACTCGACCAACGACGGCATTCCGGGCGTGCGCGAAGAAGGCCTGGAGGATCGCGCGCCGCAATTGCAGGTGATCGAAAATAGCATCGGCTTCGCCTATGGCGGCCGCCGCAAACGACGGCTCGACGAGCAGTACTACTGGCGCGTCACCCAGTTTCTGATGCCCATGTACACGCTGATTCCGGGACCCGGCTGGCCGCGTGCTTGCGTTGGCGTGGTGCCGATCGACGACGAGCACGCCATCCGCTTCCAGGTGTCCTACAGTCCCGAAGCGCCACTCGAGGGCTCGCGTCTGTTCACTTCGCGCGAGATGGGCGAGTTCCGCTTCCCCGACGGCAAGACCATCGATATCTGGCTGCCGAGCGAGAATCGTGGCAACAAGTACGGGCTGGATCGAGAGGTCCAGCGCAGGCTCAACTACACCGGCATCCGGGGCATCGAGACCCAGGACCGCGCAATGACCGAGGGCATGGGATACCTGTGCGATCGCACCCAGGAGCACCTGGGCACGAGCGACCTGGCGGTGATCGCCATGCGCCGCATCCTGGAGCGACGGGCGCAGGAGGTGCAGAAGGGCATCGCGCCGCGCGCGGTGCAACTGGCGGAGCAGTTCGGAGTACGCCCACTCGACGTGATAGCCCCCGAGGCCAATCTGGGCGACCTGCTCGCGCGCCACGCCGGCGAGCTCCGCATGGCGTCCGCGATGGCCTGAGTGTGCGCCCGCAGGTCAGGCCGTTTCGAGACGCCGACGCGACCGGCCTGGCTGCCTGGCTAGACCCGCTTGCGCCCGCTGAGGAGGTGTACAGCCCCGCCTTCCTGGTCCACCAGCGACGAAGGTTGCCGGCGTCACGCCGCCCGCTCTGGGTGGTGGCAGTGCTGGATCGCGAGCCCGTCGGCCTTGGCCGGGACGAGCCTCAGATCTTCGGCGGGCGGCCGGGTGTGCGCCGGACCTGGGTCGGTGTGCGACCGGACCTCAGGCGTCGAGGCATCGGCAGCCGGTTGTGGCAGGAGATCGAAGCCCACGCCCGGGCGATGGGCGGGCTCACACTTCGCAGCTGGGCCGTGTCGAACGAGCCCGAGGGAGAGCGCTTCCTGCTCGCGCGTGGCTTCAGGCGGATCGAGCGCGGTTTACAGTCATGGATCGATCCCACGTCGATCGACGCCGGCGATCTGGAGCGTGCGACGGCCGAGGCGACGGCACGTGGATTCAGGGTGACCACGCTTCGCGAGCTGCTCCCTCAAGCGGAGCCGGCCCTGCGACGGCTGTTTCTGGACGCGGACACCCACGCACCGCACCACAACGCCGCTGCACGCCCTGTGGCGGCGAGCACCTTCCGCCGCATGATTCTGGAGAACCCACTCCTCGACCGTGACTGCAGCACGGTGGTCCTCCATGGCGATGAGCTGGTGGCACTGAGCTGGCTCAAAGGCGACCGCCAGCTGGGCAGGTATGGTGTCGAGTTCACTGGCACCGCCCCGCACTGGCGCGGCCGCGGCCTGGCCACGCTCGCCAAGCTTTCCGCGCTCCATCTGGCCGGACGCGCCGGCGTCCGCTGGGTCGGCACCGCCAACGACGAGAACAACGCCCCCATGCTGGCGGTCAACCGCAGGCTCGGCAGCCGGCCTCTGGCAGACCTGATGATGTACAAACGTGGAGGCAGCTGAGCGGCGGGTCAACTCTATACTCTGGGCCTATGAAGGCCGAGGACCTGCGCGCTCTGCAGGCACCGCTCAAAGATCGCTATCGGCAGGAGCCGCGGGCTGCCAGCATCACTCTGCGCGCGCGCGGCAAGCTCAACGAGGCCGAGCTCGTTTGCAGCGTCGAGACGGGGCGCGCTCTCGTCGAAGCCGGACTCCACCCGCTCACCGGTGGCAACGGACTCCAGGTGTGTTCCGGTGACATGCTCCTCCAGGCGCTGGTCGCCTGTGCCGGAGTGACGCTCTCCTCGGTGGCGACTGCACTGGGTGTAGAGATCTCCGACGGCACGGTCTCAGCCGAAGGCGACCTTGACTTCCGCGGCACGCTCGGGGTCGATCGCTCGACGCCGGTTGGCTTCGCAGAGATCCGCTTGAACTTTGAGCTCGAGACTGAAGCGCCGCCCGAAACTCTCTCGAAGGTGATCGAGCTGACCGAGCGGTACTGCGTGGTGTTCCAGACGCTGAAGAACTCGCCCCGACTGAGCGTCGGGACCAACGCTTAGGACGCCGCCGCGATCACTGCTTCCTCGCGCTCGGCCAGCGTGGTTGCCGTTGCAGCCAGCATCTCGAGGTCGAATGGCTTGGCCAGGCACGCGCGCACGCCGAACGCGCGCAGCTGCTCGGAAGCCTGAACCAGTCCGTGACCGGCCGAGACGACGATGATCGGGATCTCGACTGCGCCGGTTACCCGGCGGCAGGCCTCGGCAAATGCCCAGCCGTCCATAACGGGCATCATCAGGTCGAGCACGATCACGTCCGGACGGAAATCGCGGAGCTGCCTGAGCGCATCGGCGCCGTTGCGGGCTGTTGCGACGAGAAAGCCCTCATCGGAGAGCCAGGCAGCAGTCAATTCGCGGATGCTGTCCTCATCGTCGACCACCATCACGCGTTTGCGGTCATCGCGGAACCGCAGGCGGCTCGCCGACGAGGAGCGCGTTCCCCCCTCGCGGCCCGCTGCTGCGCTCCTGCTGGGAGCGTGCAGGGATTCGTCCCTGCCGTGCAACACGGTGTATGTACGCATTCTGAAAGGGCCTCTGAGGACACAGTGCGTCCCGGCGCAACGAGAAATACAGGCACCCTGCGGCGGCGTTTCAGGCCGACGAGTCAGTCGCCCGGGTGAAGCGGGCACCCCACTCGCGGATGTGCTCGACCAGCTCTGCCGGTTGGATCACCTCGAATTCCGCACCGATGGCGCCCAGGGCCAGCGCTGGCCAATCGAGGTTCTCGGCTCGCATTCGCAGTCGGCAGCGCCGTTCGTCGATCTCTTCGATTGTCGTCCACTGGCCAACCATCGAGCGCACCGTCGCCGCCGGAGCCGACACCAGCGCCTCGATCTGCTTTGGTGCCGCCGGCAGGCTGTCGATGCCGGCGCGCACGAACGCCGCTGCGTCGGCGGCCGGCAGCTCGCGCGGCCGGAAGCGCATGCCAGTGCTGCGCGGGCTGTCGAGGCGATCGAGCCGGAAGCTGCGCCAATCCTGGCGGGCCAGATCGTAGGCGACCAGGTACCAGCGTCGGCCGAGGGACACGAGCCTGTGCGGCTCGACATGCCGCAACGTTTGCTCGCCACTTTGCGCCGTGTACGTGAAGCGCAGCCGCTCCTCATCGCTGCACGCCTGGGCGAGCGTGGTCAGCGCTGCTGGATCGACCGCGGGCGCCGCGCTCCAGACGACTGGCACGGTCATGGCGCGGAGAGCGTCGACGCGCCGACGCAGTCGCGGTGGCATGATCCGCGCGACCTTGGCGAGTGCACGCACCGACGACTCTTCGATGCCAGCTACCGGGCCTTGCGCGGCCGCTCGCAGGCCGATGGTCAGCGCCACCGCTTCGTCATCGTCGAGCACGAGGGGCGGCAAGGCAGCGCCCGCGGCCAGCTGGTAGCCACCTGCCAGGCCACGGTGCGCGGCGACTGGATAGCCGAGCTCGCGCAGGCGGTCCACGTCGCGACGCAGCGTGCGAACCGAGACGTCGAGACGGTCGGCCAATTCGGCGCCCGGCCAGTAGCGGTGGGTCTGCAGCAGAGACAGGAGTCGCAGCGTGCGTGAGCTGGTATTGGCCACGGCGTCGCCAGTTTGTAGTGTATTCAGGTCAGAAACTGGCCACTAGACTCGGCTGCGGCTTGCCGAGCGTGAAGTTCACGGAGTGGCCAAGTTCTGGATGGGGTGCGTAAGTATGGCTTCCTAGGGGCGCGGCCGAAAACGTACCTTGCAATGGAGGGCAGCGGCCGCGCCCCTAGGCCAGTCTGTCGGTAGAAGTTCGGCCGACTGCGACTTTCGCCGGAAACCGGCTTGTCGGCCGAACTTCTAGAAGACCCTCTCCAGGTTCGCAAGCACGCGGCCAAGCCATTTGATGTGGCTATACAGCCAGTCCCTCGTTGATTGGCACCCTTGATTGGAGGTTGGGTCGAAGTGATCCGGACGCGGGCCACGGGGTCTGGCGAGCGAATCTGCTCGTCAGACCTTGTTTGAGTGTGCCCTCAAATGTTTCTCGGCGGTATGAGGTGGTTCGCTACTGGGTCTATTAAGGAGCCGCCAAGGTTAGCTCTACCGCGCTCGACAGCGGATCCCCTCTTTGGCAACGCTGAGTATCCACCTTCCATGCAGCGTAAACCAATTACCGCGAGTTTTAGCAGACTGGATTCGCCGCAGTAGTTAACGCGGCGTTACCGTAACGCGAACGATGATTAACAGACGTAACTGACTTCGGTTGCCGGGCGGCACACTAGCGGGGTCCGGGACCATTTCCGGGTGCACCCCTGGGATAAGTAGGCGCTTGACGTGCGCATTTGCGTGTCAGTAGTCTAATTAGGTCGCGTTCGACGTGCTTGAGCCTTGGGAGTACGTGTGCTGCGCATGCGAGGCAGGGCCGCATCGAGCAAAGTTCAGTGCGCCCCCGACGTACATGTGCCTGCCGGCGGCAGCATGGCGGAAGTGGCCCCAGCGGACTCTTGGATGGAGTCACTGATGGGGGCGACGCTGCCCACCTGCGAGGCGATCCTGCAGGTCGCAGCCGATGTCCTCAATGCGGACGCGGCCATGCTTACGCTGTGGAGCGAAAGCGAAGCCACAGGTAGCGTCCTCGCCAGGTTGGGGGCACCGGATCTGCTACCCGCCGATGCCCTGGCCCTGTTGGGATCTCAGCGGATAAGCGACGGTCAGCCGAGGATGTTCCATCGGGATATGGTCGGCGACGGTCCGCAGTGCTTGACCTGGACCGTCATTCCTCTGACGCTTCGGCATGGCACAGCGCGAGCCGTCATCCTGGTAGGGCGCCGCGGAGGTCTGCCTGAAGGCCTTGAAGGCGGATCGTTGCGCGCCCTAGCCCGGGTGTGCTCGGTCGCCTTCGAGGACGGCGTCGGCCGACGGGCGGCGGCGCTGCTCGATGGGCTACCTGAGGCGGTAGTGGTGACCGACGCGACTGGGCGCATCAGGCAGCTCAATCGGCGAGCGGAGCGCCTCTTCGGCTATGCGCGAGCGGAGCTGGCCGGCCAGCCCGCGGATCTGCTCATGCCCGGTGACGCGGCAGCAGGCATCGTGATAGGCCGCCGCCATGATGGCTATGTGTTCACCGCCGACGTGAGCCTGGCACTCGTGGACACGGATGGCGAGCTGGAGATGGCGCACGTCGTTCGGGACCTGGCGCATGAAGAGGACCGCTTGGGTAAAGAGGAGCAGTTCTTCCTCGAGGCGTCGCATGAGCTGCGGACGCCTGCAGCGACCATCAAAGCTTCCGCCGAGGTGCTGAATGATGTCCTTGGGCAGGGCCTGCCAGTCGACTTGAGGCGGTTGCTGCTGAACATCGAGCGCGAGGCGGATCGGCTCGGCACGTTGATCGACCATCTGCTCGACCTCAACAGCATCCGCCGGGCTCGGGTCCGTCTTCACCCAATCCGATGCGACCTGCGCGAAGTGGCGGTTCGCGCCGCGGACTCGATTGAACCGCTGGCCAGGCAGCGGGAGCAAACGGTACTTCGGGCTATGCCGACCACGCCGGTCTGGTCGGTGGTCGATGCTGACTTGCTCGGCCGCGCGATTCTGAACCTGGTCAGCAATGCCCATAAGTACGGTCGGCACGGCGGCCGTCTGGAAGTGCGGCTCGAGACTTGCCCGTCGGAGGCGGTGTTCGTCATCAGCGACGATGGACCCGGCATCCCTGAGGCTGATCGTGAGCGTGTCTTCCAGCGCTTCTATCGCTCCCCGACCGCTGATGGCCGCCGGGTCCAGGGCAACGGACTCGGCCTTCCGGTGAGCCGGGCGGCGGTCGAGCTGCTCGGCGGCCGAGTCTGGGCCGAAGCCGGGCCAGCGGTCGGCAGCGCGTTCAAGGTGGCTCTGCCGCTCGGGCTGGGGTCTGCGACCAGTGACCGGCCGGTGTGAAGATCCTTCTGGTTGACGACGACCAGCGGCTGCTCGACGCGCTTGTGACGGCGTTCCGCTTCCGCTGGCCCGAGGCGGAGGTATTCACGGCTCGAGATGCCGAGACCGGCCTCTGGCTCGCGCTCAAGCGCGCCCCCGATGTGGTCGTGCTCGACGTGGGGCTCCCGGACCGTAGTGGCTTCGACGTGCTGGTCGACGTCCGCCGCGTGTCAGACGTCCCGGTCATCCTGCTAACCGCCGCCCACGCGGAGATGGACCACGTTCGCGGCCTGGAGCTAGGCGCCGATGATTATCTGGTGAAGCCGTTCAGTCACATGCCCCTGCTGGCCCACATCAAGGCGGTGCTCCGTCGAGCTCAGCCACTCGCCGATTCGGATGGGTTTGCGCCGCTGACCGTTGGCGGACTGCGGCTCGACGAACCACGGCGCGAGGTCGTTGGCACAGTAAGACGTGTCCGGCTGACGGCAACTGAGTTCAAGTTGCTGTACTACCTGATGGGGAACGCGGGCCGCGTGGTCACTCGGTCGACTCTCATTCGGCGGGTATGGGGGGACGCCGAGAGCGTCACGGACCATGATCTGACGGTGTTAGTAGCCCGGGTCAGGACCAAGATCGCCGCCACCGGCGACGCACCCGACATCCTCACCGAACGTGGGATCGGCTATCGGCTTACACCTGCCCCTGCTATTGACGTTGCGTGACACTTCGTGACGCGCCCGTTGAGGCGCGCGCCGGATACTCCGGGTGAGAATCGGCATCATCGCGGACTGGCTGAATCCGGTCATCACCCACGTGATCCAGCTCCTGGTTGAGCGCGGTGTGCAGGTGGACGTGATCTATCCGGAGAAGATGCTCGTCGATATGGCCACCGTCCATGTAGCCCACGACCTCTACCTGCTGAAGTCCGGGACCGAACTCGCCCTGAGCCTGGCCGGATCGCTGCACGCTCTCGGTGGCGCCACGCTGAACCCCTACCCGACCGTCGAGCGGCTGCGCAACAAGATCATCGTGATGCGGGTGCTCCAACAGTGGGGAATCCCCACCCCGGGGGCCTACGTCACCGTCATCTCCGGCGACCTTGCCCCGCTCCTGGAGACCGGTCCCCTGATCGTCAAGCCGCATCGAGGTTCACGGGGCCAGGGGATTCGGATCGTGCGGCACATGGACGAGCTGGCCGCTCTACCTGGCGAGGGGCCCACGCTGGCGCAACGGTACTATCCGTCCGATGGCGTGGATCGCAAGATCTTCTGCATCGGCGGACAACTCTTCGGGATAAAGCGCCTCTGGCCGCTGCGCACCTATGAGGACAAGCTGGGGGAGCCCTTCACCCCCGGCGCAGAGCTGAGTGAGATCGCGGTACGCTGCGGCCGCGCCTTCGGGATCGATCTCTTCGGGCTGGACGTGGTGCTCAGCGGCGGCCGCCCCTACGTCGTCGACGTCAACAAGTTCGGCAGCTACATGGGAGTACCCGATGGTCCCCGCCTGCTGGCCGACTACTTCCAGCGCGCCGGCGAGCTCGCACTCCGCGGCGAACTGCCAGGAGCGCCTGCCGCGGCGCAGGTGAAGAGGATGACGTGAGCGTCAGGACAAGCCCCCAATCGACCGACGTCCGCATATCCGTGGTTTCCGAGCACGAGCGGCTCGCGACCCTGCCCCAGCTGCCCCTGCGACCGCTAGGGCTTGGCGGGGTCCTTCGGCGTGGCTTTACCTACTGGCGCCCGCATTGGGCGCTGGCCATCCCGATCCTCCTGGTGATGTTCGTGCAAGGGGGATTCAATACCTTCTTCGACCTGAACCTCCAGCAGATCATCGACCACGTCCTGATCGACCAGGATGGCCCACTCCTGGCACAGATCCTCGCGCAGATTCTTGGCTTTTACCTACTCGCCACCGCGGCGGCGGTGGTCGGGAACTACCTCAGCGCACGCGTGGGCGCGAGGATTTTGAATGACCTGCGCCGCCAGATGTTCACCCACCTCCAGCGCCTGTCGATGGGCTACTTCGCCCATGCGCGCTCGGGGGACGTGATCGCCCGCTTCACCAGCGATCTCGCGGAGGTCGACAAAGGGCTCACGTATCGGTTCACCGATGGCTACCTCTCGGTGGTCGGCTTGCTCTTGAACGTCCCCGCGCTATTCATCTTGCAGTGGCAGCTCGCGCTTGCGACGCTGGTGGCTCTGCCCCTGGCCATGTTCGGCGGTCGACTTTTCGCCGCCCGTGCCGCCCGCGCTTTCCTCCGGCTCAAGCGCGAGCAGGCGGCCCTGGCCAGTGCGGTCCAGGAGAACGTAAAGGCCCAGGCGGTCATCAGGATCTTTGGTCTGCAAAGGACGATGCTGACCCGGCTGCAGCGCCAGCTCGCCGATCTGTTCCAGGTCACCGCCAGCGCGGACTTCTTGAGCATGCTGGTGGGAACGAGCTCCAGCTTCGGGGTCAAGCTCGTGGCCATTCTGGTGATCGGGCTCGGTGCCTTCTTCGCCTTCAACGGCGGCCTGTCGATTGGCACGCTGGTGGCCTTCGTGGCCCTGGCCAACGACGTGTGTAAAGATGCGTACGATATCAGCAAGAAAGTAGCACCAAGACTGATCGCCGCCGGCGGAGGGATCCAGCGGATCGAGGAGCTCCTGAACGAACAGCCCCAGGTGATCGACTCGCCGGGCGCGGGGACGCTGCCCAGGTTGGCCCAGGCGATTCACTTCGAGGACGTCTGCTTCAGCTACACCGGCCAGCAGGCGGCGCTCAACCACGTCAGCTTCACGATCCCGGCCGGGCACTACGTCGCCTTCGTCGGGCCCACCGGCGCGGGCAAGTCAACCATTCTGAACCTGCTCGCCCGCTTCTATGATCCCACGAGCGGGAGCGTGAGCTTCGACGGCTGCGATTTACGCGCGGTGACGC
>VBGG01000443.1 GCA_005883405.1 Chloroflexota bacterium | reverse complement strand
GATCTGGCGGCCTTCGCGCGGATCGAACCGGCGGCGCGCCACCCCTTCGTCGACCATCTGGCGGATGCTGGCCAGACCTCCGGCGACCGCTTCGGGTTGCATGTCGCGGACGCGCACGGTGAGCCCCGCGGCGGCGCCAACCTCGGCGATAGCGGCGCCCATGAAGCCGGCGCCTACCACTGCCATGCGTTCAACTGTGGCGCTAGCGGCGTGGTGACGTTTCTGACGTTGCGTGGCAAGGAGGAGCCAGATCAGGTTTTTCGCAGTGTCGCTGACCGCCAGCTCGCCGAAGGCGCGCGCCTCCGCCTCGAGGCCGGCGGCCATGCCCTGCTCGAGGCCGATTTCAACGGCTTCAAGTGCCTCGAGCGGCGCGGGATAGTGGCCATGCGTTTTGTTCAACACCGCCTTGCGCGCCTGGCGGTAGATCAGCTGGCGACCCAGCGGTGTCTGCTCGGCGAGGTCGATCGCCGCGCGAACGCTGAGCCCCACGGCGAGCGGCCGGTCCAATGCACGCTTGGGTCTGGCGGCCCATTGGCGAGCGGCACGCTCGAGGACGGTCGGGTGTACGACCTCGTCAAGGAGCCCGGCGCGTCGCGCGCGGCGGGCGTTCAGCCGCCGGCCATTGAGGATCAGGTCGAGCGCCCGCTCCAGGCCGATCAGCCGCGGCAGTCGCTGGGTGCCTCCGCCAGCCGGCAGCAAGCCTAGGTTGACCTCAGGCTGGCCGAGGCTCACGCTCGGCAGGTCGGCGGCCACGCGGTAATCGCACGCCAGCGCCAGCTCGAGGCCGCCGCCCAGCGCTGCGCCGTTGATTGCCGCCACGGTGGTACACGGCAGCCACGCCAGCTCTTCGAGCACCGCCTGAAAGCGGCGCACGACGGCTTCTGCCTGCTTCGCATCGGTGGGCCGGGTGACTATCTTCAGGTCCGCGCCCGCTACCCACTGGTTCGACTTGTCGGAAACCAGGATCAAGCCGCGGAGGCTGTCTGATTCCGCGCGCGCGGTGCGGACGGCGTCAGCCAGCGCTTCAACCAGCTCGGCGTTGATGGCATTGACGGAATCGTCCGGTCGACTGATGGTTATGCGGCCGATCCGATCCTCAAGGGGTGGATCGAAGCGCACGCTCGGAGACGCTGCGGCGGCAGTCATGGCCGCTCCAGCACGATCGCGGCGCCGACGCCACCGGCCGCGCACACCGATACCAATCCGAGCTGGGCCGACCGGCGCGCCATCTCGTTGGCCAGCGTCGTCACGCACCGTGCACCGGTGGCGCCGAAGGGATGGCCGAGGGCGATGGACCCTCCGCGCAGGTTCGTACGCTCCGGATCGATACAGCCGACCGGCTCCGAGCGTCCCAGCTCCTGTTCGGCAAAGGCGCGCGATTCCAGTTTTCTGAATGTCGAGAGCACTTGTGCGGCAAAGGCTTCGTGCATCTCCACCACGTCAATCTCGCCGAGTGTGATTCCGGCTCGATCCAGGGCTTTGGGAATGGCGTACGCCGGGCCGATGAGTAGCTCACCGGCTGGATCGACAGCCGCGTAGGCGTACGAACGTACGAGCGCCTTTGGCGTGAGCCCCAAGCCTGCCGCGCGCTCCTCCGACATCAGCAGCACGCTGGCCGCGCCGTCCGTCAGAGGGGATGAGTTGCCGGCGGTGACGCTACCGTAGGCGCGGTCGAACACCGGCTTGAGCTGCGCTAGCTTCTCGAGGCTGGTGTCCTTGCGGATGTGATTGTCGCGCGTGACCGCGCGGCCGCCGTTCTCGACCACGTAGACCGGGCTGACCTCCTGAGCCAATCGGCCGTCGTCCCAGGCCGCGGCAGCCTTCTGGTGGGAGCGCAGCGCCCAGGCGTCCTGGTCGGCGCGGCTGATGCCGTTCAGCTTCGCCATCAGCTCGGCGGATTGGCCCATGCTCAAGCCGGTGGACGTTTCGGTGATGCTCGGCGCAACGGGCGGCAGATCGGCGAGTTTGAGGCCGCGGAAGCTCTGCACTCGGCCACCCATCGACCTCGATTGGCTGGCGGTCACGAGCGCACGCGCAAGCGGCGGACTGAGCGCCACCGGTACGTTCGACAGCATCTCCACGCCGCCAGCGATCACCACGTCGGCATAGCCACGCTCGATCAGATTGGTTGCGTCGGTGATGGCCTGGCAGGCCGAGGCGCAGGCGAGGCTGACCGTGTCGGCCGGAGTGGCCTTCGGCAGCCCGGCGGCCAGGACCAGCTCGCGGGCGAGGTTCGAGTAGTGCACCGGCCGCGTGACGTTGCCATAGATGACGTGGTCGACCTCGCGCGGCTCGAGGCCGGTGCGTTGCAAGAGCTCGACGGTGACGGAACGCGCCAGCTCGAGGACGTCGAGGCGCGCGAAATCGGAGCCGGCCTTGAGGAAGGGAGTGCGCAGCCCGGCGACGATGGCGGCCCGCCGGCCGCGGGGTGCTGTCATGGTAGCCTCACCAAACGAACGTTTGGTTCAAGAGCCTACACCAGTCGCGCCGTGGCTGCAAGCCCCTTCCTGACCGACGTGCCTCGTGTACTATCGAAACGTGACGTACCGTTTTACTTTAGGGCGGACGGCGGCCGCGCCGGCGCCGAGCCGCCCACACGCGGCGGGACGATGGCTCGCCGGCGCTTTCCGCAGCGCTCACGGACGGCGCAACTACAAGCTCTACGTGCCCGGCGGGTACGCCGGCCAACCAGTCGCGCTGCTGGTGCTGCTGCATGGCTGCACCCAGGGACCCGAAGACTTCGCCGCCGCCACTCGCATGAACGAGCTGGCCGATCGCGACACGTTTCTGGTGCTCTATCCCGAGCAACCCGAGACCGCCAACGAACGGCGCTGCTGGCACTGGTTCGAGCCCGGGCATCAGGAGCGTAGCCATGGCGAGCCAGCGATACTTGCTGCCCTCACGCGAAGCGTCATGTGCGCGTACGCCGTCGATCCCGAGCGGGTGAATGTCGCCGGACTGTCGGCCGGTGGAGCCATGGCGGTGGTGCTGGGGACCACCTACCCCGGGCTATGCGCGGCCGTCGGCGTCCACTCGGGCCTGCCGTACAAGGCGGGCGGCGGGCTGCTGTCGGCCTGGATGGCGATGCAGGTCGGTACGCCACTCGTCGAATGGCGCGGCGCGCCAGTGGGTTCGCAGCCCGTCCCGCTCATCGTGTTCCACGGCGACGCCGACCGCACGGTGAGCGTGGCCAACGCCAGGCAGCTGGTCACGCAGTGGGCGCGGCGGCACGGCCTGACGGGCGTATCTTACGGCTCTGGTGTCGAGCCCACGCTGGTCCGGCGCGGCCACGCGGCCGGCTACGCGTACACCCAATCGCTCTATCGCACCGCCAACCAGACGCTCATCGAGCAGTGGATCGTGCACGGACTGGGACACGCCTGGTCAGGCGGAAGTCCAGCCGGCTCACGTGCCGACCCACGCGGCCCGGACGCGTCCGCGGAGCTGGTGCGCTTCTTCGCGCAGCACCCGATGCAGCATCGAATTCCTGCGCTCGGGCAACTCGCGCTTCAGCCGACAGGCCTCGAAACCGAGTTCGCGGCCTGACCGGCGGCACTCAGCTCTCTACGCCGGGCTCGTAGTCGTTGGGGGCCTTGTCGAAGGTCCATTGCCACGGCATCCGGGTACGCCAGCGCCATCCCGTCCTAGGAAGGCGGCCGAAAACCTCGATTAGGAAGTTGTGTGCCTGCCGCCTTCCTAGGGCCAGTCTGTCACAGAAGTTCGGCCGACTGCGTCTTGTGCCGAAAAGCGGCTTGTCGGCCGAACTTCTAGCATGCAGCCGTCCGCGGTCATCCTGACGGTGCCCCCGCCGGACCAACCGAAAGACCCTTACAGGTTTCCCCCAGTGTTGACGGAAACTGCTCTTTTTAGCTTACGCTCGTTTGGCGGTGAGGTCCTTGTCTTCGATTTCCCAGGCGTGATCCAGCGTGTGATACGCGGTGTGCCGAATCAGATACCGGAGCGGCCAGGTTCGGGCCATTTTGCCCTGGGCATGGAACGCCCGAATGGCTGTGCAATAGGCGTCGCGATGCGCTCTCAATTCCTCGTCGGTCAGCATCGGGTTGTGAGGCGTGAGTACCCCGAGCTTCTTCGTCCAGTACTGCTCATTGCCGACCACATGACGGACGATTCGGTCCCGATCACGTCCTCCCCCGCGCGGGCCCTGCTGCAGCTCAGCCGACACGCGCGAACGCACGTCGTCGAAGAACGCCCAACACGCCCGCATCAGCGTCAGTTCACGTGCCAATTCCTCGCTCGACATGTCTTGCGTGTCAATGCCAGAAAATGCGAACGAGATGCCCCAGAAGTCGGTTGAGCCCGTGCCCGGATAGCGCTCGACCACGTCGGTGGTGGTGATGGCCGCGAACTCCGCGTCCATCCCGGCCAGTTTCGCTACCTGTGCATAACGTGGAAGGTAGGAGAGTAACCGTTCAATCGCGGCCTCCCCGGTGTTCGCTCCGCGCTCGAGACCGGGCCAATCCGGCGCCACCGCCACTACCTTCTTGCCTTTCGGTCCGATTTCAAGCATCACCCTCATTTCGTCAGCCAGTCTCCTCGCAGCACAGAAGTTCCTGCAACCTCTTATCCCGATCCCTGGAGCGTGTCACCCGACCCGCGCGGAGGACATTCTGGAGCGCTTGCAGGTGGAAGTGAGCGACGAAGCCGGTGCCGAGCAGACCGATGCGCAGCGTCTCACGCGGGTAGTTGGGTTGCATCAGGCAGAATCCTCCTGCTGGCGGAGTTCGCGGTACCAGATGTTGCGGAAACGGACCGGATTGGTGTGATCCTGGAGCCTCAGCGGACCGACCGGCCGGTGCGGCTGCCAGACGGGAAGGGCGCGGTGCGTCGTCGGACCGATCAGCTCGCGGTGGTGGTGCACCACAATGCCGTTGTGGAACACCGTGCAATACGGTGGCGAAACCAGACGAGCCCCTTCGAACCGCGGCGCGATCCAGACGACGTCATAGGTCTGCCACTCGCCCGGCGGGCGGCAGGCATTGACCAGCGGCGGGGACTGGCCGTAGATGGCGGCGGTCGCGCCGTCGGCGTATGTCGGATTGTCGTAGCAGTCGAGCACCTGGATTTCGTAGCGCCCCATCAGGAAAACGCCGCTGTTGCCGCGGCCCTGACTGCTGCCGACGACGGCGCTGGGCGTGGCGAATTCCACGTGCAGCTGGCAGTCACCGAACTCGCGGGTGGTACGGATGTCACCTGTGCCTGGCACAACCTCCATGTACCCGTTCTCGACTTTCCAGAGTGCCGCTCCAGCCGACTCGACGCTCAGCCAGCCCGACAGGTCGGCGCCATCAAACAGCACGACCGCGTCTGATGGCGGAAGGCGGTTCTCGGAGCCTGGCGCGACCGCGCTCGGCATTGGGCGCGTGCTGTCGTGCACCTTCCACGTCGTACCAGGGATGATGGGTGTGTCGTCGTAGCCAATGGTGAGCTGCTCGGTCACGCGGATGTTTTACTATCCCGCAAAACGTTTCACATGGCGGCGGCAAGCCTGACCGACGACGCCTGCTCGACCGTGGAGGCCTTACTCGAGGATGTAGAACCCACAGCACTCGCCGCGTAGCGCGCTGCTGCGTCAGGTGCGCAGGTTGGCCGATGCCTGTTCGCGGGCGGCAGTGTGATTGGTTGACTCAGGATAAGACCCCGCCCTACGCTTGCCGTCAGTCGAGTTCAGGCACTGGTTCAACCCGCATGCATTGCGGGGGAGGTAGGCTCTATGGACATCGCTCGACCCGAACGGATCGTCAGCCGCAGGCTTTTCCTGCGGGCGGCACTGTTGGGAGGCACGGCGGCGCTGGCCGCGGCGTGCGCGCCAGCCGCCCCAGCGCCACCAACGGCGGCGCCAGCCGCCCCAGCCGCGGCGCCGACAACCGCTCCGGGAGCGGCAGCGACAACAGCGCCCGCGGCCAAGCCGACCACCGCCCCGGCCGCGGCAGCAACGACCGCTCCCGCGCCACAGGCTGCCCCCGCGCAGCCGGCCCCGGTGCCGCGGAACAAGCAGCTCATCTTGATGTGGGCAGGTAAAGACGGCAAGTACACCGATTTCGAGCTGTGGAATCCGTTCGCCCCGGACGCCAACCACCAGAATGGGCCAGGCCTCTTCCACGAGCCGCTGTACTTCTACAGTGGCTTCGCCAACAAGGAGATCCCCTGGCTGGCTGAGAGCTACGAGTACACCCCGGACTTCAAGACGCTGACGATCAAGACGCGCTCCGGCATCACCTGGAGTGACGGTCAGCCGTTCAGCGCCAAAGACGTAGCGTTCACCATCACCGAATCGGCCAAGCAGGGCAGCAAGATCAAGTTCGGTTCGGACGTGGCGAACTTCCTCCAGGAAGCCAGCGCCAAAGACGACAACACCGTCGTCGTGAACTTCAAGGTACCCGCCCCGAAGTTCATGTACATGATGATGTACAAGTTCGACAACGGGCTGTACATGGTGCCCCAGCACATCTACAGCCAGTCGTCTGACTGGTCGAAGTTCACCAACTTCGATATCGCCAACGGTTTGCCCGTTACCACGGCACCCTGGAAGCTGGTCTTCTCGTCCGCCGACCAGAAGATCATCGATCGGCGCGACGACTGGTGGGCGCTCAAGGCCGGGCTGGTCAAGGCTATACCGGCGGCCCAGCGCATCGTGTACCTACCCTTCCCCGGCGAAACACAAACCGCCCAGGCGCTCATCACCAACGCAGTCGACTGCTCGCTGGATCTGCGGCCCAACACGATGAAGCAGATCCTGGCCCAGAATCCCAAGCTGCAGGGCTGGGCCGGCAACAACCCGCCGTACGGCTACACCGACTGGTGGCCGACGTCGCTGTACGTCGACACGACCAAGGCACCCTTCACCGACAAGGACCTGCGCTGGGCCGTCAGCTATCTGATCGATCGCAACCAGTTGATCGACGTGGCATTCAATGGCGCCAGCACCCCCACCAAGCTGCCGATCCCGGATCCGGCCCAGTACCCAGGCCTGAAGCCGTTCGTCGACGGCATCCAGGACCTTCTCCAGCAGTACCCCTCCAACGAATACAGCCCCGATAAAGCCGCGCAGAAGCTGCAAGGCAAGGGCTACACCAAGGGCAGCGATGGCTTCTGGGCCGACGCCAACGGGCACCTGAAGCTCGAGGTGGGTGGCTGGGCGGTCTTCGACGATATGGGACCGGTGCTCGTCGAGATGCTCAAGAAGGGCGGCATCGACGCGACGTATGTCCATCCACCGGACATGATCGATCGCTTCCAGCAGGGCGACTACCAGGGCATGCTGTTCGGCCATGGCGGCAGCGTGAACTCCGATCCGTACGACACAATGCGGCTGTATCAGAGCTCCTCGGTGGCGATTCCGGGTGGACACGCGGTCAACTTCTCGAAATGGAAGAATGCCGAGTACGACAAGATCGTCGACGAGATGGCGGTCACGGCGCCCAGCGATCAGGCCAAGCTGCTCGACCAGTTCAAGCGTGCGATGGCGATCTGGCTGCCCGAGCTGCCAGACATTCCGATCCAGCAGTGGTACCACCGCATTCCGTACAACAATAATTATTGGAGCGGCTGGCCGACCAAGGACAACGCGTACGTCAACGGCGCCTTCTGGCACCTGACGTTCCAGCTGATTCTCAATCAGTTGCAACCAGCGCAGGCGTGACGAGGAGTTGGGAGTTGGGAGTTGGGATTTGGGGGGCCGCCAAACGCCAATCCCGAATTCAAACCCCAACTCCTGACTCCCAACTCCCAACTCCCAAATGAGACTCGATTACCTGCTAAGACGCCTGGTCCTCTTCGTCGTCGTGGTGTGGGTCGCGGCGACGATCAACTTCGTGCTGCCTCGTCTCTCGGGCGGAAACGCGATCCGCTCGCAGCTCGTCCAGCAGGCAGCCCAGGGCGGCTACGTGCAGGGCAACATCGACGCCATGGTGGCCGAGTTCGACAAGGAGTTCGGCTTCGACAAGCCCCTGTGGCAGCAGTACATCACGTATCTGTGGGACATCTCGCATCTCGAGTTCGGCTTCTCGATGGCCAACTATCCGACGCGGGTGAGTACCCTGATGGCCAGCGCGCTGCCGTGGACGCTTGCTCTGCTCGGCCTGTCCACGGCGATTGCCTTCAGCCTCGGGATCTTCCTGGGCGGTCTACTGGCCTGGCCCAAGACACCGCGCTTCATCGTGAACGTCTTGCTCCCGCCTTTTTTAACGCTGTCAGCCGTGCCCTACTACATGCTGGGCTTGATCCTGCTGTGGGTGCTCGCGTTTCAAACCCACTGGTTCCCGATCTTTGGCGCTTATTCGCCAGGAACGATCCCCGACTGGTCGGACCCGGAGTTCCTGAAGGACGTGGCAGGGCACATGGTGCTGCCGTCGCTGTCGATCGTGCTGTCGGCACTCGGCTTCTGGGCCCTGGGCATGCGGGCGATGATGGTCACCGTCCAGCACGATGACTTCGTGCAGTACGCCGAAGCCAAAGGCCTGAAAGGCCGCACCGTGTTTTTCCGCTACGCGGGCCGAAACGCGCTGCTGCCCCAGGTTACGGCACTGGGGCTCACCATCGGGCACATCCTGTCCGGCGCGCTGCTGGTGGAGATCGTCTTCAGCTATCCCGGCATCGGCAACGTGCTGTATCACTCGATCCGCTCCTACGACTATTTTGCCGTGCAGGGCATCGTCTTCGGCGTGATCGTGTCGATCACGTTGGCCACCCTCATCCTCGACCTGCTCTATCCGAAGATCGATCCGCGCATCACGTATGCGAAGTCATAACTGCGTACACACGTGAACTGGAGGTGATGAGGCGTGGGCATCACGGTTGGCCAGGCCGCGCCAGCAATCGAGGTCCCGGTTGAAAACCAGTTTGGGGAGCAGGCCCGCGGCGGCCTGCGCTACCTGGGGCGCAACCGTCAGCTCGTTCTGGGACTGAGCCTGCTCGGACTGCTGGCGCTCTTCGTCATCCTCGGCCACCTGTTCTATGACGTGAGCAAGTACCGCCCGCTGTCGGTGCTGCCTGGCCGACCGCCGTCCGCGGAGTTCCCGCTGGGAACGGACAGCCAGGGCCGCGACCTCCTGGCGGTGATGATCGCGGGTACGCCGCAGACGATCCAGATGGGGCTCATGGCCGGCTTCCTGGGCGTGGCGGTCGGCACCGTTCTCGCTTTTGCCGGCGCGTATTACGGTGGATGGCTGGATGCCATCGTGCGCGGTGTCGTCGACGTGGGGCTCACCATTCCGACGTTTCTCGTGCTGATCATCGTCGCCATCTCGATTCACTCGGCGATGACTATCGAACAGATGGCGCTGGTGATCGCGGCGCTTGCCTGGCTGTGGCCCACACGCACGATCCGCGCGCAGGTGCTCACTATGCGCGAACGCGCTTATGTCCACGTGGCGCGACTTTCGGGCGCCAGCGGCCTGAAGATCATCTTCTTCGAGCTGATGCCTAACCTGCTGCCCTATCTGGCAGCGTCGCTCGTCGCCGCGGTGGCGGCGGCCATCCTGGCTTCACTTGGTCTGGAAGCGCTGGGGCTGGGCGCGGTGGACTCGCCGACGATTGGCATGACCATCTATTGGGTCATCTTCTACGGCGCTCTGCTGCAGGGCATGTGGTGGTGGTTCCTGCCACCCATCGTGGTCGTCGTGTTGCTGTTCATGGGCCTGTTTGGCCTGGCAGCCGGCCTCGATGAGTGGGCAAACCCGCGGCTACGAAGAAGCGTGTAGTGCTGCTGACGCGTCGATCGCTCGTTCGCGGGCGGGTTGCAAAAAGGGAGTACCCCTTTGGATTCTCCGCATGGTGAGCCGCAGATCCCCGTCAGGTGAGGCGACGTTTCAGCGTGCGGTGGCGCCGCGCTCAGCGGCCATCACCTGATTGAGCTCCTCGGATGCCAGCGCGGGCCGGTCGCGATAGAGGAAGCACGTCGCCGCGCGGCCCGGATCGATGCGGAACAACGGTGGCGGGCTCTCGTGACACATCGGCATCACGTACGGACAGCGGTCGGCGAACGTACAGCCGGTGAGCAGGTGCCCCCCGTGCGCCTTCGCCGCCACGCTGGCGGCAACGCCCGTCGGAAGCAGACCGACCGGCCCGCTCACCTCGACCTGGGCAGCACCGTCCTCCAGGTCGGCCGCCTCGGGACGAATCTCCACCGAGCCCCACGCGTGCTCGGGGTTCGGCTCGGGTACGGATTTGATCAGCAGCTGCGTGTACGGATGCCGCGGGTGCCGCACCACCAGGTCCACCTCACCAGCCTCGGCCACTGCGCCGCGGTACAGCACGATGATGTCGTCGCTGATCTGAAACGCGGTCGTCAGATCGTGCGTGATGTACACGATCGACATGCCGTATTGCTGATTCAGCTGGCGCAAGCTGTCGAGAATAGTGGCGCGTAGCGACGCGTCGACCATGGAGACCGGCTCGTCGGCGATGATCAGCCGTGGCCGCATCAGGACCGCGCGCGCCACCATGATCCGCTGGCGTTGGCCACCGCTCAGCTGGTGGGGGTAGCGACCGAGCGTCTCCTCCGGCCGCAAGCCAACCGCGCGCAGTGACTCGTTGATCAGGGCCCGTCGCGCCGCGGGCGAGGCGGCCAGCTTGAACTCGGTAATGGGTGTCTCCAGGACGTGATCCACGCGATAGAACGGGTTGTAGACCTCGTACGGGTCCTGGAAGATCATCTGGACGTCGCGCAAGAAGGTGCGTCGATCGTGGCCGGCCAGCTTCTGCAGGTCGTGCCCTTCATACAGGATCTGACCGCTGGTGGGGGTGATCAGGCCAAGCAGCAAGCGGGCGAGCGTGGTCTTACCGCTACCGCTTTCGCCGACGATCGCGGTCACGCGGGGTGGGGCGCTCTCGATGGCGAACGAAAAGTCATCAAGCGCGACGGTGACGCGCTTGTCGAACAGGCCGCCGCCGAAGACCTTGGTTGCCTCGCGTGCTTCGAGCAGTGCGCTCATGCCACTTCTATGTTGGCTCCTGTGCTGGCTGCCTTCGCACCGTTCGCTTCGGTTGTCGCCGCGTCATACAGGTGACAGGCGACCCAGCGCCCGGGGCGAGCTTCCTGCAACCGCGGGTCTTCCACCGAACAGCGCGGCATGGCAAACGGACAGCGCGGATGGAACGAGCAGCCCGTGGGGCGGTCGAGCAGTGACGGCGGCAAGCCCGCGATACCCTGGAACTTGCCCTTCTCCTCCAGCGACGGCAGGCTCGCGATGAGCAGTTGCGTGTAGGGGTGTAGCGGCTCAGCGAAGATGTCGCGAACGGGCGAGACCTCGACCAGGCGTCCCGCGTACATCACCCCCAGACGGTGGACGAACTGAGCCATGAGCCCCATGTCGTGGCCGACGAGCACCACCGATGCGCCAAGCTGCTCCTGGACTCGCCGCAACGTCTCCATCACCTGACGCTGAACCACCACGTCGAGTGCGCTCGTCGGCTCGTCGGCAAGGATCACCTTGGGTCGCAGGCAGATCGCGATGGCGATGCACACGCGCTGCTTCATCCCGCCACTCAGCTCGTGCGGAAAGCGTTCGGCGACCTCCGCTCGCAACCCGACCTGGTCGAGCAGCGAGGCGACACGCGCATTGGAGGCCTGCTTCGACAGACGCTCGTCGTGATCGCGCATGGCATCGACGATCTGTTCGCGCACCCGCACGACCGGATTGAGCGAATTCATCGCGCCCTGAGCGACGAGCGCGATCGTCGCCAGGCGCAGACGCCGCATGTGCTCCTCCGAGACTTCGAGCAGGTCCACTCCATCGAGCCGTACGCGGCCGCCCTTGATCGTGCCCGGCGGCCGAATCAAGCGCATCAGCGCCAGCGCAATGGTCGACTTGCCCGAGCCGGATTCGCCCACCAGGCCCAGCCGCTCGTCCGGCAGCACCCCGAAGCTGACGCCATCCACGGCCTTCACTGGACCGCGCGGCGTCTGATACCAAACGCGCAGGTCCTCGACCTGCAGGATGTCGACTGCCACCTCGGCGGCCCATGGTAGCGAACGGGGTCTATACTCGCAAAGAGCTTTCGGATGTCGCCGCGGATCACCCGCGTCAAGGCCATTTGCACCGCGCCCGATGGCATCCGATTGGTGGTTGTCAAAGTCGAGACCAGCGACCCCGGCCTGTACGGTCTGGGTTGCGCCACCTTCACTCAGCGTCCGCTCGCGGTGGTCACGGCGATCGAGAGCTACCTCGAGCCGTTTCTGCTGGGGCGCGATGCGGACGACATCGAAGACATCTACCAGACCGCCTACGTCAGCTCCTACTGGCGCAGCGGGCCAGTGCTGAACAACGCGCTGTCAGGCGTCGACCAGGCGCTGTGGGACATCAAGGGCAAGCGGGCGGGCATGCCGGTCTATCAGCTGCTGGGTGGCAAGTCCCGCAACGCCGCGTCGCTCTACGCGCACGCCTCAGGTCGAGACTTCGCCGAAGTCGAAGACAGGGCGCGCCAGTTTATCGACCAGGGCTATCGGTACGTGCGCTGTCAGGTGGCGCTGCCAGGCTATTCGACGTACGGCTCGACGATGGGACCGTCCCCGGCCGGCCAGCCGGCACACCTCAGAGTCGAGCAGGAGCCCTGGGAACCCGGGCCGTACTGCCGACTGGTGCCCAGGCTCTTCGACCATCTGCGCAGCCGACTCGGCGAAGAGGTCGAGCTGCTGCACGACGTGCACGAGCGGGTGCCGCCCATCCAGGCCATCCAGCTGGCGCGCGATCTCGAGCCGTATCGGCTGTTCTTCCTGGAGGATCCGTTCGCACCGGAGGACGTCGACTACTTCCGCACGCTGCGCCAGCAGTCGCCGATCCCGATCGCCATGGGCGAGCTGTTCGTCAACCAGGCCGAATACGTGCCGCTGATCCGCGATCGGCTGATCGACTTCATCCGCGTGCACATCT
>VBGG01000441.1 GCA_005883405.1 Chloroflexota bacterium | reverse complement strand
TGATCCAGGCCCAGAGACAGATCGGGTCAAGCCAGAAGTCTACGTTCATCAATATTCACGGTACCCTGGACGCGAGCTCACGCGCCGCTTCGTAACGACGCTGGTGCAGGAGTGATCTATCAACAGTCGTGATGTGCTGATTGACTGTGTAGGACACGCCGTGCAAGCCACGCAGGCGATAGCCGACGGGTGCAGCGCAGCTTCGCGCAGAGTCTTGCTCGGGATCGTGCCGGTGTTGATGCAGACGCCGCCCACGAGGGCTTTGCGTTCGGCCAGCGCGACTCGCTTGTTGAGTTTGGCCACCACAGCCTCAGAGTCGTAGGCTTGTCGAGCGTGATCGACCGGAGCTGTGTGGCGCCATTGGCCGCGCTGACCTTTGCGCTTATCGTGGCGTGCGCGCCGACGAGCTCCGCCCCGCCGACCCAGGCCGCCGCGCCGACCCAAGCATCGACGGCTGCCGTGGCTACTCCGCGCAGCGGGCCCAGGACGAACATCACCGTGATAAACACCGCTCCGACGGGCGCCTTCGGAGCTTTCTGGACCGCCATCGAGGCGGGCTACTTCGCCGACGAAGGCCTTGATGTTGAGATCACGAAGATCGCGTCTACCTCCCGAGCGATCGCCGCGATGCTGGCTGGCGAGGCCCAGTTCAGCCCGCTGGACGGCCAGACGGTGATTGAAGCCGACTCGAAGGGCGCCGACATCCGACTCTTCCTGTCGCTCACCAATCACCTCGTGTTTTCGGTTATGGCATCCGATGACGTCCCGAATCCGCAAGCGCTCAAAGGAAAGAAGCTGGGCATCACCCGCGCCGGGTCGTCTACCGACACCGCGGCTCGCCAGGCGCTGCAGATCTTCAAGCTTCAGCCAGATACCGACGTTGCGCTGATTCCGCTCGACTCGGCGCCCAACATCTTGCTGGGCATGGCCGCGCACCAGGTCGACGCGGGTGTCCTCTCGCCGCCGACCATCTCTCGCGCGCGTAACCAGGGCTTCCACGAGCTCATCAACCTGGCCAGGGATGGTCCCGAGTTCCCATCTGTGGCGTTCGGCTCGACCCGTGACTACGCTGCCGCCCATCCCGACGTCATGCTCAGCTTCGCGCGGGCGTACTCGCGTGGCGTCGCCCGCTTCAAGATGGATCGCGATCTGTCGGTGAAGGCGTACCAGAAGTACCTGGAGATCGACGATCAGTCCATCCTCCAGGACACCTGGGACGAGTTTCGGGAGCAGCTCAGCATGCCACCGGTGGTGACGCCAGCCGGCTTGCAGAACGCCATCGCCGCCGCGGCCGATAGCGTTTCCGAGGCCAGGGGCAGCATGCCCGACAAGTACGTCGACGGCACCTGGGTGCAGCAGCTCGAGCGGGCGGGATTCTTCAAGAACCTGCCGTGATGGATCCGAAGCCGCGCAACGGTGATGCCAGCGCCGGTGCGGGTAGCGTCTCGATGCGGCCCGTCAGCCGGGCTGTCGTCCTGGCGCTGTTAGCCCTGGCGTGCCTGCTACCGTCGAGCCACGCGGCTGGCGAAGCACCGTCAGCCTGTCAGGCGGTCACTCCGCCTGACGCGCCGTACGGCTGTCTCGAGATCCTTCCGATTGGCGCCAGCGCCAACGTGACCTTCGACGGTGTCAGCCTGGGTCTCTCCCCTGTAGGCATCCCGAACGTGGAGCCAGGCGAGCACGCTCTACGGCTCGACCGCACCGGCTCCTACCCATGGTACGGCACGATCACGATAGGTCCGGGCGAGGTCCGACGCATCGATCCGCCGCTCGCGCCGCAGGTCGGCGTCTTTCCTTATGAGTACTTCCACACCGTCTGGCCGCTCGCGGTGATGGTCGAAAACCATCCCGATGCACGTCCGCAGACCGGGCTGGACAGGGCCAACGTGGTGTACGAGGCGCTTGCCGAAGGCGGTATCAGCCGATTCATGGCTATCTACATGCTGACTCCCGATGTTGACGGTGGGGCGCAGGCGGACGTCATCGGCCCGGTTCGCAGCACGCGGCACTACTTCGTCTACGCCGCGGCTGAGTACAACGCGACACTCGTGCACGTCGGCGCCAGCCCGATCGGCTACGCCGCACTGCGCGCAACGGGCATTCGCAATGTGAACGAGAGCTACGGTGACCCTGGCATCTGGCGGTCGCCGCGCCGTTTTCGGCCGCACAACGCGTACACCAGCACGGATGACGCCTTTGCCGCGGCCGCCGACAAAGGCCCAGGCGGGCCCGGATCATGGGGTCCACTCGTCTTCAAGGACCCATCCTTTGCGGCCCAGGCGCCCGGAGCCACGAGCATCCGAATCCGCTACCCGCCGCGTGGTTGGTACGACGTGGCCTATACCTGGGATCCCGTCACCAACACGTACCCGCGAGTTATGGACGGTGCACCACACCTCGACGCGTTGACCGGCCAGCAGCTCGCCGCCCGTAACGTCGTCATCCAGGTCATCCCGGACGCGGTGATCGACCGCGAGGGTCGGCTGGATCTGGCGCAGACTGGCGAAGGCCCAGCCTACTACTTTGTCGATGGCACGGTAATGCTCGGCACGTGGACCAAGGCGGATTTCGGGAGCCGTAGCTTCTTCTGGGACACGGCCGGCAACCTGGTGCGCCTGAACGCGATCGGTACCACGTGGATCCAACTCGTTCCGCCCGAGGCGGTCGTCGAGTACGAGTAAGTCTGAGCCGGCGGGCTGGGCTGCGCCGGCCATGTGCTCGTTTTCGCGGCTCGCTGTAGATTGAGCGTCAATGACTCTTACTGCCGACGACGTGCGCGACTTCATTCGATCGCACCACCATGGAGTACTGGCCACCATCCGGAGAGACGGCGCACCTCAGCTCTCTCCCGTTCTGGTCGGTGTCGACGATGAGGATGGTTCGCTGGTGATCAGTACGCGCGAGACCGCGATGAAAACAGCCAATGTGCGGCAGGAGCCTCGGGCCTCAGTGTGCGTGTTCCAGGACGAGTTTTTCGGCAGGTGGGTTCAGGCCGAAGGCTCGGCTACCGTTGAGCCCCTTCCCGCGGCAATGAACGGTCTGGTCCGCTATTACCGAATGGTCGCTGGAGAGCACCCGGACTGGGATGATTACCGCCGGGCGATGGAGCGCGAGCGCCGCGTGCTACTCCACATCCGGATCGATCGCGTCGGTCCGACCAGGGCGGGCTGAGCGAAGACGTTCCAGGCGAAGCGGCCGTCCGACCGGTGGCTGCGTGGTCCAGGAGTTGCATCAGGTCGCCTACTGCCGCGGGAGGTCATGGGCATGCTCAACTGGCCGGACTCGAGTCGAGCGGTACGCCGCCAGCTGCTGCTGTTGCTGGTCTGTCTGTTCGTGGTCAGCGCGGCCACGGTCCCCACCTACGCCCAGTCGGCATCCGAGCCGACCCTGCCGGCGACCGAACCTCTGGCAAGTCCGATCTGGGCCCTTCTGCTCGAACCGACCGCGTTGCGGTCGCAGCCCGATGATGCGGCTGAGGCCTTTGCCACACTACGGCCACTCGCACCTTTGCAGGTCCTTGGTTACGCGGGCGACTGGGCATACGTGTACAACCCGCGTACGAAAGGCACGGCCTATGTAGCCAGCGCGCTGCTGGGCGCTGGTGAGGCGCCTTCACCGTACGCCGAGGCGGACCCTCCGCCCGTCGAGGTGGAACTGGACCGTAACGGCTGGGTAGCGGAGGATACGCCTCTGGCCTTCTATCCCACCCCCGATCCCACCGCGGCCTACACTGACATGCCCGCCGGGGCAGCCATCGAAGTGACTGCTCAGGTTCAGGGCGACGATGGTCAGGACTGGTACCGCACCGCCGACGGTGATTACGTGCCGGTCAGCGCCGTCCAGTTCCCCAGTCCGCCGGCGACACCTGCGTTCTCGGCAACCGCTCCAGTGAGGCCTCGGCAGACCTTCGCGGGCAACTGGATCGATGTAAACCTGAGCCTTCCCGCGCGTCTTACCGCCTACGCTGGGAGCACGCCGGTGCGCTCGATGCTGGTGATCATCGGCCGCGGCCCACTGGCAACACCCACGGGCACGTTCAGCATCATGCGTCGGGTGGCGAACGAGACGATGGATTCGTCGACGATTGGAATTCCGCGACGCTCGGCAGGCGGGTACTACCTGACCGGCGTGCTCTTTACACAGTACTTCCTCCCAACCGGCCAATCGATCCACTACAACTATTGGTCCGCCAACTGGGGCTACCCGGGCTCGCACGGATGCCTGGGCCTGTCGTACTCCGACGCAGCGTACATCTGGAGTTTCGCCGGCGTCGGGACGACGGTCTCGATCCACTACTGATCTGGGCCTCCGCCTCATAGATGAGGCGTGCGATCGACTGACGCTGCGAGCTCGCCAGTGCTCACCGTCGTCGGACAGGCGTCGGAGTCGGGAGCCGGCGCGGGAGCAGCGTGGGTATCGGGGACGGCTTCGCAGTCGGCCGCGACCTGGCCGCTGGCGTGGCGGTTGGGCGGGGCGGAGTCACCAGCGCCCGACGAGCCATTGGCGTGGGTAGTGGCACGGCACGCTGGGTCGGACGACATTGACTTGCGGAAGCACGTTGGCCGCATCCCTGGCACCTGCGCCGCGTCGTTGCCCGATGGCCCGGATTCGGCTGGTTGGACCCACAACACGCGTGCAACCGTCTCGAGTGCGTAGCTGGCTGACTTATCCGGGCTGAGCACGCTCCACGCCACCTCATACCAGCCGCTAAGAGCGTCAGTCGGCAGCCGGAACTCACGGCGATAGACGGCCCGCCGGGCTCAACAACTACGGGGGCGTGATTGGCGGGATCGTCAGTCCAGGCCTGCACGCTTGACCTGTTCGGTCGACGTCAAGCGCAAGGCGGAGCTGTGGAGTCTGGCGCTGCGCCTCCAACTGTTCGAGATCCATGACCCATGCGACAGAGCACGCGCGATTGGGCCGGAGGTGTCCCATCGATCTGAAGCGCATACGCAGCCTCGGACGCCTGTCTCAGGAGAACCGGCCTCGACCAGCTCCGCCTCGGTGATTGGGCGACCGGGCGCGAGCTGCTCGAGCACCACGAGACCGCAGTTGAGCCCCCACCTGAGCCCGCATATTCAGCGCGGAATTCGGTTCGGAACGATATCGAGCCACCGCACGTTTTACCTACTGTTGGAGGTGTGACGTGACCGCTCTTCAGGAGCCCGGGCGCGTCAGAGGGACATGAGCAAAACGCCGCGTCAGAGGCTGAGCCGGGTGGGCTCGGTCGCCGCACGTGTGATAGCGCTGATCGTTCTACTGGTGCTGCTCGCCGCCATGGCGTCGCTGCTCCGCGCACTGCAGCCGAGCGGCGGACCACTGACCGGCGCTCTGCCCACACCTGGCGCCGGCGGCTTCGGCGCCACCACGACTGTCGCCTATGCGCTTGGCTCGCCCAGCGCCGAGGGAGGCGGCCTGGTGGCCATCGAGCTGCCGTCCGGGCAGGTGCTGGGTCGGTTCGCCGACATCCGCCGTCAGGGTGGTGCTCTGGCCTTCGCGCCGGACGGGCAGCGGGCGTATCTGCTCGACGGTCCGTACCTCCACGAACTGGAGCTGCCGTCGCTGCGGCGCCTGGGCGGTGCCGAGCTCTCCGACGCGGTCACCCCGATGGGCCACGCCCGAGTGCTGGCCGTCTCGCCCGATGGTCGGGAAGTCTACGTCCAGGCAGTGCGCTACCTGGACCACCAGCGGCAGGCGCCCGATCGGATGAGCAGCCAGCCGGACAGTGAGGACAGCCTCGCCGTGTACGACGTGGCCCGGGGCGCATTCACCCGGCGCATCCCGCTCACGGCCGGCGCATGCGGCCTCTCGGAGATCCATGTGCGACCCGATGGTCGGCTGGTGGTGCTGTGCCCGTTCATCTCGCAGGTGCGGCTGGTCGATCCGAGGCTGGGCCGTCAGATCGGTACGACCGAGGACGCCGTCGGCAGCATGTCGGCGCTGACGACCGATGGCCGCAGGCTGCTCGTCGTGGACCGCGGCGGGTCCATGCAGGAGATCGACCTCGACCGACAGACGGTTGCGCGCAGGGTGCAACTGGCGCCCGCGGGCGGCGGGTGTGCGCCATGCGTGCCGTACCAGTTGCTGCACCTGTCAGCCGACGGCACGCGCCTGTTCCTCCGCGCGGCGCCCGGCAGACCCGATCTGCTCTCCACCGGCCACGGTAGCGTGGTGTGGGTCATCAATACGACCACACTCCAGCGGATCGCCGAGGTGCCGCTGCCGGCGGCGCCCGCCTTCGACGCCGCGCCGTTGCCTGACGGTCGCTCGCTGCTCGCCAGCAACACCAACACGCAGGCTGCGAACGAACGCGGCAGCTGGCTGATCGAGGTCCCGAGCGGCCGCGAGCTGGCGCGCTGGCCGGGTGGGCTGGTCGCGATCGAAGTGCGAAGCCTGCCAGCCTCCGTGGCAGGACCGCAGCCGGCTGCTCCACTCGCTCCGCTCGCCGAACCGGCTACCGCCACACCCAGGACGGCACCACGGCTCGGGCGTATCGCCTTTCTGCGCACGGGTGACGTCTGGGTCAAGGACCTGCCCGATGGCCAGGAGCGCCAGCTCACCCGCGACGGGCTCAATGCTCAGCCACGCTGGTCGGCCTCCAGGGAATGGCTCGCCTTCACCAGGGCCAGCCCTGCCGGCGCGGATACGTCTGGCGAGAGCCGCCGCGAGCTGTGGGTGGTGGGCGCGGACGCCGGCGGCGCCCATCGTCTGGACTCGGGACCCATCGGGCAAGTCCGCTGGTCGCCGGTGGCAGACCGCCTTGCCATCGGCACGCCCAATGGGGCCGTGGTCACCGACGCCGACGGCTCGAACCGCCATGACTTGCCCAGCGCGGATTTCGGCGCGTGGAGTCCTGACGGCGCCTGGCTGGCGTACACGCGGATCGATCTGCTCGCGCCGGGTACCGGGGGCGACCCGCCTCAGCGTCGGGCAAGCCTGTGGGTCGTGCGGGCCGACGGCAGCGAGGCGCGGAAGCTGCTGGATGCGGGCGCGCCGTCTGACCAGGGTTTCCTGGTGGCGGACTGGTCGCCGGACGCGCAGTACGTGCTGTACTGGACCGACCCCGGCTTCTCGGCTTCGCTCCTGGCTGATGGCACCGAGCTCATGGCCGTACCGGTGGCAGGCGGACAGCCTGTCCAGGTAGTCGACAAGACGCTCGTGTACCGCGATGGCTTCCAGTGGTCGGCGGACGGCTCGCGGCTGGTCGTCGTGGAGGGCGGGCTGCGCATGGCTTGGGAGAACAAGGCGATCGCGGTCACGACCATCGGCGGGAGCCTGCGCCGCATGTCCGACCCCGCCCGCGCGGACGTTCACCCGGCCTGGTCGCCCGACGGTCGCTGGATCGCTTACAGCAGTGGCCCGGCCGCGCCAGGTGTGGGCGGCGGCGACGATGCCCGGCGCGCGCTGGCCCAGCGCCGCATCTGGGTGATGCAGGCCGACGGGTCCGCCAAGCGCCAGCTCACCAACACCGACCAGCGCGACGAGTGGCCGCGATGGTCGGCCGACGGCTCGCACATCGTCTTCGTGCGGCTGGCCGATGAGCGTGCGCAGTTGTGGCTCATGCGTACTGATGGCGCGGATGCGCGGTTAGTCGTCGACGACCTCACGAACGCTGCGACCAGCACCACGCAGCCACCGCTGTGGTTCGGCTTCTATGGGTCCACGGATTGGAGCCGCCTCTTCGACTGGATGGACTGAGAGTCTGGTGGAGCTGGCCCGCACGCGATCGCACGCGGCGCCTCCTCGCAACCGGTCAGTGGCTGAGTGCCCCTGCGCGTCGCCGTCGCTCGGACCGCGCTGACTCGATTTGCGCAGTGCCTGGTTCGGAAAATTCATGAAACGGCAAGCGCGGATCTGATCCTGTAGATACCGAATGCTAAACCCACGCGGGAACCAGCTCGAGTCGGACGCGCCACCCGCTCCAGTGCGCCTGGATTGTCGCGTTCGTTCCATGAGATGCCACCCCCGGCGCCGAGCATGCCGAATGGATCTGCACCGGCACGCCGAGCTCTTCGACCGCCTCCCAGGGGGGGTACAGGTCGCGATCGTCGATCCGCCGCTCGAGCGCGGGCGCCAGGATTTTGAGGCCTCTCAATCCGAGCGTGTTGACCGCGCGCCGCATTTTGTCCGCGGCCCCGGGTCGGAACGGGTTGTGGTGAGCGAAGCCGATAAACCGCGCGGGGTAGCGCGCGACCGCGCGGGCCAGGGTGTGTCGTTGCCGCCGCCGGTGGCAAATCCGACCCGATCGATGCCGTAGCGGTCGAGCTCGGCCAGCCAGCGATCGGCGATGGCTTCCACGGGCTGGTCACGCGCTTCGGGCTCGGGCTCGGGGAAATCCCAGGCCAGACGCCAGACGGCGCGGTCGCGCTCAGCCTGACCGGTCGAGGCAGGGACGTCGCCTTTGATGGGGACGTGGGCGTGGAAGTCGACGACGTGGAGATCCTGAAACATCGATTCAGGCTCGTCGCGATTCGCTCCGTTCGTGAGCGGAGCTCGCTGTGACGCGACGCGAGACGTTGGCGGCGAACTCCGCCATGATCTGGTCGGCCTTCTTGCGCATGACCGGCTGGCCGAACTCTCCGAGCCGCCCGAGAACCACCGCTTCGGTCCGCACCATGAGCTCGGTCTCGGACAGCGAAACCTCGGTCGCCCGCATCGTCACGCGCGCCTGGACCGAGCCGCCTACGCGCTTGTCGGCGGCTTCCGCGCGCATGCGCGTGGTAGCGGTGGATGCATCGCGCTCCTCGAGCGCAAGCTCACCCTCGAGCTTCAGCGCAATCGGCCCGACTTTGATGCGCATCGCGCCGTGGTAGCGGTTCTCCCCTGGCGCCTCCATGTTCTCCACGCCGGGCACGCACTGGCCGACCGACTTGAGATCCTGCATGAAGTCCCAGACCCGCTCACGTGGCGCCGGAATGCGCGCGGTGTTGACGAATTCCACGAACTCCGGTTACCTCCTTGTCGGGGCAGAGGTGGCTGCCCGCTGGGCCGCCGCGAGCAGCGCCCGCCGTCCGAAGACCACGGCCATGTCTCGCTTGTAGTCGCTCGAGCCGCGCACGTCCTCAACGGGATCGACGAGCGGGCGAGCCAGCTCGGCGGCGGCGCGGGCTGTCGCCTCGACAACTGGCCGGCCGACCAGCGCCTCGGCCACCGGTACGACGACGGGCACCACGCCGACCGCTCCCAGCACCAGTCGGGCAGCCTGGCAGACGCCGTCCGCATCCAGGCGTACCACGGCCGCGGCTGAAACCGTTGCGCAGTCCTCCACGGAGCGTGGGGTGTACTTCAAGAACACTCCGGCGGACCCGCGGGGCAGGGCTGGTACTTCCACGCCAACCACAAGCTCACCTTCATCCAGCGACGTCTCGTAGTAGTCCACGAAAAACTCGGAAGCGGGGATGGTCCGCTCACTCGATGTGCTGGCCACCAGCACCCGCGCGTCCAGCGCCACGAACATCGCTGGGGGGTCCTGCGCCGGGTCGGCGTGGGCCAGGCCGCCACCGATGGTGGCCATATTGCGGATGCGCGGCGTTGCCACCTTGCGCAGCGTCTCGGCAACCAGCGGCCAACGTTCCTGAATAGCAGGGTGATGCTCCACCGCGCGAAGCGGTACGCCGGCGCCCAGCCGCAGGACTCCGTCGGGCTCGATCTCGCGCAGACGCGGAATATGTCTCACGCCGATCAGTAGCTCGGGCCGCACCAGTCCCTGCCGCATCAGGATTGCCAGCGCCGTTCCGCCCGACACGATGCGCGCATCCTCGTGCTCCGCCAACAAGGCGCAAGCCTCCTCGACCGACTCCGCCCGCCGGAATGCGACGGGCCCGGTCATCGCTGAGCCTCCCGCTCGCGCATAGCTCGGTATACCTTCTCCGCGGTGATCGGCAGCTCGGTGATGCGCACCCCGACCGCATCATGGACCGCATTTGCAATCGCGGCCGGCACGCCGTCGACGGCGATCTCGCCGACGCCCTTGGCCCCGAACGGACCACTCGGCTCGTATGACTCGGCGAACGCCAGGTGGATGATCGGCATGTCGCCGACCGTTGGCAGCTTGTAATCGCCGAAATTCGGGTTTTGCGGCCGCCCGTCACTCCAGGCGAAGGTCTCGCTCTGGGCCAGGCCCAGGCCCTGCGCCACGGCGCCCTCCACCTGGCCCTCGGCCAACGTTGGATTCAACACGGTTCCGCAGTCGACCGCCGCGGCCAGCTCGAGGACCTGCACGTTCCCGGTTTCTGGATCAACCTCCACTTCGACCGCCTCGGCCATGAAGTTGTACGCACCAGACTCGTTGCCATAGCGGCTCTCGTCCGGAAAGTCCGAGGGGTTATCCCATTCCCCCACGCCGAGGATCGGTCCGCCGCCCCGCTGATACAACCGCTTGCGGGCGACCTCGCCCACAAGTACACCGCCGCCAAATGCGCCGGGCGCGCCCCTGACCATCACCCGTCCATCGCGGACCTCCAGGTCCGAGACGGCCGTCTCCAGCTGGACCGCCGCCGCCTCGAGCAGCTGCTGGCGCGCGGCACGCGCTGCACGGAGGACGGCGTTGCCGGCCACGTACGTCACGCGGCTGGCCAGCGCCCCCAACGCGTGGGTCGCTAGCTGTGTGTCCGACGGCGTCACGTCCACGTCCTCGAAGGGAATGCCGAGCTCTTCGGCGGCGATCTGGCGCAGCACCGTGCCGGCTCCCTGGCCGATCTCCCCCTCGCCGCTGATGATCGTTGCCCGGCCGTCCTCGTTGAGCCGAACCATCGCCGAGCTGCCGTCATAGTCGCCAAAGCTGCGCCGCCCGCTGACATGCACGCTGCACGCGATGCCCAGCCCCCGATTGGGCGTGCGCTGCGCGCGTTTGTGGTGCCAGCCGATCAGCTCAGCGGCTTTATCGATGCACTGCTTCAGCTCGCAGCTGGTGATCCGGTGGTTGTGCAGCGACACATCACCAGACTCGACAGCGTTCATGCGCAGCAGCTCGACCACGTCCATGCCGAGCTCGTCGGCCGCCATGTCCCAGGCCTGCTCGACGGCCCAATCCGCGGACGGGCTCCCAAAGCCACGAAAAGCGCCGGTGGGAACCAGGTTCGTGTACACGAGCGTCGAATCGGCGCGCACGGCGGGGTACCGGTAAAGCGTGTCGGGGCGCACGCTCGCGGCGCCCATCACCGCGATCGATTTGCCGGTGTAGGCGCCATTGTCGGCCAGGACCTTGATGTCCTTGGCTTGCACGTGCCCGTCGCGGTCTACACCCAGGCGGACCCAGTAGCGCATCGGCATGCGCGGCCGGCTGCCGGCCAGGAACTCCTCCTCGCGCGTGTTGATGAGCTGCACCGCACGGCCAGCCTTGCGGGCCAGCAGCGCGCACACGACGGGATTGTTGTCGTCACCCGACTTGCCGCCGAAACCGCCGCCCACCTCCGTCTGAATGATCCGCACGTCCCGCTCGGCCACGCCGAGCGCCCACGCGTAGCGACCGCGCGAGAGGAAAGGGGTCTGGGTATTCGTCCAGATGGTCAGTCGGTCGTTCAGGTCCCACTCGGCCACACTGCCGATGGTCTCGATCGCGGCGTGGAACTGGCGCGCGCTCTCCCATGTGCCCTCGACGACCACGTCACTGCGGGCGAAGCCGGCGTCCACGTCACCGCGCTCGAGCCCGAAGTGGTACGTGATGTTGCCTGGCGCATCGTCGTGGACCAGCGCCGCCCCGTCAGCAAGCGCCTCGTCGATCGACAACACGGCCGACAGCTCCTCCCAGTCCACCTCGATCAGAAGCACGGCTTCGCGGGCGGTCTCGACGTCCACCGCTGCTACCGCGGCGACCTCCTCGCCCACGTAGCGGACCTTGTCACTTGCCAGCACCGGCTGGTCTTTGCGGAAAGCGCCCCAGCTTCGGCCGGGCGTGTCATCCGCGGTGACCACCGCCTTCACACCGTGCAGCGCGAGGGCAGCTGTGACGTCAAGACTCCGAATCCGCGCGTGCGGGTAGGGACTGCGCAGGACCGCCGCGTGCAGGAGCCCTGTTCGCTGGATGTCGGCGACGTACTGCGCCGTGCCGCGGGTCTTGGCGGGTGCGTCGGGACGCGGAATCCGCTTGCCGATGACGGACAGCTCCGTCTCACGCGTCACGCGGGTGGATGCGAGTGTCATCCACTCGCTCTATCTCGGGCCGCGGCCGCTAACACCGACTCGACGATCTTGTAGTAGCCGGTACAGCGGCACAGGTTGCCGGTCATCCACTCCTTCACCTGCTCGATGGTCGGCCGCGGACAAGCGTCCAGCAGTGCGCGAGCCGCCATCACCTGGCCGGGCGTACACACTCCGCATTGCAGACCACCGTGCTCGACGAACGCGCGCTGCACGGGATCGAGTCCGTCCGGGCTGCCGAGCCCTTC
>VBGG01000068.1 GCA_005883405.1 Chloroflexota bacterium | reverse complement strand
ATTGTCACAACACGGTGCACGAAGACCACGCCATGATGGCCAGGTGGGACATCGTCCCGGCGTAGCGGACGGCAGCTCGTCTGCCGAAGAGGTGATTGCAATGACTCTGACGCGCAGAGCCAGTCTCATGTCGTTGTTTGCGGCGCCGGCCGCCGGTGCGTTGTTTGCCTGGTCGACCAATGGGCCAGCGTCCGCCACCAAGTCGACTCCGAAGGTGCCGCCGGCCGGCGGCTTCGGAGCGCAATACTTTCCGAATGTGCTCCTGCGCACGCATGAGGGCGAGGAGGTCCGCTTCTATGACGACCTGCTGCAGGGCAAGAGCGTCATCATCAACATGATGTACACGCTGTGCCAGGACGGACGCTGTGGGGTGATCACCTCCAATCTGGTGGCGCTGCAGCGTGAGCTGGGTGACCGCGTGGGGCGTGACATCTTCATGTACTCCATCAGCCTGAAACCGCTAGAAGACACCCCGCGCATGCTGCTGGAGTACGCCGCCCGCCAGCACGTCGGGCCCGGGTGGCAGTTTCTGACCGGCGACCCCGCAGATATCGAGCTGCTGCGTCGCCGGCTGGGCTTCATCAACGTCAATCCGGTGAAGGACGCGGACATCAATTCGCACACCGGCGCGGTACGATTCGGCAACGAGCGACTCGAGCGGTGGTGCATGGCGCCCGGCGGAACCAACCCGCGCTACCTCGCGACGCTGGTGGAATCCGCGCTCCTTTAGCTTTGAGGGGTGAAGTATCTCACCCGCTACGGGTGAGATACTTCACCCCCTGAAGCCGGCCGCGATCGGAGACATTGGGTGTGCGGAGTTGGGAAGGGGGCCCCCAATGTATCTGCTTCGGTTCAAGGAAAGCCGGCTGGTCCGCAGAGCGCGTGCTAACCGCGAGGAGATCGTCCAGGCGGGGCTGAGCCGCCGCGACATGGTCAGGCTGGGCCTGCTGTCGAGCAGTGGCTACCTGGTCACCAGGCTGGGCCTGAGTAGCCGCACCGCGGACGTGGCCCTCGCCGCCACCAGCCCACCGACGCGACCGTGGATCGAACCGCTGCCGATTTCACCCATCTGGCAGCCTGTGGCTGCCCTCAACCCGCCGCCGCAAGTGGACCCGCTGCCGGGCGAAGGCCGCACCCGTCCGCACCAGGCGCTGACGCGCTTCCCACCACAGAAGCTGTACCAGGTCCGCGTCAAAGAGGCGCAACACAGCTTCCACCCGGACCTGCCGCTGCAAACCATCTGGGGTTACAACGGCGTGGTACCCGGACCGACGTACCACATCCGCTACCAGGAACCGGTCCTGGTGCGCACCTACAACGAGCTGCCCCAGAACCACACCGGTTTCGGCGTGCCGCAGCTCACCACGCACCTCCACAACAACCACACCCCCTCCGAGAGCGACGGCTTCCCGATGGACTTCTTCCCATCGGCGATCGGTGGCACGCAGCTGTTCTACGACCAGCACTACCCGATGCAGCTGGCAGGCTTTTCAAAACAGTTCACACCCTTCGGCGACACCCGCGAGTCGCTCAGCACGCTCTGGTATCACGACCATCGTGTCGATTTCACCGCGCAGAATGTGTACAAGGGACTCGCCGGATTCTTTCTCGTCTTCAACGACAAGGACACCGGCGACGAGACGACCGGCTTCAGGCTGCCGAGCGGCGAATTCGATATTCCGATGATCTTCAGCGACAAAGTCTTCGACTCCAACGGCAAGCTGTTCTACGACCTGTTCAGCTTCGATGGGATCATCGGCGACAAGTTCACCGTCAACGGCAAGAACCAGCCATTCCTGCAGGTCCATCCGCGCAAGTACCGCTTTCGCTGGTTGGATGGCGGACCCTCACGCTTCTATCAGCTGTTCCTCACCGACCTGAACAACCTGAGCCGCGTCATCCCGTTCGAACAGATCGCCAACGACGGCAACCTGCTGCCACTGTCGGTCACCGTCAACAGCACGCTGATCGCAGTGGCCGAGCGGGTTGACGTCGTTGTCGATTTTTCGAAGATCCAGCCGGGTACCTCCGTCTACCTGGAGAATCGCGCCCAACAGTTCGATGGTCGCGGGCCGACCGGCGTGGTGCTCCCCGCTGGCCGTGGAAACCTCGTGCTTCGCTTTGACGTCGTGCTTCCGCCAGTCGCCGACAACAGCCTCCCGCAAACCCCGCCGTACAAGTTCTATGACATGCCGGCACCGTCGGCCGCGGAGCTCAGCGCGGCGAAAACACGCTCGTTCACCTTCGATAGCAGCGGCGATCAGTGGGTGGTCAACAATCGCCTGTTCGACCCCAACGTCGTCATGGCCAATCACACCGAAGGAACATCCGAGATCTGGACGCTGCAGAACGACGGCGGTGATTGGCAGCACCCGATCCACATCCATTTCGAAGAGTTTCAGATGTTGAGCCGCAACGGAAGCCCGCCGTCGGCGATAGAGCGAGGGCGCAAAGACGTGGCGAGGCTGGGGCCCGACGACCAGGTGAAGTTGTTCCTGCGCTTCCGGGACTTCGTCGGGCGCTATCCGATTCACTGTCACAACACGGTGCACGAAGACCACGCCATGATGGCCAGGTGGGACATCGTCCCGGCGTGAGCTGACTCACGGCAGCTTGTCTACCGGAAGAGGTGATTGCGATGACACTGACCCGAAGGGCCAGCCTGCTATCCGCGTTTGCGGCGCCGGTGGCCGGGGCGTTGTTTGCCTGGTCGATGAACGGCCAGTCGGCCGCGCGGCCGGCTCCGAAGCCACGCCTGGGCGGCTTTGGGGCGGAGTACTTCCCGAATGTGCGTATGCGTACGCACGAGGGCGACGAGGTCCGCTTCTATGACGACCTGCTGCAGGGCAACAGCGCCATCATCAATGTGATGTACACGCAGTGCCAGGACGGACGCTGCTCGCTGATCACCTCCAATCTGGCGGCGCTGCAG
>VBGG01000442.1 GCA_005883405.1 Chloroflexota bacterium | reverse complement strand
TGGACGACCCGGCGCTGATCCGCGTCGGACAGGTGGTGCTGGTCCCGGTGCCGGCCGTGCCGATGGTCGCCGCCGCCGCCGCTGCGCCGTCCGTGGCGGCCGCCGCGGCGCCGAGCCCCGACAAGTCGGTGGCTCCGGCCGCGGCAGCCACGGTCCCCACGACACCGGCCCAGCGCCAGAACGCCGCCGCCGCGCATACCAGCGCACCTGCTCCGGCGCCCGCTGGCCCGGGCCAGGGTCAGGGCGCCGCGGTGAAGGCGACCGCACCGGTCGCCGTCGTGGCGCCCCCGTCGGGAGCGCCGACCGAGGGCCTGGCCGGCGCCGCGCTCAAGCTCCTCGGCGCGCCGTACGCCTGGGGCGGCTCGAGCCCGAGCGGTTTCGATCGCTCGGGCTTCGTCTGGTATGCCGCCCGCCAGGCAGGCAAGCCCATCAGTCGCGGCTTGCTCGGCGCGTACACCAGCGGTTCACACCCCGCGCGCGACGAGCTGAAGCCGGGCGACCTGGTTTTCTTCCAGAACACCTACACCCCCGGCCTCAGCCACAACGGCGTCTACATCGGCAACGGGCGGTTCGTCTCCGCGGCCGATGAGGGCGCCGGCGTGACCATCTCCAGCCTGGGCACGCCGTACTGGACCAGCCACTGGTTCGGCGCCACCCGCATACCCTGAGCAGCCTGCAACGTACCGACGTTCCGCTTCGCTCCACGGGATCCATCGTCGTCTTTGACCTGGACAATACGCTGGTCCACTCGCGCATCGACTTCCTGGGTATCCGCCAGGCCATCATCGCGCGCCTGCTCGAGGTCGGCGCGCTCACCGAGCCGCCGCCAAACCCGCGCGTGCACGCCATCCCCGAGTGGCTCGAGCTGGCCGCCGGACACGATCCGCGACTGGCCGCCGAGCTGTGGCAGGTGGTGGACCGCTTCGAACGCGAAGGCATGCTGCACGGCACGGTCGAAGAGGACGCCCGCGAGACGCTGGATCGGCTGCGCGACGCCGGCGTGCGGTTGGCCGTACTGACCAACAACTCCGTCGGTTCAGCCGAAGCCGCCCTCGAGCGCTTCGACCTGCGCGCACCGCTGGACCTGGTGCTCGCACGCGAGCGTGTGCCAGCGCTCAAGCCATCCGGTGCCGGTGTGGCCAAAGCCCATAAGGAACTCGGCCGCGGCCTGATCGCGGTCGTCGGCGATTCGTACATCGACGGTCTGGCCGCCGAGCGCGCGGGTGTCGGCGCCAGGTTCGTTGCCTTTCGCGCCAACCTGGCCGACCTGGCGGCGCGCGGCGTTCTGCCGTGGGCCACCGCCAACGCGCTCGGCGAGGTGCCAGACCTCCTGGGCCTCTAGACGCCCAGCGCTGGCTGCTCAGCATGCCCTCGCGCTCGGCGGCGATCCATAGCGTCGCTCGCTGCGCACGCCACGACGTGCGGCGAGGAACGCCAGCGCGCCGTCAAAACGCCACCGAAGGCCACTTAGCAGATCTGATTCTTTTTGTAAAGGTGCAGCGTTGTTAGAATGCGGCCGCGTACATATGGCTGATCCAACAGGACCGGTAAGCATCGGCAGCGACGGCTGGGCCCTCTGTCCGCCACTGCTCGAAGCGATTCATTGCCGCGAGTGCGGTCGCGACGCCACCGCTCAGCGGCACAGCCCGATGGCGCTGGCCGGCTGCTGCTACGAGCACGTGCCCCAGCCCCAGGGCCCGGGCGAGCTCGCCTGCCCCGTCACCTGCTTCAGCTTGAACTGATCGCTTCCCGCCGGGGACCTCCTTTCTGAGGACTTCTCGGGTGGTGGGTCAAAACGGCAGGTCCTCCAGGTCGTCGCTCGGACCGCCACCGCTTGTCGCCTCGCCGCGGGCGCCTGCGCGTGCACCTCGGCCATTGGCGTTCGCGGCAGGGCCGATGCTCGAGACGCCGGCCCTGGCCAGCTCGGGCCCGTCGCCGTCGGCATCCATCGCCACGTCAGCCTCGGCGGCCATCTGCCTGGACGACATCGCCTGAACCTCGTCCGCCCAGACGTCGAAGCTGGTGCGCGGCTCGCCATCTCGACTCTGGTAGTGGCCGATGTCCAGACGACCGATGACCAGCACCCGCGACCCTTTGGTCAGACGCTGTACGAACTCAGACTGTCGGCCAGCCACCCGAATACGGAACCATTCCGTGTTCTCCTGTCGCTCGCCATCAGGCCCGGTGCGCACCTGGTTGACCGCCACACGAATCGAGGTGATCTGCGTGCCCTTCTGCGAATAGCGCACTTCAGGGTCCGCGCCCAGATTGCCCAGCAAACTCACTCGCAACATGTGCTTACTCCTGCTCCTCTACGCTGGACCGGCGCCGCGGGCCGACACCGTGAGTCGAGCATAGAACAAAAGTTCGGAGAATGCAACAATTGTTCTAGGCTGTTTTTGGGAATAAGATTTGGGCCAGGCCGATGTCACGCCGAGGCGCGCCCCTGGTCAGCAGCCCGTCGACGCCTGCGCCAGCAAAGCGCACGCCGTTCACCCGCCGGCTGGTCAAAGCCATCCTGGCGCCCTATATGCGGCTGTACCACGGCCTGGAGTTCCAGGGCGCCGAACACCTGCCCCCACGCGGGCCGGCGATCGTGGTGCTCAACCATGCGAGCCTGCTCGACGTACCGGCGCTGATGGTGGTCGATCCTTTCCCAGACACCGTGACCGTGGTCAAAGCGTCGATGTTCAAGGTGCCGCTGGTCAGCTGGTTCCTGAAGCAGTGGGGCGCCATCCCGGTCGAGCGTCAGGGGCGCGACTCGACGGGTGTGCGCAACATGCTCGCCGTGCTGCGCGCGGGCGGCGTGCTGGCCGTGGCCGCCGAGGGAACGCGTACCCGCAGCGGCCGCCTGCAGTCGATCAATCCGGTGCTGGCGCGCATCGCTGCTGGCGCGGATGTGCCCGTCCTGCCCGTCGGCATTCGCGGCTCTTACCAGGCCTTGCCGCCCGGCGCGCACGTGCCGCGACCGAAGAAGATCCTGGTCCGCGTCGGACCCGCGTTTCGCTTCGAACCAGGTACGGATGCGGCAGCCGCCGCCGAGCGGATTCGGCGTGAGATCGCCGCGCTCCTGCCTCCCGAGATGCAACCCTAGAGGGGCAGCCGAAAAGGTCTTCTGGCATTGACCGCCCCTCTAGGCCAATCTGTTGATCGAAGCTCGGCCGACTGCGACTTGCGCCGAAAACCGGCTTGTTGGCCGAGCTTCTAGGAAGGCGGCCGAATACCTCGATTAGGAAGTTGTGTGCCTGCCGCCTTCCTAGGGCCAATCTGTCACACAAGTTCGGCCGACTGCGTCTTGTGCCGAAAAGCGGCTAGTCGGCCGAACTTCTAGAGCTCGGCCAACGAGATATCGCGGCCTTGCTCACGTTTGCGGCCGCGTTCCCAGGCAGACTGCTGTCTCAAGCTCGTCTCGTTGAGGCATGAAATCAGCCTGGGGGCTAGGCGTATCCGCGGAAGGGCTGGCATAGTGGGCGCGTCGAGATGCGCCAACGCCTGGGGCAGGTTGCGGTTGCCCTCAAACATCGATTCTGGCTGGTGGCCAGCATCGGGATCGCCCTCAGCGTGGCGGCGGCGGTGGCGGCGATCTGGATCTTCGGCACCTACTCGAATCCGACGAGGCCGGCTGAGGTGCCGCCGCAGGCGCCAGCCAGCGCATCCGAGCCCACCCTGGTAAGCGTCGCCAGCGCGCAGCCCACCCCGGTCGAAACGCACGAGCCGTCGCCTTTCGCGGGCATCGCCGCGCCTCCCGCGGTGCCGCCGCCGCGCGCGGGCCTGACCCATCACAGCGTGGTGGCTGGCGAAGTCCTGTGGCAGATCGCCGAGCAGTTCAACCTGCGCCCCGAGACCATCCTGTGGGCCAACGACATCCAGGACCCGGACCTGCTGCTGGTCGGACAGGATCTGCTCATTCCACCGGCGGATGGCGTGCTGTACACCGTCCGCCCTGGAGATCGCCTTTCGGACGTGGCCGGTCGCTACGGCGTGGAGATTCAGGCAGTCGTCAGCGCCAACCAGCTGGAAGACGCCGATCAGATCCAGGCCGGCGCTGACATCTTTCTGCCTGGCGGTCGTCCACTCGCTTCAGCCGTTTCTACCGACGCCTCGGCGTCAGCCGGCGGAGCGGGCGACGAGCAGGCCGCGGCGGTGGTCGGTCCGCCGCTTCCGTTACCAGACAACATCGACGAGCTTTTGGGTGCTGGCTGGCTGAGCGCGCAGCACGTCACCAACCTGTACAAGTCCGCCGATCCGCGCAGCTCCAACCTGCACCAGCTGCCAGGCGGGGCGCGCCTCGAACGCTTGAGCGGCTTCAGTGGTGGGCGGATCCAGGTGCGCGACCCGGGTGACGGCCGCACCCGACAGGCGATGACTGGCTGGGTGGATGCGGGTGATCTGGACGTCGGACACGCTCCCGCCACGCGCCAGCTACCGCAGGCCTATCCGGCCGACACCGCCATGGATATCTTCCACGTCTTCGCGCCGTACCGAAGCCAGCTGGACGGGACTCCGTTCGCCGAAGCCAATTGCGGACCCACCGCTGTCGGGATGGCGCTGGATGCGTTCGGGGTGTCGGTGCCGCCGCGGCAACTGCGCGCGGAGGCGCTTGATGCGCAGCATATGTACGGCAATGGCGTCGGCACCCTCATCACCGCGCTGGCCCAGGTGGTGGAGAAGAACGGACTGACGGCCATCGACTTGCGGGACGACTCCGGCGGTCTGCGGCGCTGGAGCCTTGACGACATTCGCGCCCACGTGCGCGAGGGGCATCCCGTCATCGTCCAGGTGCGCTATCGGTCGCTGCCTGGTCGCGGTGGAGCGTACTACTTCGGTGACCACTACGTCCTGGTAACCGGTGTTGTCGGCGACGGCTTCCTCTACAACGACCCCATCGACATCGACGGCATCGGCTG
>VBGG01000440.1:1959-3083 GCA_005883405.1 Chloroflexota bacterium | reverse complement strand
GGCGACCTCGCAGCCCAGTCGGCGCGCCCGGCTCGATAGCTCGGCGCACACGTAGCTCTTCGTCTCACTGACCAGGCGCTGCCACACGCCACGCCGCAGGAGCGCAAACGCGCAATCCACATCCACGTTGCAGCCCCAGCGCTGCAAACGGCGCACGATCGCGTCCATCCGCCTTGGCCGATATCCCGCGGCCACGTCGGCGCCGCGTTCGACCGCGTCGAGCAGGTGGTTCAACTCGCGCACGTCGAACTGGCCGTCGCGGGCCGCGACAAACACCAGGTCATAGACAGGGTCCGCGGAGTCGTCAGCCCCGATCGTGCGCACGGGCAGCCTCGGCGCGCGCGCCCGCAGCTCGCTCGTACTGGCCGCGTCGCCAATCACGATGATCTCGAAGCTCTGAGGCACCAGGCCGTCCAGAACAGCCACCAGATCGAGCACGGCGCGATCCAGGCCATCGCTGGACGCGAACACGGCGGAGATGCCAGGCCGGCTCTGGCGCTGCTCGGTGAACTGCATTTGCCGAAGTATCCGCTCATGAGTGCTAAGGCGCTGCTAATGCCGAGCAAACTGAGTGCTAAGCGCGCCCCAGGCGATGGCGACCAGGGCCAGCAGCAGACTCACCGCGGAAATCACGGCGCCCGCCAGGTGCGAGATGGGTTCGAAGCGGAAGTCGACCTGGTGCGCGCCACGCTCCAGAGCCACCGCTCGAAAAAGAGCGTTCGCGATGAACACACGTGCTGGCTGGCCGTCCACTCGCGCGGTCCAGCCACGGTGATAGAAGTCCGAAAGCACCAGGTAACTGGGTGCGCTGGCGGAGGCGCTCACCCGTACGGCATTCGGTCCCAGGTCCTCGATCCGCTCAGCCGCGACGGCTGGCTCTGAGCCGCTCGGCGCGGCGGGGGTCTCGGGGTCGTTCTCGACGAGCAGCATGGTGTGCGGATCGATGTCCGGGCTGGTGACGAGCTGCGTGGCTGTCAGGCCAGGGTGTCGGGCTGGCGAAAAGGACTGCGACCGAGGCAACACGTAGGCCCGCGGCAGGGCGTGCGCGTTGCCCAGCACAAGGTCGCTGATGCGTTGAATGCCGTCGCGATCGCCGAGATCAAGCGAATGGACTACTCCGTCAG
>VBGG01000440.1:0-1793 GCA_005883405.1 Chloroflexota bacterium | reverse complement strand
CTTCAGGCTGGGCCGGTCGAAGGCTCGCTCGGAAAGCTCCATGCCCGCGCGCAGTGGCAGCGTCAAGCTGCCCACGTTCACGTTCGCGACCACCTGTCCCTGGGGAACGTTGAATGCGTAGCTCAGCGTGCCGACCAGGCGGACGCCGACCACCGACGCGACGTCCCGCGGGAGCCGAAAGGTCTCAGGCAGCGAGCCGCCGAAGCTGGCCGCGAGCGGATGCTCAGCCCTGAAGCGAACGCCATCGACCTGGTGGAGGTCGGCCGCGTTGGGCGGCTCGAGGATCGCCGGCGCGCTCCACAGGTCGAACAGCCTCGGCTGCGAGCTGGTGGCCGCTTCCAGCTCGACGTAGCGCTGCGACGGCAGCGAGCTGTATCCCTCGGCGGTATCGACGCTGGCGGCAAGCAGCTGGTTTGGCTCGAAGGCTGGCAGATCGGAATGGTCGCGCATGAGCACGCGCTCGCCAGCCGATACGCCGGCGGGTAGCGCGGGTGCCAGGCTGGCCAGCGGCATGCGCGGATGAAAGTCCGACGCGAACACCAGCAGATCGAGGGCCACGAGAACGACAAACACGGCCTGGCCCACGACGACACGACGCGCTCCAACCGCGAGCCAGGCCACGAACGCCACGCAGGTCAAGGCAAGCAACACCAGTGACCAGGCGGTTTTCACGTTGGTCACGTCCAGCGAGCTCAGCATTCCGTCGACGACGAGCGGCGGATCGATCGGGTACTGCGCGCGAGCGGCCAGATACGTCGACTCGACGAATGCGCGGGCACGATCCGGGTCGGCGGCCAGCCAGTTTCGCCAGGTGGGCAACAACGCCAGAAGAGCCGCGAGCAGTGCAACGCCCGGCACGGCGCCGACCAGCGCGACGACAGCGCGCACGCGGCGTTGATTCAGGGCTTGCAGGCCGAACGCCGCCAGGCAAGCGCAGGCGAAGACCACCAGGTACGTGAATCGCCCGGGCGCCCGCAGGAACGAGAAGCCCGGTATCGACCACAACAGCGCGTGCAGGTTGAAGAACGGGGCGTACTGCGCCATGGCAATCCATAGCGACAACAGGCCCAGCACGACGAAGTACAGCAGCTCGACGCGACGTGAGAACACGATACCGACCAGCACGAGCGCGAGCGTCGGAATGCCGACGTACAGCTCCGTCTCCCACTGCTGCCATAGCGTCCACCAGGTAGTCGCGTCGGGCAGGCGGAAGAAGAACGGGAAGAGCAGGGTCGGCAGGTTCTCGGGCGCCAGACCGAAGGCGCTGGCGAACTCGTATTCGACGCCATTTCGACGGGAGGAGACCAGTGCCCATTCACCGAGCGGCAGCCACTGCACGGCAGCCAGCGCCAGGCCGCCGGCGACGATCAAGGCGCCCGTAATGAGCGGCACATATGCGTTCCGGGTTCCGTGTTCGGCGTTCCGCGTTGGCAGCAGCGCCCTGAACACCGAGTAGAGCCCAAGCGCAGTAGCGATCATGAGTACTGGTTGGACATGGAGGCCCAGGGCCGATTGGCCGAATGCGAACGCTCCGAGCGCGCTCCATAGAAACGCGGAACGCGGAACGCGGAACACGGAACGTTCGGCACAGGTGAGGATGTCCGGCAGCCAGAGCGGGAACACCCCCGCGTGCAGCTGCTGGCCGACCCACTGGGCCAGCGGATAGTAGAAGAGCCGCGTGTCCAGCTCGTAAAAGGCGGGTCCGCCGAACAGCCCATCGCGGTGCAGCACGAGAGCGCACGCGGCGATCGCTAGCACCGCGAGGAGGTCCGGGATGCGCTTCCGGGTTCCGC
>VBGG01000438.1:8631-10870 GCA_005883405.1 Chloroflexota bacterium | reverse complement strand
TGCAGGTGGACCGGATGGAACCAACCACCACTGTCGTTCTCGAAGTTCCAGACCTCAAAGTTTCCGGCGCGTGGCGCGGCGTTATCAACATTCACATCGAAGAAATTGCCATTGATGGCGAAGCCGCCGCCAGAGCGTTCGAAGCGGAACGAGCGGAACTGCGCGATCTGGGCAGGTGGCGGCGCCCCCCGCTGTTCGCGTGCGCGCAGATCGTTGGCAATCGAGCGCAAGTTGTTGAAGCTGGCCTGGAGGTCCGCGGCCATCAGCTGATTCGGAACCTGGCTGGTATCCGTGACCGTTCCTGGTTGCACCCTGAACTGCATGACGCTGCCAAGGTTGCCACTCTCCAGCAGGTTCTGGAGGACCACGTTGGTGCCGCCAGGATAGATGGAGAAGTCTCGGCTGCGGTACGGGCGCGGTTTGCAGGCCGCCCTCAGTTCCGATCTGACTGAACGGCTGGCCGCTGCTGAGAGCAAGCAGGAACTCGCGTCCGTCGGAGCCGTTCAGCAAGCGGAAGCGATACTTGCGGCGCTGGACATTCATGAACGGCCAGGCTGCTCCGTTGACCAGGATCGTGTCGCCCAGGATGCCCTGGTTGGGCGCCAACGCAGGATCATCGCCGGGCGGGTAGTTAAGCGAGCCGTCGGCATTGAAGAACTTGGATTGGATGACCAGCGGCACGTCGAACTCGCCGCTGGGCAGGCCCAGACTGGTCTCGTGTGTGTCGTCCAGCAGGTAGAACGACGCGAGCCCGTGATAGACGTTACGGGCGGTGTGGTCCAGGCCGTGGTCGTGGTACCACATGGTCACGGCCGGTTGGTCGTTGAAGTACGTATAGTCCTTGGTGAAGCCAGGCAGCACCTCGTTGACCGGGTGGCCATCGCTGAAGCCGTCCACGTTGCCGCCGTGCAGGTGCGTGGACAGGCCGAGGTCAACCGAGCCCGTGTCGGCGGTGGTGAGCGCGTTGGTGAGCCGCACGACGGCCGGTTTGCCGCTTTGTCCGCGGAACAGCGGTCCCGGAGCCAGCCCGTTGTAGCCCCAGATTTTGGTGGGTCTGAAACCAGGCAGTATCTGTGCCTCGCCGACCCTGGCCGTCAGCTGGTAGAAATCGGCTGACGTCTTGACGCCCGCCGGTGTCGTCACCGTGGTGGTGGCAGTCGGCGTCAATTCGGCCGGAGTCGGCAGTGCGATCTGGAAAAGCGGTACGGTCGGGCTCGAGGCGACGCTATCCGCCAGGCTCGGGGCCAGGCGTGCGATAGGCAGGAGCAACGAGCCTGCCCCGAGCGCGCCTAGCTTCAACACGTTGCGTCTGGACATCGTCCAACGTTGCATAACATTCCCCTCGGTCTTGCGGGATGGCTGGAGGGAATGAGACCGCCGGCCTCCGGGGCGGTCCCCGACGCAGGAGCTGCACAAGAACGACCACGAGACCGACCTCAGCGGCGGCAGTAGCGAGGTCAAGCGCGCCGACGCGCTCGACCTGCCATGCGGCCGGTCCGAAGAAGGGAATGCCGAGGGTACGCGTGAATGCGTACAGGAGGAGAATGGCGCCGTTGCCAAGGATCCCGACCAGAAAGACCCATCGCCGCGGCCAGAACACCAGCAAGCCGGCGCAGAATGCCTGAGCCGAAGTGGCGATCAGAAAGTACAGCCCGTAGCCCCACCACTCCAGGTAGTGCTCCGGGAGCACCCAGTTGTGGAGCACCGCGGCGTACGCCGAGAGCAGCACCGCCACATGGCGTGGCGGTATACGGCCCAGGGCCGCGGCGCGGCCTGTCCAGCGGACAGCAGTATCTACAGCTTGCACTTGGCGTGCGGCAAGCACTCCGTGCCTCGTGGTTGCGGGACCCAGGCAGCAGCGCACCACCTGCACAGGCCCCGTCAGAACGGCGCAGGCGGACAGCCCATCCCCCGTCCGGATGAGCGCTTGCAGCGTACTGACTCAGCCGAGGCGGGTCAATAAATTCTTTGCGGGAAGTGCTGCCGTGGGTACTTCCGAGTTGACCACAGGCGTTGCGCTCCGTCCGCTCGGTACGCCCGTACGCTTGCGACCGCCGCAAACAAGTATCAAGTTGGCATCCGCCCGCGAAGTGTGGTTCGCCGCGCTTCAGCCCAACCCATCAGTCCTACGGAGAGGCCGGCGACACACTACCGGACTCCGGCGACACTCGCGGCCTGGCGCAGCAAGTTGGTCGCCACGGCGCCGTGGCCGGCGAAGCGTTCGTCGTGCGTCTGGCCT
>VBGG01000438.1:0-8608 GCA_005883405.1 Chloroflexota bacterium | reverse complement strand
TCGAGCGAGGCCACGTCGCGACCACTCGATTGTGCATACATCTGCGCGATCTCCGGCCGCGTGGGAAAGCCTGCCGCGCCAGTCACGGCCTTGAGGCCGCCCATCATCTCGGACTCGCCCGGTCCAGTCCAGTAGACGAGCAGCGACGCGAGGTCCGAGAGCGGGTCGCCGACGGTGGCCATCTCCCAGTCGAGCACAGCCGTGATTCGCCGCGGATCGCGCGGGTCGAGCAGCATGTTGTTCAGCTTGTAGTCGTTGTGGATGACCGTCGCCGGAGGGGATTGGGGCAAGCCGTCGGACAGCCACGCCGCCAGCCGCGTGACTTCTGGAGCTTCGGGTGTGCGCGCCCGCTCGTAGCGATCGATCCAGCCGGTGACCTGGCGCTGCATGTAGCCTTCGGGATGTCCGATGGTGTCGAGACCGGCCGCGCGCCAGTCGACCGCGTGCAGCTCCACCAGCACAGCAATCAGCGATTCGGTGATGGCCCGATGAAGGTCGGCATCCGGCTGCCAATCCAGCGGGAAATCCTGATCCAGCACCAGGCCGCGGCGGCGCTCCATCACGTAGAACGGCGCGCCGATCACCTCCACGTCCTCGCACTGGACAAATGGTTGTGGAGCGAGCGGGAAGCTCGGGTGGAGGCGTTGGAGGATGTGGAACTCGCGCGTCACGTCGTGCGCCCGTGGCGCCACTGGACCGAGCGGCGGCCGCCGCAGCACCGCCTCCCAGTCGCCCGAGCGGAGCAGATACGTCAGGTTGGAGTGGCCTGCTGGGAATTGTTCCACCTCGATCGTTTCGGGATCGAACCCGCCGAGCCCACTCTCAATGAGGAATTCAGAAACCCGCGCGACGGAGAAACGTTCGTCGGCGCGAACTGGAATCGTATCAATCATCGACGAGGCGAGGACATCCTTGGTCAGGTTGTTGGTGTCATCGCAAGCGCATCGGCCTCGACCGCGCGATGGCCGACACCGTCCGACGTCTGATCGGCGAGCGCCTGCGACTCCCCGAAGCGCTTCAGGATCTGGCGCGCCACCACCATACGGTGGACCTCGTCGGGACCGTCGTAAATGCGCGCCGCGCGCGCCTCGCGATACCAGCCCTCGAGCGGCGAGTCCTGACTGAATCCCAGCGCGCCATGCACCTGGATGGCGCGATCCAACACGTCGTGCAACACGCGCGCGCCGACGAACTTGATCATCGAAATCTCGGTCCGCGCGTCGGCGCCGCGGTCCATCAGCCACGCCGCGTGGAGCGTCATCAAGCGGAAGCCGTGCAGCTCGGCCGCGGAGTCGGCGATCCAGTTCTGGATGGTCTGAAAGTCTGCCAACTTCTGCCCGCGCGTCTCGCGCTCCATGGCGCGGCCCAGCATCAGCTCGAAGGCGCGCTGAGCTACGCCAATCCAGCGCATGCAGTGCGTGATGCGTCCAGGTCCGAGGCGGGCCTGGGCGAGTGCGAACCCGCCGCCACGTTCGCCGAGCATGTTCTCGGCGGGCACGCGGCAATTGACGAAGCGCAGCTCGCAGTGGCCACCCTCGCTGTGCTCGCCCATAACCGGCACCTCACGCACGAGCTGATAGCCAGGCGTGTCGGTTGGGACGATGAACATGCTCGCTCGACGGTGCGGCGCTGCCATCGGATCGGTGATGGCGAAGACGATCGCGAACGCCGCGTTGCTGGCGTTGGTGATGAACCACTTGTGACCGTTGATGATCCACGCGTCACCGTCCTGCACGGCCGTCGAGCGGATCTGGGTCGGGTCGGAGCCGGACACCTCCGGCTCGGTCATGGCGATGCACGAGCGGACCTCGTCGGCGACGAGTGGCTCCAGGTACGTGCGTTTCTGCTCCGGCGTGCCGGCCAGCCACAGGATCTCGGTGTTGCCAGTGTCGGGTGCGGAGGTGCCGAACACGCGCGGAGCGATCGGGCTGCGGCCCAACTGTTCATTGACCAGGCCGAGGGTGGCGTTGCCCATACCCAGACCGCCCGCTTCGGCCGGCAGGTGGGCGGCCCATAGCCCCTCCACCTTTACCCGCGCCTGGAGCGGCTTCAAGACATCGCGGGGGAGACCGCGATGGGGTACCAGTTGCGATTCGTTCGGGTAGACGAGCTCGTCCATCAGCGCGCGTACGCGCTCAACGACTCGCACCTGCTCCGCCGAGGGACTGAAGTCGTACACGTCTTTAGAGCTCCTCCGATCTCATCCTGCTACACGCGGCGGGCCTGGTGTCGTCCGAACAGGCCCGATGGCCTGGCCACCAGCAACACCACGATCAACAGTAGCGACAGGGCCAGGCGCAAGTCGGCCAGCGCCGGTAGATAGGCGCCGATCAGCGCCAGCAGGACTCCCAGCATCAGGCCCCCGACGACTGCTCCGAGTGGGCTGTCGATTCCGCCCAGCACCGCGGCGGCGAAGGCGTAGATGATCACGCCCTGCATCATGTTCGGCTCGAGCAGGATGCGCGGAGCGACCAGGATGCCCGAGATCGCGCCGACGGCTGATGCCAGGCCCCAGCCGAGGCCGAGCATGACGCCGGTTCTGACCCCAAGCAGCTCGCTCACTTCTGGATAGAGCGCCGCGGCTCGCATCGCCAGGCCGAGTTTTGTCCTGTTGAACAGCAGGTAGAGAAGGATCAGGGTCAGCAGGCTGACGCCGATCACCGCGGCGTCCTGGATCGACACCAGGATGCCACCGATGTCCACTGGCCTGGCCGGAAATGGCGAGGGAAACGAACGTGGCGAATAGCCCCAGACGAAACCTGCCACCGAGTTGACGATCTCGAACAGGGCCAGCGTGACGATGATGATGACCAGGGGCGATCCGCGCTCGAACGGCCTGACGATCAGGCGTTCGATGGCAAACGCGCCCGCGGCACCCAGTCCGACGGCGATCGCCACAGCCAGGGCGAAGGGCAGCTGCGCCCCCTGCAGTAAGGCCCAGCAGATGAACGCCGTGAACATCGCGAACTCGCCCTGGGCAAAGTTGATCAAGCCCATCGCTCGATAGATGAGCACCAGCGCCAATGCCAGACTGGCATAGATCCCGCCCGCGGCGATACCGGCGATGACCTGTTCCGCGAGCTCGCGCATCGGCCCGTCCCCTAATAGCCCAGGTAGGAGCGGCGGACGCCGTCGTGCGCTTTGAGCTCGGTGCTCGCGCCGCTCACGGCGACGCGGCCGGACTCCAGCACGTAGGCGCGATGCGAGATGTCGAGCGCGGCCACGGCGTTCTGCTCCACCAGCACTACCGCGCTACGCAGGTCACGATTGATGGTGCCGATCAATTCGAAGATACGCCTGGCCACCAGTGGCGCCAGGCCCAGCGACGGCTCGTCAAGCAAGACCAGCTTCGGACGGGCCATCACCGCCCGGCCGATGGCCAGCATCTGCTGCTCACCACCGCTCAAGGTGCCCGCGTACTGGCGCCGCCGTTCCCGCAACACCGGGAAATACGTAAACACGCGCTCCAGGTCGGACGTGATGCCCCGATCGCGGCGGACATACGCTCCGAGCTGCAAGTTCTCGGCGACCGTCAGCTGACCCATCGTCCCACGCCCCTCAGGCACGTGGGCGATGCCGAGTCGGGCGGCGTCAGATGCGCTGCTGCCCAGCAACGACCTGCCCAGGAAAGTGATCTGTCCAGCGCGATGGATGGCGCCCGAAATCGCGCGCAACGTGGTGGTCTTGCCCGCGCCGTTGGCGCCCAGGATCGCGACGATCTCGCCTTCCTCGACGCAGAGGTCCACCCCGTGAAGCACGCGCCGATGGCCGTAGCCCGCGCTCACCTTGACCAGGTCAAGCAGCGGCACCGGTGGCTCCCAGGTAGGCCTCGATCACGGCCGGGTTGTTGCGCACGTCGTCGGGCTCGCCTTCGGCGATCTTGCGGCCGAAGCTGAGCACCACGACCTGGTGCGAAATGCTCATCACCAGGTTCATGTGATGTTCGACCAGCAAGACCGTCAGCTGGTACACGGCCTGGATGCGCTTGATGAGCTTGCTCAGCTCGCGCACCTCGGTGTGGTTCAGCCCGCCTGCCGGCTCGTCGAGCAGGAGCAGGCGCGGCCGCGACACCAGGGCGCGCGCCAGCTCGACACGTTTTTGCACGGCGAATGGCAGCGAGCCGGCCACGACGTGGGCATGCTCGCGCAGGTCGACGATGCTCAATGACTGGAGTGCCCGTTCGACGGCGCGGTGTTCGGCGTGCCGCGCCACTGGTAGTCGCAGCGCGGACGACACGGTGTCCGACGCGATCTGGGCATGGTCGCCAACCAGGACGTTGTCGAGCACGCTCATGCGAGAAAACAACGCCACGTTCTGGAAGGTGCGTGTGATGCCGAGGCGGATCACCTGGTGAGGTCGTAATCGCAGCAGCTCGTGGTGATCGAAGCGCATGCTGCCAGCTGAGGGCTGGTAGAGCCGGCTGACGCAGTTGAACAGGCTGGTCTTGCCGGCGCCATTCGGCCCGATCAGCCCGACGATCTGCCCCGCGGCGATGTCGAACGAGACGCGATCGAGCGCGGCCACGCCGCCGAAGCGCAGGCTCAGGTCGCGGATCGAGAGAAGTGCCGCGTCCGACACCGTATCTGGCTACGGGAACTTGATCTGGCCGCGGACGTCGAGCGGCTGGGAGATCGGTTTGTAGTCGTTGACGCTCGTGTCGTATTTGGCCAGGAATTCCTGGGTGATCGAATAGTGATCGGTGGGGGAGTTCTTGATCGGAATCCCGGTGTACATGAACGGATTTTCCGTTTCGTTCAGGTTCGTGAGCGTATCCACCACGGCCTGGCGGGTGAGATTGGGACCGGCCTTCTTGAGCACGTCGACCAGACTCCACGCTGTGGCCATGCCATACACGTTGAAGCCATCCTCGAGCTTACCCTCCGGGTAGTACTTGCCCATCACCTGCTTGTAGAGCTGGATGCCAGGATCGTTGGCTTGACCTGAATCGGCGGGATCTTTGAGATACTCGACGCTCAAAATGCCGTTGACGGCCGCCTCGTCGCCGGCGGCTTTTTGCGCGGCTTGAACGTACGGCACCGGCGCGGAAACCGAGTTGAGATAGATCGTCGGATGCCAGCCCGCCTGGAACGCGGCCACCAGGGATTTGATCGCCGGCGAAGGCGTCTCGAAGACGAAGAGCGTATCGGCGCCGGAGTTCTTCAACTTGAGGATCTGCGAGCTCAGATCTGGCGCGCCGACGTCGTTGGGCTCCTTGTCGACGATCATTTCGCTCGCTTTCGAGCCCAGCCCCTTGATCAAACCGTCGAGATAATCTTGTCCATAGTCATCATTCTGATAGATCACACCGATCTTGGCATTCGGCGTATTCTTCATGATGTACTGCGAGTAAATGAGCGACTCGCCCTGATAGACTGGCTGCCAACCGAACGTGTAGGGGAATTTCTCGAATTCAGCGGCGAACGTTGTCGCTCCCGTCGCGACAAATACTTGAGGCACTTTCTTGCCGTTCAAGTAATCGCGGACCGAAGTCTGGGTTTGCGTGCCGAGACCGCCGAACGTAATAAATACCTGGTCTTGCTCGACGAGCTGCTTGGTCAGCGGCACGGTTTGGGCCGGGTTGTACGCGTCATCGAGGTATTTGTAGCTGATCTGCCGTCCGTTGATGCCGCCATTGTCGTTGGCGTAATGGAAGTACGCGTCAGACGCCTTGGCGATCGTGCCGTACGCCGCGGCGGGCCCACTGAGGGGAACCGTGGCGCCGATCAGGATCGTGTCCCTGGTCACCCCGACGTCACTTGCAGTCAGTGCTCCTCCAGCGGCTGGGGCGGCCGTGGCCGCGGCAGGCGCGCTAGTCGGCGCAGGTGCGCCACCGCTCGGCGCGCCACCGCTCGGCGCGCCACTCGAGCACGCGGCCAGCGCCAGGCTTGTCGCGGCAACGATTGCGAATCGGACGCTTGGTGTTCCCACGATCGACAACTCCTCTCTCAGGCTCAAACGGGACTTGGGGTTACTGCGCTCTCGGCACTGGTGTCGGCGGGTGCGCGCGCGGGCCGCCGTTCCAGGACCCGCCGATACCCATCGCTCAGCAGACCCGCCACTCCACCGCGCGCCACTCCCAGCACCACCAGCAACAGGATGCCCTGGACGGCGCCAGGTGCGGCGTTGGCCAGGTCCTTGCTGAGCGGCAACAACAGCTGCTGCGCGTAGATGGGCAGAAACTCGGTGAGCAGACCACCGATCAGCGCGCCGCCGATGGTGCCGATGCCACCCACCACCGCGCCAACGAGCAGCGCAATCGAGAGCTGGAACGGAAACGCATCGGTGCTGACAAAGGCGGTTGCCAGGCCATACAGCGAGCCCGCTACACCCGCGTACGCAGCGCTGATCGCGAACGCCAGCGTTTTGTAGTAGCCGACGTTGACGCCGAAGGCCGCCGCCGCCAGCTCGCCGTCGCGGACCGCGCGCCAGGCCCGCCCAGTTCGATCGCCGAGAATATTGGCGGCCAACACGAACAGCGCCGCCGCGATCGCCAGACACAACAGGTAGAAGAACTGGTCGTCGCTCAGCCCCGCCACTGGCGAGGTGACCGGCGGAAGGGTAATTCCCTTCACTCCGCCTGTCAGGCTGGTCTGCTTCTTGAGCACGTCCGGCGTCGCCACGCCGAGGGCGAAGGTGGCCAGACCAAGGTAGATGCCCTCCAGGCGTCCGGCGGCCAGGCCAATGGCGTACCCGAGAATGCCGCATACCAGGGCGGCGATAGGAATGGTCGCCACATACGGCAGGCGCAAGCTGTGCACGCCGATCGCCGTCGTGAATGCGCCGATCGCCAGGAATGCGCCGTGTCCGAGTGAGATCTGGCCGGAGAATCCGGTAAGCACATTCAGACCCAGGATGGCGATCGCGAAGATCAGCGCATACGCGACCTCCAGCGTTTGGAAACCGCTTGCGATGAAGGGCACGCCCAGCGCGACGAGCGCGATGACGACCAGCACGATATTGGCCCGGACAGCGGACCTCATCAGGTGACTGCCTCCGCGAGCGCTACGCCGCGCCCCGCCTGCACCATCGCGCGTGGGGTCGAGGCTACAACCCCTCGACGCCCGAGTCTACTAAGATGCGATCGAAGCGCCTCTTGACCGCTGTCGCGCGCCGAACTAGCGTTTGGATATCGGGGGAGGTGGCTCGCAATGACGCTCGATAGCCCCAATCGTACCCGGATCATCAACAGGCGGCATTTTCTTATAGCAGCGGCCCAGGGCGGATTGGCAGTAACCGTTGGCTCGCTGCTCGCCGCGTGCGGCCAGCCGGCCAGCGCGCCACCGAGCGCACCCGCGCCGGCGGCAACCACCGCGCCGCAACCGGCCGGCGCCGCGGCGCCTCAGGCCGGGCCGGGCGGCTTCGCCAACGTCGGAACGCTCAAACTCCTGATGTCGTCGCACTTCGTGCCCGCGTACGACACCTGGTTTGACCAATGGGCGAAGGACTGGGGCACCAAGAACAACGTCGAGGTGCAGGCAGATCACATTCTGTCGTCGGACCTGGCCGCGAAGAACGCCGCGGAAGTCGCCGCTGGTGGCGGGCACGACCTGTACAAGCTGACCCGAAATGGCGAGCCGATCTTGTATTACAACGTGATGGTCGACGTCAGCGACCTGACCAAGCAGATCGGCGAAGCGCGCGGCGGCTGGATCCCCTTCGCCGAAACACTGGGTTTCCTCGAGGGGGCCTGGCACGCCGTTCCCGAATATTTCATCGACTTCCCGGCGCTCTACCGCAAGGACATATTCGACGCGAATGGCCTGGCGCCAGTCGACACGTGGGACGACCTGATGAAGGCCGGCACACTGCTCAAGAGCAAGGGCAACCCGATCGGCATCGCCATCAACCAGAAGTCGAACGACGCCAACAACACCTGGACTGGCGTCCTGTGGTCGCACGGTGGCTCAGTGGTCGCTGCCGACGGCAAAACCGTGGCGCTGGATTCGCCCGAGACGCGCCAGATGCTGACCTACGCCATCGAGCTCTACAACAAGACGATGACCAACGAGGTGTTGTCGTGGGACGACACGGGCAACAACCTCCTGCTCGCGAGCGGTCGCGGCTCGTGGATCCAGAACCCGATCAGCGCGCTCCGAACAATTGAGCACGATACGCCAGATCTGGCTGAGAAGATCTTTGTCTCGAACACGCCAGCCGGGCCGAAGGGTCGGATGACGTCGGTCACCGCGAATTCCTGGGGGATCGCCAAGTGGGCTGGTAGCGTGCCCGCCGCCAAGGCGTTGTTGCTCGACTACTACGCCATCCTGCCCGAAGGTATCAAGGCCAGCCAGGGCTACAACCAGCCAGTGCTGAAGGACCTGCGCAAGAAGCCGATGGCGATTCTCGGGGAAGAGGCGAAGCTGAACGTCCTGCAGGACTTCGACCAGGTGATTCACGCCGTCGGCTACCCTGGACCGCCGACCGCCGCGGCGGGCGAAGTCGAGTCGAACTGGATCATCCCGCTGATGGTTGCCCGCGCGGTCAACGACGGCGACATCAACGGCGCGGTCGAATGGGGAACGCAAAAAATCGAGGCGATCTATTCGAAGTACACCTGACCTGCTGGTGAGCCTCGAAGCGTTCACCCGCGAAATGTCATCCTGAGGAG
>VBGG01000439.1 GCA_005883405.1 Chloroflexota bacterium | reverse complement strand
AGCGCGAACAGCGAGAGCTGGAGCGGCGCGAACGGGCCTATCGCGGACTCCGCCCCTCACCGGACGCACGCGACAAGATCGTGATCCTGGTCGATGATGGTTTGGCCACCGGCTCGACGATGCGCGCAGCGGTGGCAGCGCTGAAGCAGCAGCACCCGGCGCGCGTGGTGGTGGCGGTGCCGGTTGCGTCACCGGAGACGTGCCAGGATCTGCGTGGCGAGGCTGACGAGGTCGTGTGCCTGGTTACTCCGGAGCCCTTCTACTCGGTGGGCCTGTGGTACCAGGACTTCTCCCAGACCACGGACGAGGAGGTGCGCGTTCTTCTGGAAACCGCCACCCGACCGGAGCCGGCGCATGCGGCGGCGTAGCCTTCAGATCTCGAATGTCCAGGTGCAATGCCAATGACATCCAATCCGACGCTTTCCGCCATTCGAGATGCGGCGTTCACGTTGAGCGGCGCCGCGGACGATTACGACCCGTTGCTCGACCTCGTCGGCGACGCCCGCTTCATGCTGCTGGGCGAGGCGTCACATGGCACGCACGAGTTCTACCGCGCACGAGCCGAGATCACGCGCCGATTGATCGAAGAAAGAGGCTTCACCGCCGTAGCCGTTGAGGCCGATTGGCCCGACGCCTACCGCGTCAACCGCTTCGTGCGAGGGATGAGTGAGGATGTGACGGCAAACGAAGCGCTCGGCGATTTCCTCCGATTCCCGACCTGGATGTGGCGCAACGCCGACGTGCTCGACTTTGTCGGCTGGCTACGCGAGCACAACGACCGGGTAACTGGTTATGAGCGAAAGGTCGGCTTCTATGGGCTCGACCTGTACAGCCTCAATCACTCCATTCAGGCCGTGCTGGAGTACCTCGACAAAGTCGATCCTGAGGCAGCCCGGCGTGCCCGCTATCGATACAGCTGCTTCGACGACTTCGGCGAGGATGCTCAGGCGTACGGCTACGCCGCGGGTTTCGGACTTACTCAATCATGCGAGCGGGAGGTGCTCGAACAGCTGATCGAGCTGCAGCGCAAGGCTAGCGAATACGCGCGCATGGACGGACGCGTAGCCGAGGACGAGCTGTTTTTCGCCGAGCAGAATGCGCGGCTGATCAAGAATGCGGAGCAGTACTACCGCACCATGTTCGGCGGGCGCGTGTCCTCCTGGAACCTGCGTGACCGCTACATGTTCCAGACGCTTGAGGCGCTTCATGCTCATCTCAGCCGAGTCGGGCAGCCGGCAAAGATCGTCGTGTGGGAGCACAACTCTCACCTGGGCGATGCACGGGCGACGGAAATGCGTACGCGCGGCGAGCTGAATGTCGGACAGCTCGTACGCGAGCGCTACGGTCGCGACGCCGTTCTGGTTGGTTTCACCACATATGCAGGCACGGTGACTGCAGCCAACGACTGGGACGCTCCAGCAGATCGCAAGCAGGTACGACCGGCCCTGCCGGGCAGCTGCGAGGCTCTCTTCCACGAAACGGGGGTAGCCCAGTTTCTGCTCCCCCTGCGCGCCAGCGAGACAGCATCCAAGTATCTCAGCGAGCCCCAGCTGGAACGCGCAATCGGCGTGATCTACCGCCCGGAAAGCGAGCGGATCAGCCACTACTTCTACGCGCGACTGCCAGACCAGTTCGATGCTGTCATCCACTTCGACCAGACACGTGCGGTCGAACCACTCGAGCGCACGGCACGGTGGGAGCGCGGTGAGCTACCCGAGACGTACCCGGTCGGAGTGTAGGAGTGCCTGTCATCCCATCCGTGAACATCTCGAATCGAAATCCAAAGCGCTTGCGCGGGACGAAAGCAGCATGGAACTTCCCCTGATCGTGAGCCTCTTCGCTGGTGTCGCCCTGGTGCTGGTCGTGCCTGCGCTGCGGGGCATGCGGCGCTAGTCGGCATCGGTCATGGCCCGCGCCCGCGTGGCGAATGCCTTCTCGATCCAGTGTGGCAAGCATGTCGAACGTAGGAGTTACCTGCTAACAGGACATAGTCAATTGCGGAGCTTGTCATGGTTGCCGCCGCACCAAATTATGGCCACTATGCAGCCGGCCCGGCCTCCAGGCACGAACAGCCGGTGTCGTCGGCGCAGCCTTGGCAGCAGTACAGTTGGTCGATCCTGGCAACGCCGTCACCATTGCCGGTCCACTCGCTCCTTGGAAGGAGGCACCGTGGACACCGTTCCTCGAGCTCGCCGTTCGCGATCATGATCGTAAAGCCCTCCGGCGCATCATGTTTCGGGCCACAGATACCGCAATTTTTCAGGTAACAGGTGCTTGACGTCCTCAATCTCGCCGTCGCTGACACGCATTGCCAGAACGGTGAAGACGCTACGCGCCACCCATTCAGGATCGAAACCACCGTCGT
>VBGG01000437.1 GCA_005883405.1 Chloroflexota bacterium | reverse complement strand
CTGTGCAAGTTGGGCCAGACGCGTACGCGCGGCGTGCCTGGCGAGGGCAGCCGGACTGCCGAGATCATGTTCATCGGCGAAGGGCCGGGCTTTCACGAGGACCAGCAAGGCCGTCCATTCGTCGGCGCGGCGGGGCAATTGCTGACCGAGATGCTGCGCCTGATCGGCATGCGCCGCGAGGATGTGTTCATTACCAACGTGGTGCGGTGTCGTCCGCCCGGCAATCGTGATCCGCTGCCCAACGAGGTCGAGACGTGCGACGTCTACACCCAGCGACAGATCGCCGTGCTCGACCCCAGCCTGATTGTCACGCTGGGCCGCTATTCCATGGCGCGCTTCGTCGGACCAGGGTCGATGCGCGAGCTGCACGGGCGCACACGCGAGTGGAACGGGATCACCTGTCTGGCGATGTATCACCCGGCCGCCATTCTCAGGACGCCCACGCTGGAGGTGCGGCGCGCGTACGAGGAGGACTTCCGCAAGATCCCGGTGCTCCTGGCGGAGGTGAAAAAGAAGCGCGCGGCGGCGGCCGCACAAGCCGCCGCGGCCGAGGTCACGGCGGCGTCACTGGATCAGCTGCCACTGTTTTGAACTGTTGCCGCCCGCGCTGCTGTTCGTTGGTGAGCCTGAAGGGGCAGCCCGATGCAGCGCGTTAGGCCCGATGCAGCGCGTTAGGCACGTGCACGTGCGGCCAGCTCGACTGGCGTTCGTGCACGTCAGCTTCGAGGCGATCGAGCTGTGGCCGACGCTGCTGCTGCTGGTGGTCTACGCGCTGGCCTATGCGCAGTTTGCCCTTCAGCTCGCGGCTTTCCCGTTCGATCTCGATCAGGGCGAAGGCTACGACGCGTGGAGTGGCTGGCTCATCAACCTCGGCCAGCTGCCGTATACCGATAACGCTGCGTTTCCGTATTACTCGTCGAACTACCCGCCGCTGTGGAGCTATCTCGTCTCGATACCGATGGCGTGGCTTGGGCCTGGACTCGCCGCGGCTCGACTGGTATCGACCGTCTCGGCGGTCGCGGCGGCTGGCGTGCTCGCGGTCGCGGCGCAGCGCCTGTCGGGGCGGTCGCTAGCGGGCCTGCTCGCAGCCGGTTTCTTCCTGGCTTCTCCGTATGTCTTTCATACGACGCCGCTGGCGCGCGTTAACGGTCTGGCGCTGCTGGCGGCGGTCGCCGGGCTCACGCTGCTCGAGACACCCACGCGGCGGCGAGTTGTGCTTGGCAGTCTGTTGCTCGTCGCAGCGCTCTTCGCCAAACCCACGGCAGTCGACGCGGTGCTGGCCGGCGTGCTGGCCGTGCTGCTTCGGCGCCCGCGTCTGGGCCTGCTCGGCGCCGCGATCGTAACCGCGGCTGGCACGCTCGGGGTTGGTTTGCTGATGCTGCTGACGCATGGCGCTTTCTGGCTCAACGTGGTGGTGGGCAACGCGAACCCCTTCGATATTGGCCAGCTCGCCGCGTACCTGGCGAATTTCTCGCTACTGCACTGCGTGTTGCTGGCGATGGCCGCGGCCGAAGGTGTGTGGATGCTCCGCCGCCGCTGCTGGTCGCCGTGGGGGCTGTACGCCCTCGCGTCGAGCGTTGCGACCCTCGGCGTCGCGAAATGGGGCGCCGGTGAGTCGTACTTTCTTGGCGCGATCGCCTCGACCAGCGTGTTGTCGGCGGTCTGGCTGGCCCGCTTCCTCGACTCCGCGCCGCCGGCCAGACTGCGCGTTGGCCTCGGCGCGGCCCTGTTCATCCAGGCTCTATTGCTGTCGCACGCCGGCCTGAGCGGTGTCTTGCCCTGGCTGCCCGATCGAGGCCCACAAAGCCCGTTCCTGGGACGCGCGCCGACGCTCGAAGACCAGCAGGCGGCGCAGATGATCACGGCGGAGATCCGTGGCGCGAACGGCCCGGCTTTGTCCGAGGACCCCAGCTTCGCGGTGGTCGCCGGCCTGCCGCTCATCGGTAACGCGACTCACCTGCGCAACCTGTACCACGCAGGTCTCTGGGATGCCGGTCCGATGGTGAATGACCTGCGGGCGCACAAGTACGCTATCGTCGTACTGGACGCAGAGTTGTACCCAGAACCGGTGCTCACCGCGATCGGTGAGTTCTACTTTCTGGATCGCAGCGTCCACGTCAACGGCGCTAACTATCGGATCTTTCTACCCGGCACCCAGTGAGCAACACCCCAGCACTGCCCCTGTATGCCCTCACGCCCATCACCCTCCGAGCTTCGATCGTCATTCCGTGCTTCAACGAGCGCCAGACGGTCATTGAGCTGATCGACCGCATTCACGCGGTGCCGGTCGATAAGGAGGTCATCGTCGTCGACGATTGCTCGACGGATGGGACGCGTGAGCTTCTCCAGAAGCGCGCGCGCGAGTGCGGCGATATCACCTTGCGCTTGCGCCAACGTAACGGCGGCAAAGGCGCCTCGGTCCAGGAGGGGCTGAGGTGCGCCAGCGGTGACGTGGTGATCATTCAGGACGCCGATCTCGAATACGACCCGGCCGATTACCCGGTGTTGCTGCGGCCGATTCAGACGGGCAAGGCCCACGTCGTCTACGGCTCGCGGTTCATCGGCGAGCACCGCGCGATGTACTTCTGGCATTCGCTCGGCAATCAGTTTCTGACGCTGCTCTGCAACGCGCTGTTCGACACGACGCTCACCGATATGGAGACCTGCTACAAGGTCTTCACCATCGATATTGCCCGGCGCTTGAGGCTGCGCGAGCCTCGCTGGGGTTTCGACCCCGAGATCACCGCGCGCATGCTGAAGATGGGCTATCGCATCTACGAGGTGCCGATCTCGTACGCCGGGCGCGAGTTCAACGAGGGCAAGAAGATCTCCTGGAAGGACGGCTTCGTCGTCCTCTTCACGCTGCTCCGCTATCGCCTCCTGCCATGACGACGCGCTCTCGGCGATGTCGGGGAGCCGTGGCGGCGTTTGGTGGATAACCGGCTGGCCGTGACCGCGACGACGGCGGCGCCGCGGGTCAGGATGCTCAGGTGGCGGCGCAGCGTGCCGCTGAGGTGGTCGCTGGCGCCAGACGCGTCCGCGGCGATTGGGCTGTTGGCGGCCTCGCTCATCTTTTATTACCCGCTCGTCTTCCTGGGTCGGGTCCTGGTCGACTACGACGCGTTCGTCTACTTCTACCCGCAGCGCGTGTTCCTGGCGCGCTCGCTCCTCGAGGGACATATCCCGCTCTGGGACCCCGACCTCTTCCTGGGTGCGCCGTTTCTGGCGAATCCGCAGACGGCGGTGCTGTATCCGCCCTCGTGGCTGTTCGTGCTGGGGCCGGTGCAGGCGGTCTACTCGGCGCAGCTCGTGCTGCACGCGTTTCTGGCGGCCTTCTTCACGTACCTGTTGGTGAGGCACGCCTTCGGCGTGCTGCCCCTCGCCGCGGCGGTGGGCGGACTGGCATACGCGTTTGGCGGCTTCGCCGTGGGCCAGGTCGGGCATCTGAACCAGATCAGTGCCGCGGCCTGGCTACCAGCGGTGCTGCTGGCCTACGACCGTTTCGCCAGATCGCAAAAGGTGTACTGGCTCGCGCTCGGCGCGTTGGCGCTGGCAATGGAGCTGCTGGCCGGACATCCGCAAGAAACGTACATGACGCTGATCGTGCTGGGGATCTTCGGCGTAGTTGGCGCGCCGTGGCGCAGTCCGCGCAATCTCGTCTGGTGCGCGATCGGCGGTGCTGGCATGTGCGCCCTGGGCGGCGGGCTTTCGGCTGCCCAGCTGATGCCGACGCTCGAGCTGGCGCCGCTGTCGATTCGAGGCGAGGGCGTCAACTGGCGCGATGCCGTCGCTGGCTCGTTGCCGTCCTACCTGGCTGTGCGTGCGCTACTACCGCCGTACTGGATCAACGTGCCGTATACCGAGTACCTCGGCTATGCGGGCGTAACACCCGTGGCCCTTGGGCTGCTGGCGATTATGGGTGGTCGCGGGCGGCCGGTGCTGTTCGGGTTCCTGGTCAGCTTCCTCGGCGTCTTCCTGGCGCTGGGCGAGAACAACGGCCTGTATCCGCTCGTCTTTTCGTCAGTGCCCGGCTTTGACACGTTTCGCGTGCCTGCGCGCTGGCTGCTCTTGTGGGAGTTCGGCGTGGCGTGCCTGGCCGCACTGGGCGCGGACTGGATCGGACGCGGCGCCGTCGTCCGAGTGCGCGACGGGCGGTTGTGGGCGCGCCTGTCTCTGGTCGTGGTGGTCCTGGTGGTGGGCCTTGCCTGGCAGCAACAGGAAGGCGAGCCGTTCGCGCAGCGGCGGACGCCGTTCATGTTCCTGGCGATCACGGCCGCGACGCTGGCGATCGGAGCGCTACCCCACGTCGGCCGACCGCTTCTGGCGCTCGGAATGCTGGTCGCCATGACGGGGACGGAGCTGTGGGCCGCCGCCGAAGCATCGCCTGCCCGCCAGGCTCCTCCGCCGGCGTTCACCCAGGGCGAGACGGTCGACTGGCTCCGCGCGCACGGCGTCACTGACCAGGAGCGCCTGCTCAGCCTGGCGCGGCCCGAGTATGTGCCCGCCGCGGAAGACGAGGTGCGCGCGGGACTCACGTCGCTGCCCGAGCCAGTGGTTGAGTCGGTGTTGGTTGCCCAGAAGTGGCACGACACGCTCACGCCAAACGTTCCCCTGCAATACGGACTGAACACTGCCGACGGGTACGACGGCGGCGTGTTGCCACTGCTGCGCTGGCTGCACCTGAGCGGCACGCTGGTGCAATCACCGCGGCCCGACGGAGTGCTGTTGACGCGCCTCGACAGCCTGCCGCCCGACCGCCAGCTTGACCTGCTGGGTGTGCGCTATCTGGTCGCCAACGCCGAAACGCCGGGCCGACCAGACCTGCAGATGGTTGACTTCGGCGACCTTCGGCTGTTTGCGCGCCCCAACCCCGTGCCGTTGTCGCTGGTGGTGTTTGGGGCGACGCGCGCCGCCGACGAGGCCGCGGCACTGGCTCGCATCTCGGCGCCGGACTTCGACTCGACGCGCGAAGTGGTGCTCGAAGGCGACGCTTCGTCTGTTTCGCCGCGGGCGGCCGCGCAAAGCATTGCGCCCGACGTCGTGAGTGCCGAGCGTTTTGCCGCGCGGGTATCGCTGAGTCAGGCCGGCTATCTGCTGCAGCGTGAGGTGTGGTACCCGGGCTGGCGCGCTCGCGTCGACGGCGTGGAAACTCCCGTGCTGAGGGCTGATGCCTTGTTTCGCGCCGTGCCGCTGAGCGCAGGCGACCACGACGTCGAGGTCTTTTTCGACTCGGCGAGCTTCAAGCGTGGCGCGTTTGTGACGCTGGGCGCATTGGTTGTCATAATCATTCTGCTGGCCTGGCGGCCTATAATGCGGCTGCGTGTCCAGGCTTGATCCTGCCCGCGCACGCCGACAGGCGGACGAAGGGTCGACCCTGGTGCTGCTGCACCGGGGCGAAGTTGCCGACGGCGCGCTGCGCACCGGCGAGCTTGACGTTGACGGCGTACTGCACGCCCATGAGCCAGACGCCGCGCTCGCTGGCCACCTGGTCGCGCTGCTCTTCGCCGCTTCAGGTCCAATCGGCATCGCCGATGCGGCGCGACTCCTCGCGATTCCTGTCGAGCGCGTCGGCGACCTGTGCGAGCTGCTGGATCGCGAGCCGCCGACCGGGCTGGCGCTGCAGCGTTTCGAC
>VBGG01000069.1 GCA_005883405.1 Chloroflexota bacterium | reverse complement strand
GGGCCGCGGCGGCCAACAGCTGCACGTCAGCGGGGTCGAGGCGGACAGGCAGCACGACCACGAGCGCGCCTAGCTCAGCCAGAGCGGGCGGTCTCTCCGTCGCCGCGGTGAGACGCCGCGCAGCGACTTTGCGGAGGCGCGTCCGATCAGCAAACGGATGAATCAAGCCTTCGAACGTGTCAAATGCTTCGAGAGCGGCCCGCGCCATCGCGCTCGGTGCGTGCTCGATGCGTGCTGGGTGGTGTGCCACTGGAGCGAGTACGCCGCCTGTTCGGCGGCTGGCTTCGCGGACTGCGCTCTGTTCGAGCACCGGGCTGAGTGGGTGCTGCCCACCGGTCTCCACGCCCACAATCTGCTCGGCAACATCACCGAGCAGCATCGACCGCACGTTCACGTAGCCGCCTTCGCCAGCCAGCGTCCAGCGGATCTGCCGGCCGGCGTAATAGTTGGGCACGACCAGCGTAACTGGCGCCAGCGGATCGCCGCCCTTGAGCTCACGGACGGTGCTTGCGATCCAGACGTGGGTGGCTCGTCCTGGGCGAACGAACTCGATCGTGCTGTGCGGCGGTTCCATTGTCGAGGTGAGTGTGCAGTGGTGGCGCGACAGCTAGCCTGTCACTCCGCGCGGGGTTTCGCGAATAAGCAGAATCGTGTTCGGTATTTCCGCTGCTTACCACCGCATTTGCCGCGCCGGCTGCTCGCGCCGCGGCGGCGCGGGAGCGCACGAGTAGCATTGATGCATCGACATTTATCTCGAGATTGGCAAGAAGCGCACGTTCGCGGGGGCGCTGGAATGGCCGGGGTGGTGCCGTGCCGGGCGGGATGAGGAGCAGGCGGTCCAGGCGTTGTTCGACTACGCGCCGCGATATGCCAGGGTCGTCAAGGGGCTCGGCTTCGAGGTACCCACAGCGATTGAGGAGCTCGAGATCTGCGAGCGGTTGCAAGGCGACGCATCAACGGATATGGGCTCGCTGAGCGGCAACGCGCCTGAGTTCGACAGCAAGCCACTGGACGAACACGACAACGAGCGGCTGGTCAAAGTGCTCGAGGCGTGCTGGCAGGCGCTCGATCGCGCCGCCAGGGCGGCCCGCGGCAAGGAGCTGCGCAAGGGAACGCGGGGTGGTGGCCGCCCGCTCGACGGCGTCGTCCAGCACGTGCTCGATGGTGAAGACGGCTATCTCCGCCGACTGGAGTACAAGCGCGACAAGCAAGCCGAGAAGGACGCCAGGCTCAGTCGCAAGGCGATGCTCGAGGCGCTCGCCGGCTCAGTTCGCGGCGAGGTGCCCGAGCAGGGTCCGCGCGGCGGCAAGCGCTGGACGGGCCGCTACTTCGTCCGCCGCGAAGCGTGGCACGTGCTCGACCACACCTGGGAAATCGAAGACCGCAGCCAGTAACCAACCCGACCGACGAAGACCGCGCGATCAGGAATTTGTGGCGCCGACGGTGGCAGCCAGGCGCAGCGGGGTACCCGTCAGGTCTTCGAGCAGTTTGATGGCCAGCATCTCGCCGCCTCGATCGCCAGGCCCAGATCTTTGCAGACCAGGGCGAGCGAGAAGGCCTCGTCGTAGTCACCCCGGAAGACCGACAGCACATCATGCTCGAGGAAGTTGATGCGGAGTCTGGCTCGGCGAGGTCACGGCGGAGATGACGACATTGACTGACTAACTGTGACTTCCAGTCGGCGATTGTTCCCTCTCTCAGCGTTTGTTTATCGCCTCAAGAGGTCTCGCCTACGGGCAGCTCAATGCTCAGGACAAGCGGCTCAGCGCGCCCAAAGGTAGCGGTTGATCCACCAGTACGTCTGGATCTTTTTGACGTAGTCGTGGGTTTCGGCGAAGGGGATGTATTCGGCGAAGACGTCGGGGTCGTCGCGTCCGGGCAGGGTCCAGGTGTCGACGTTGCCGTCGCCGGCGTTGTAGGCGGCGAGGGCGCGGACAGGGGAGCCGTTGCGCTTCAGGCGCTCCGAAAAATAGTACGAGCCGAACTGGACGTTGCGCTTCGGGTGGTACAGGTCTTCCTGCTGGAAGTTCGCGACGCCGAGCGCGTGGGCGATTTCGTTACCCGTCTGGGGGATGATCTGGGTGAGGCCTTTCGCCTTGCATCAGCGACATGAACAGCAACGGATCGAGGCCGCGTTGGGTCGCCGCGGAGGCGACCAGGTCCGGGAACGCCAGCGGAGACGCGACACGGGCGAGCGCCGGCGGCACGTCCAGGACGCTGACCTGGCCGCCGGCGGTCGCGCCATCCAGCGCCGCGGTGCCGAGCTTCAGCTCCGCATTCGACAGCCCCATCTCGCCGAAGCGCGCCGCCAGCCAGTACAGCCGGTCCGGCTTGTCCGCATACGTGGTGAGAAAGATCTCGTATTCCCAGTTGGCCTGCTTGAACAACCCGTGCTGGACCAGCGCCGTCGCGCGAATAAAGGCCGGGTCCTGGCTTGCGACCTGACTGCCAGCGGTCAGATCGAGCCCGTTGCCGGCGAACCAGTGGGCGAGGTCAGCTTCATCGGATGGCTGCGAAGCGGCGGGGTCGACGTCGGCCGAAGACGGTGGCGGACCGAGTGCGACCTGGGCGCGCATCACGTAGTAATCCACCGGACGCACGGCGGCCGCCGACTGATACTTCTCCCGCGCAGAGCTGGAGTCACCGCGCGCGTCCAGGACCTTTCCGCTCCAGTACAGCGCCTGAGCGCGCACCGCCGGCTCCGGATCCCGACCGAGCACCGCATTCCACGTGGACAGCGCGCCATCCGAATCGCCGAGCATGAAATGGTCCAGGCCGCGGCGGAAGGCGCCGGCCATACCGGCGTCGCGCGTCGGATAGGTGGCCACCAGACCGTCGTAGATCCCCGCTGCGCTGGCGTAGTTGCCGAGCTCCTCCTGGGCCTTGCCAGCTTCGAGCAGCGCCATCGGCGCGAAATCATCATCGGGCACGTCGCTGGCGAGCTGCAATAGCTGCGTGGTGGTGTCTCTCGCCAGCGACGACAACGCCCGGTAGTAGCGGGCTTCCACGGCCTGATCGCCATCCGGGAACTCCGTCAGGTACGCATCAAAATCCGCCCGTGCGCCTTTGAAGTTCCAGAAGAGGTAGCGGATGACGCCCGCGGCGTGAGCGCGGGAACTGAGAGATGGACGTGCGTAGCGCGTTGATGGCGTCGTCGGTCCGCCCAAGTTGGCTCGCACCCACCGCCAGGTTATAGAGCTGCTCTCCCAGATAGCCTTTCGTGCCCGCGGCGGTGAGGAGCTGGCGGTATGCATCCATCGCCGCGTCGGTCTGTTTGAGCGCAACCTCCGCGGTTCCAAGCTTTTCGGCCAGATCGATCTTGAGCAGGCGCGGCTGAGCCGTCTCGAGTCCCTTCTGGCCATCGGCGGCGGCCTCGTCAGGACGATTGGCGCCGAGCCACATGTCCTCCAGCTCGAGACGCACCGCGGCGGCGACCAGGGGATTGGCATCGGCTACCGCGCGCATCTCGGTGGCGGCCTCGTCGAGGCGGTCGAGACCGCGCAGCGCCTGGCCTTTGAGCAGTCGCGAGGCTGAGAGGAGGTCTGCCCGGGCGGCGCTACTCAGCAGCTGCTCGCTCGTAGCCAGGCCGTTGTCCAATTGCCCGTCGCCGACCAGCGCCTGGCCGTAGAGCAGTCGGACTTCGGCCTGCTGGTCGCCCTCGAGCTGGCTCACGAGCGGATCGAGCAGGCTGACCGCGCGGCTGTAGTCGCCCGCGGCGAGCGCATTGCGTGCGGTGCGGACGGTGAGCCGCTGATCGGCGGGCAGGGCGCCGAGCGTGGTGGTCGGCATCGTCAGCAGCGTGGTCGGCGAGGGCCGCGGCGCGACGCTCGGCGCGGCCGTCGGGTTCGGCTGGCTACGCAACGTGGGTGTGGGGGCGGCGGTCGGATTCGGCTGCGCAGTCGTCGAGGCCGCGGTCGGGTTCGGCTGGGCGGTCGGCGGTGAGACCGCGGTGGCGGGCAGCTCGGTCGCGGGCACCGCGGGCGGTGAGGCGGGAGCGGCTGGTTGGCAGGCGCTGGCTCCGACGAGCGTCACCAGGGCGAACAAGGACACGGCACAACGGTGGACTGGCATCGGCGTTGAGGAGTTTTTATGTTGATCCGTCCGCGGCGGGCAAGCATTCGGCAAAATCGGAACCGCGTGACCGAACTGGCGCCCTCGCCGTGGGCTAGCCGCCGCTGGCTTTCTGGAAGTACGAGGCGTCGATCATCTTCGCCAGGTCGACCGAGTTGATGCGCTGGTCCTGCTCGGCGAGGACGGCGAAGGCGTCCATGAATTGCTCGGGCCTGGGCACGGTGGGCGGCGCCTTGGCGACGAAATAGTCGTAGGTCGCGCCCATCGCCGCGTCGTCCTCGGACTTCAGGTACTGCTTCAGCACCTTGACCGTGGTCGAGCGGTCCTCCTTCTCGATGGCATACGCCTGCACGATAGAGTCGACGATCTTCTGTGTTACGTCTTTGTTGGCGTCGACATACGCCCGCTGCATCGAGACCACCGTGCCCGCCGCCGGCGCCTGGAGCGTCGACATGTCGATGATCGGGTGCAGCCCGGCCGCCTCGAGCTTGAGCGTGTCGGGCACCTGGGCGAGGCCGCCCTGAACCTGGCCGCTCATCAGCGCCGACTGCACGTTGACCACCGAGCCCGTCTTGATGAACTGCACGTCCGTCGGATCCAGGCCCACCTTCTTCAGGGCAACACGACTGGCGATGTCGAACGTTGCCCCGGGATTGGTGATCGCGATCGACTGCCCCTTCAGGTCGGTCGGCTTCTGGATGCCGGCGGGCGCTTCCATGAAGTAGGGATAGATCGGCATTAGGTTGGCGACGACGACCACGTCGGCGCCGTTGGCCGTGCCGCTGATCACCTCAGAGCCGCCGCCAGCCGACGCCTGGACCTGACCTGCCAACAGCGCGGCGAAGGCGTTGGAGCTGGCGATCTACTGCAGATCGACATCCAGACCGTTCCTGGCGAAGATGCCGCTTTCCCGCGCCACCCACAGCGACAGGCTATCGGCGATCAGGTTGCTGTAGGCGATGCCGATCTTCTTGGGCGCCCCGGCGCTGGGCGCGGCGGTGGGCGCCGCGGTCGGCGCCGCGGGCTGCGCTGGCGGCGAGCACGCCGCGACGAGCGTGGCAAACGCGACAAACATCACGGGCGAGAGCGCGACAAACGACCGACGCATGGCCGTACAGGTTATAAATCCGCGGTGGCATGAGCGCTGCAGCCGCACAAGAACTGGATGAGGAGCGAGTCGTGCGTAGATCCCGGTACTCACTACTGAGCTTCGCGCTGCTGATGGGACTTTTCCTGAGCGCCTGCTCGGGCGGCGGGGGTGGCGCGGCCGGCGGCGGTCAGCCAACGCCCAGCGGAGCGCCGACAAGCGCGGCACCAGTCAAACCAACCCCGGAGCAGCAGACGGGCACGCCTGCCGCGGCCGTCAATCCGGCCGCCCAACCGGCTGCGCCGGCGAGTGGCCAGACCGAGCAACGCTCCGTCCAGGCGGGCGGCGACCCTGGCGGCCCTGTCTCGGACCAGCCTGCCGCGCCGATCGTGGCTCGCTCGAAGACGACGGGGCGGCCGACCACGCTCGAGGTGTGGCTCACCGACTGGGAGCAGAGCACGCAGCAGCTCTTCAATGACCAGCTGGTGCCAGCGTTCGAGGCCGCCAACCCGGACATCGCGGTCAACGTCCAGTACCTCGATTGGCGCGTGTTCACCGAGAAGCTCATCGCGGCGCATGCGGGAGGCGTTCTGCCGGATATCTACCAGGCTGGCGCCGAGTACGTGGCGCCGCTGGCCACCAAGGGCATGGCGCTCGACATCGACACCTACATCGCCAGCTGGGGTCAGCGCGACGATTTTTACGATTCGGCCTGGAGCACGGTCAGCTATCAGGGCAAGACGTACGGGGTACCGCTGCTCAGTGCGCCGCAGACGCTGATGTACCGCAAGGACATGCTGCAGCAGGCCGAGGTCTCGGGGACGCCGGCGACGTGGGACGACCTCGAGCAGGTAGCCATGAAGACCACCAGGCGCGACGGCGACAAGTTCGTCATCAGCGGGTTCAATGCGCGGCCCATCTGGCAGCAGTACATGTGGTTCCTCTTCCAGAACGGTGGCGATGTGTTCACTGCCGACGGACAGGTGGTGGTCAACAGCCCTCAAGCGATTGAAGCGCTCGATTATTTCAGTCGGCTGTTCAACCAGGACAAGGTCGCCAGCAAGTCCACCATTGCCGCGCCGACGGCGAACGTCGGGGCGATGGCTGCCAACCTGGTCGCGATGCAGCTCGGCAATCAGCTCACGGTACGCGACTTTCGGCAGAACAATCCTTCGCAGGCGGCCAACCTGGTGGTGGCCGATCCGGTCTCGAAGAAGCAGCAGGTGACGACCAACTGGACGGACTGGTTGGCGATCTCTCGACAGAGCAAGCATCCAGACGAGGCGTGGAAGTTCGTGCAGTTCGTCGCGGATCGCGACAATTTGTTGAAGTACAACGAGACGATGTACTTCATTCCGCCGCGCAAGTCGCTGCGAACTACCGGCTACATGGCGGACCCGCAGCTCCAGCAGTTCGTGACGATCATGGAGAAGTACGGGCGGTCGATCAATACCAATCCCGCTGCGCTCGAGGTGTACCAGACGATCATGCAGAACGCGGTCGACGACGCGGTGTATCAGAAGAAGAGCGCGAAACAGGCGCTCGATGATGCATCCAGGAATATCCAGCGCGCGATGAGGCGGTGAGGCCGATTTCCCCCAGCGGGACCCTGTATGGAGTTCGGCCGCGAGCGAGCGGGCGGGCGTCGCGGATGAGCGTGGTCGCAGAGCGGCCTGAGGCCGACACGTGCGAGCTGAAGCTGCGCCAGGTGGGCGCGGGACGGGTCGGCCGCGAGTCGCGGTGCGAAGGCAAGGTGGATTCCTGGCGTGGCCGCGTGCGAGCGGGCATAGACGATGAGTGTGATCGCTGAACGACCTGAGGCGGCGGTACGCGCGGGGGGCGGTGCGCCGGGGACGGGCGTGGCGCAGCCGCGACGTAGAGGACGCGGAGGCTATGACGCCGCGCGGCGGCAGGCGTTGGCGGGCTATCTGTTCGTCGCGCCGGCGATGGTGATCTTCTTCGTCTTCACGCTCCTGCCGGTGGCCATCGCGCTGTACCTGAGCTTCACCAACTACGACGTCTTCACGAAGATGGACTGGATCGGCTTCGACAATTACCAGTTCACGCTCTTAGAGGATGAACTATTTCGGACGGCACTGGTAAATACCGTCGTTTACACGGTGTGGTCCGTTCCGCTGTCGATGGCGATCGGCCTCGGAGCAGCCCTATTGCTCAACCAGAAGCTGCGCGGACTTGGCCTGTATCGAACGATCTACTACGTGCCGGTGGTCACGTCGATGGTCGCCGTGGCGATGATCTGGCTGCAGCTGTTCGATCCGCTGTACGGCGTCATCTCCAACGCGCTCGAGGCGATTGGCATCAAGGGCATCGACTGGCTCGGCGACCCGAACCTGGCCATGCCGAGCATCATCGCCGTCAGCGTCTGGAAGGTGATCGGCTGGAACATGCTGATCTACCTGGCCGGCCTGCAGGGCATCCCGGATTACCTGAAGGAGGCCGCGGCGATCGACGGCGCCAATCGCTGGCAGACATTCTGGAAGATCACGCTGCCGCTACTCCAACCTACGACGTTTTTCATCTTCGTGACGTCTCTGATCGGCGCGTTCCAGGTATTCGACGTGGTGTATGTTATGACCGGTGGCGGACCCGCCAATGCCACCACCACCCTCGTCCACCAGATCTACAACGCGGCCTTCAAGGCCCTGGATATGGGCTACGCCGCGGCGATGAGCTTCGTCCTGTTCGGCATCATCCTGGTGGTCTCGCTATTCAGCATGCGTGCGACGCGCGGAGAGGTCTCCTACCAGTGAGCTCCGAACCGATGCGGCCGCGCAGCCGGCCACTCCGAATGGGACATCTCCTGTCGCATGCCGTCCTGATTCTGGGTGCGATTGCGATGGTGCTGCCGTTCGTGTGGATGCTGAGCACCAGCTTGAAACCGCCGGACCAGCTGTTCACGGTGCCGCCGACGTGGGTTCCGCATCCGCTGCGGTGGGACACCTACGTGAAGGCGATGAGCGCCGGCAACTTCGGTCGTTATGCGATGAACAGCCTGTTTCTCGCCGCGGCGAACCTGGGGACAAACGTGCTGTTGTCGGCGCTGGCAGGTTACGCGTTTGCGCGGCTGCGCTTTCCGGGACGGAACCTGCTGTTCGTGCTGGTGCTCGCCACGCTGATGGTGCCGTACCAGGTCACGATTATTCCGTTGTTCGTGATCGTGCGGCACATTCCGCTGTTCGGTGGCAACGACCTGCTCGGCCAGGGCGGCATCGGCTGGATCAACTCGTACTGGGGTCTGATCGTTCCAGGCGCGGTGGGCGCCTTCGGCATCTTCATGCTGCGCCAATTCTTCCAGACACTGCCAGGCGAGCTGGAGGACGCGGCGCGCATCGACGGCGCCGGCGAGCTGCGCATCTTCTGGCAGATCATGCTGCCGCTGGCGATGCCGGCGGTGGCCACGCTGGCGATCTTCAGCTTTCAGGCTGGTTGGAATGCGTTTCTGTGGCCACTGCTGATTACCAACACTGACGACATGCGCACCATTCAGCTCGGGCTCACCGTGTTTGTCCAGCAGTACAGCACGCAGTGGGACCAGCTCATGGCAGCCACGGTGGTCGCTACCCTGCCAGTGATCGTCGCGTTCGGCGTCGGTCAGCGCCTGATCGTTCGCGGGATCGCGTTCACCGGTATCAAAGGTTGAGCGTTTCCAGAAATTTCTCAGGGTTGTCGTCGAGTCGAAGTGCGTAGCGCTGGGCGATGGCGGTGGCGATGCGACCGGCGAGCTGGGCGCGGAGCTGCGGATTCATGGTGGAGCGGCGCATCAAGAAGTCTCTCACCAGGGTCGCGTCAGCGCTCCTCAGGGCGTATCCGCCCGAGCTGGCGGTGGCGCTCATCGGGATGTCGGAGGACCGCTCGCGCACGACGATCGTCCCGCTGGCAAAGTCACCCAGACGACGCGAACGCTGGTTCAGCAGCATGCTCAGCATGCCAACTCCGTAGAACAGTGGCAGCCAATCGACGATACGCACCAGGTTGCGGATCACCGCGTCGACGGGCCGAATCGGATAGCCGTTCTCACGAATGACGCGCACACCCACGAGACGCTTGCCAGGGGTCTGGCCGCTCCACAGGATCTCCCAGAGCATGAAATAGCCGGAAGTGACGACGAAGATAGCCAGCGCTAGCAGCGCAAACACGAGCGTGACGCCGCCGCGGCCCAGTGGAGCGGAAACGCCAGCGACGGCGGTGACGCCCGAGAGCCCGGCCATGACTACCGCCAGCGTGATGGCCTGGATGAGCGTGTCCACGATGGCCGCCGCGCCCCGCGAGCCGATGCCGGCGACGTCGTACTGCAAACTGACGCGCTCGGGCGTGAGGACGCGATACTCCGCCGATGCCATCCGTCAGCCACTTTAGCGCCACGCGCCAGGCGCGGTGGGCTGACTTGGAGCGACTGCTCGCGCTCAGCCAGGGCAACGGGCTGCGCGGGTTCGAGGCCGAGCAGATCGAGGCGCTCGGACGTGCCTATCGCCAGGTGCTGTCGGTGCGGCTGTACCGCGCGCCGGCGCCTTCGTGGCATCGCCTGGGCCAGTTCTTCTGGACGGATTTCGCGCGACGCTTCCGCGCCGCCCGCGGCTACCTGCTGGTCTCGGCGCTGCTCCTGTTCGGACCAGCCCTGCTTGCCTACCTGGCGGCGCTGCTGGACTCCACGCTGCGCGACGCGTTCGTACCCGCGCAGCTACGCAATGTGATGGCCAGCGGCCGAAGCTGGACCGACATCCAGCCAGGCCTGCGACCGGGCATGGCAACGCTGATCTTCACCAACAACATTCAGGTGTCGTTCCTCGCCTTCTCGGGCGGTGTGTTGTTCGGACTGGGCACGGTTTACGTGCTGGTGAGCAACGGACTGGCGCTGGGCGCAGTTCTCGGAGCGGCGCAGTTCTACGGCGTCGCTCCGCTGATCTGGTCGTTCATCTCACCCCACGGCTATCTCGAGTTGACGTGCATCGTGATCGCCGGCGCGGCGGGGTTGATGCTCGGCGACGCGCTGCTGCGACCGGGGCTGTGGCTCAGACGCGAGGCACTGGCGCGTGCCTCGCGGCAGGCGGTGGAGCTGGTGGTCGGCGCCGCACCGGTGCTGGTCGTGGCCGGACTCATCGAGGGCTTTGTTTCGCCGAGCGAGCTGCCAGTCGCGGCGAAGCTGACATTCGGGCCGGCGGCGGGCGCGGTGCTGTACGCGCTCCTGTTCACCCTCGGCCGAGGACCAGTCGCAGGAGTGCGTCGAGTGGAAACGGTTTGGGCAGATAGGCGAGTGGGTGGAACTCGTCGAGCCGGTTCTGATTGACGCGAACCGCGGAGATGATGATCGTCGGCACGGCGTTGCCGCGGACCTGCAAGCCGCGACTGGTGAGATTGCGCGCCACGATGCGCCGCAACGTGACCTCGTCTTCGACAACCAGGACCCGGCGATGCCGTGCGCCGTCGCGACCATTGCCCGGAAGTTCTGCATCTAGATGACGGTGAAGCTGGTCTGCTGCGCCACGACGGGTGGATTGACTGAAATGTGATTGCTGCCTGTCAACACGACCGCGATCTGGTGGGTGCCCGGCGCGACGTTGTCGAAGTTCACCTGCAGGGCAGCCGTGTGGACGATGTTGGGACTGCCAAGCGGGATCGGCATGCTCAGCTGGACAAACACAGTGGGGTCCACATCATGAAAATAGTGCAGGTGATATTGATTCAGCTCCGTTGCCGCCGCGGCCGCCACCAGCGCTGGACCGGTGTAGTCGACGACCACCGTGACAGTGCCGGCCGGCACGGTGCCGCCCGCCGGCGGCTGAACAATGCTCAGCGTCGCGTCTGGCCGCTGCGCCGCTCCGCTTCCGGTCGGGGCTGGCGAAGCGATACCCGGGGCTGCCGACGCGCTGCGCAACGGCGCGCATGCCATCACCATAGCCGCGACAAGCACGGAGATGAGCGGGATCAAAATCCTCCTGAGATCGCGCGGCATGCTCATTGACCACTCCAGATCGTTTGGCTTCAGTCTTGCTTGCCGGGCTGCGCTGGACACATGACGCGCGGTCCATTTGCCTGAACGATTCAGACTGGATTGGCTAACTCGAAGTGCTACACGCGGCCGCGCTGTTTGAGCTCCAGGTAGGTGCCGATCAGCCGCGGGTTGAGCTTGTCGGCGTCGGTATCCACGGTCAGCACGCCGTGGGCTGCCAGCTCGGCCAGGACTGAGGCACGGTCATCCAGGAGCTGCTGGGCGGCCATCTTTTCATACAGGCTGGCGGCGTCGACGGGACGTCGCATTGCGGGCCGCCGCACGTTCGGGTCGCCCAGGGTCACGCACACCACCACATGCTGACGCGCCGCGCGCACGAGGCGCGCCGCCAGAGCGGCCGAGGATTCGCGATCGGCAAGATCGGTGAACAAAACCACCAGCGAGCGACGCAGGTTCCGCTGGGCGAGAAAATCCAGTGCACGCCCGTGATCCGGCTCGACCGGCTCGGAGCTGAGGTTGTACAGCGCCTGCACCGTGTCGAGCAGCGCGCGGCGTCCACGCTGGGGTGGCACGAAGACGCGCACCTGGTCCGTATACGCCAGTAGCGCAACGCGGTCACCCCGTTGGCTGGCGACGTACGCCAGGAGTAACGCGGCGTTCAGCGCGTGATCGAGTTTGGTGAGGCCCGCGTCTCGTGCGTCGTCCTCGCGGGTTGGTGGCTCCGCAAGCGCCGCCATGGCGCGGCCGGCATCCAGCAAGACGACCAGGTTCTGACTGCGCTCGGCCTCGTACTGGTTCACCATCGGCTGACCGCGGCGCGCAGTCGCCTTCCAGTTGATATGGCGAAACTCGTCATCCGGCAGGTATTCGCGGACCCGCTCGAACTCGGTGCTGGCACCGGCGATGCGCACGGGCCTGCCGACCGGCCGGGCTTCGAGACCGCGCCGCACCAGCAGGTCGTAGCGCCGCAGGTCGCGCAGGTTCGGGTAGACCCGCACTGGCTGGGCCGTGCCACGCTGGCGGAAGGCGCGCCGCATCAGCCCTAGCGGTCCATCCACCCGCAGGTACACGTCGCCGAATGCAGCGTCGCCGCGGCGTGGGGGCTTCACGTGGTAGTGCAGCGTGGTCGTCGTCCCGGCCTGGAGCGTCGTTTCGAACACCGCGGGCGGCGGATCCAGCCCGAACGCGAGCGGCGGCAGATCGCGCACTTTGATACGTTGAACACGCGGTGTAGCGTTTTCCAGCTGAAGCTGGACCGGATTCCAGCCGCCGAGCGACAGTTTGTTAGAGGCGAGGATGCGCGTGGCGCGCACGCGGCGACCGTCGGCGGCGAGGAGCCAGTCCGTCGCGCCGGCGGCGCTTGCGAGGAGCACGATCGCGAGCGCGACCAGGACCAGCGGCCCTCCCGCGGCACCGAACGGTGCGGCGAGCAGATAGACCGCAAACAGGCGAAGGGTCGGCATCAGCGACCGGTTCTTCTCCTCAAGAGATGCTTGTCATCCTGAGGGAGGCACCCGTGGGCTGCGCTCGCAGGCTCGCTTCGCCCAGGGCAGGCGACCGGGATCCGCTTCTCGTTGCGGGCGTCGGAGTAGCGGATCCTTCGCA
>VBGG01000436.1 GCA_005883405.1 Chloroflexota bacterium | reverse complement strand
CTGGAGCGGCGCTGCCTGCCGAGGCGCAGACTGCCCACGTCGCCGTCACGGCCACACTGACCGGTGGCGCTGGCGCATTGACGATCGGCTCGAATGTCTTTGCGCAATCGGGCGCGTCCCTCAGTCTGACGGTGACGACGAATCCCGCTACGGCGTGTGTCGTGGTGTCCATCGGCGACCAACAGATCAAGCAGACCGCCAGCCAGGCGCGATCATCGTGGACGATCCCGTTCAAGGCTCCGACCGGTGACAACGTGCAAGATATCGTGGCAACCGCCTACATCCATGCGAACTGCCGCGGACTGCTCGGCACGGCCGGTGTCTCGAACCTGGTCCTCGACAACACTCCGCCGGCAGTGATTGGCACGCTTTCACCCGCGCCCAACAGCGCCGGCTGGAACAACACCGACGTCACCCTCACCTGGAGCGCACTGGCCGGACTGACCGGACTGGCGATGGGCCCGCACCCCTCAGCCACAACTCTCACGACCAGTGGCGTCACCACCGTGTCGGCGAGCGCGACCGACTGGCTTGGACACATCGGTATGGGATCCGTCAAGGTCCAGGTGGATAAGGATCCGCCGAGCATCAGTGGTGCCCGGACGCCCGCCCCGAACGCCAACGGCTGGAACAACTCCGACGTGTCGGTGAGCTTCAGTTGCTCTGACGCGCTCTCCGGCATCAAGAGCTGCCCGTCGCTGACGACGCTCAGCGGCGAGGGCGCCAACCAGTCCGTGAGCGGCACGGCCGACAGTGTGGCGGACAACCACGCGACTGCCCACGTGACCGGCATCAACATCGACAAGACATCGCCTCGGATCAGCGGCGCCGCCACCAGAAGCGCCAACGCCGATGGCTGGTACAACGACGACGTCACCATCCACTGGAACTTTGCAGATGACCTGTCCGGCATCGATTCTGCCACGGTGCCATCCGACACGGTGATCAGCGGCGAAGGCGCCGGTGTGGTCGCAACAGCCTCGGTCAGGGACAAGGCGGGTAATCGCGGTACCGGTTACAGCCCGGCGGTGAGCATCGACCGCACGCCGCCATCCACCATTGCAACGGCGCCTCCGAGCTGGAACAACTCGAACGTCACCGTCAACCTGGTTGCCAATGACGCGCTCTCGGGTGTGCGGGCAACACACTTCCGGGTCGACGATGGTGCGGAGCAGCTCGGCACGAACGTGGTCATCAACACGGACGGCATTCACAGCCTCAAGTTCTGGAGCGAGGACCGGGCGGGCAACACGGAACCTACCAGGAGCATCCAGGTCAAGATCGACAGGACGCCACCTACCATCACGCACACCCAGGCGCCGCCACCGAACGCCAACGGCTGGAACAACACCGACGTGTTTCTGAATTTCCTGTGCGCCAGTGGACTATCGGGTGTCGCGAACTGCACTACTTCTCGAACGGTGTCGAGCGAGGGTCGGGGCGAATCAGTGATCGGCACCGTAGTGAACGGCGCAGGCAGCACCGCCACCGATCCCGCGATGCTCAACATTGACAAGACTCCGCCAGGCATCGTGGGCGGCGTAACCCGCGAGCCCAATGCGAACGGCTGGTACCGTGCTGACGTCACTGTCCACTTCACGTGCTCGGACGAGCTGTCAGGCGTCGCAAGCTGCATGAGCGACCTGGTCATGAACGGTGAAGGCGCAAATCAGGTCGCCACGAGCGCCGCTACCGACAGCGCCGGCAACCGGGCGAGCACCAGCGTCGGCGGGATCAACATCGACAAGACTCCGCCTCGGATCAGCGGCGCCACCCCCAGGAGCGCCAACGCCGATGGCTGGTACAACGGCGACGTCAACGTTCACTGGACTGCCGAGGACAACCTGTCGGGGGTCGATGAGACCACGATGCCTGCCGACTCGGTGGTCACCGGCGAGGGCGCCGGACTGATTGCCACCGCATCCGTGAAGGACAAAGCGGGCAACCAGGGCAACGGCCGTAGCCAGGCGTTCAACATCGACCGCACGCCGCCGACGATCAGCGGCAGCATCATCAACGACGATGGCTCGCCACGTACGGCCAAGGCGTCGGGCTGGTTCAACAGCGCGGTGCGGATCCGCTTTGCCTGCGACGACGCCCTTTCCGGAGTAGCCACATGCCCAGGCGACGTGGTGCTGAGTGCCGACGGAGCCAACCAGCACTCAGATGGCGAGGCGCTGGACCGTGCGGGCAACCGCGCGAGGCACTCGCTGGAAGGTCCCAACGTCGATCTCACGCCACCGACGATCGGCGCGCATGCGCACACCGCTGACGGCAAGGCGTACACCTCGGACACCTGGACCAACCAGCATGTGACGGTGAGCTTCGAATGCTCGGATACGACTTCGGGTGTGGCCAGCTGTCCCGAGCCGGTCTTGCTGGTAGGCGAAGGCGCTGACCAGACCGCCAGCGGAACGGGCGCCGACGTCGCGGGCAACAGCGCCTCGACCAGATTTGGCCACATCCACATCGACAAGACGCCGCCATCTACGAATTCAGCCGAGGTCTACGGTACGCCCGACGGCAGCGACTGGTACACCACAGCTCCGGTTCTGTCACTGAGTGGCAGCGACGATGAGTCTGGCGTTTCGGAGACGTACTACAAGCTGGTGCCACATGGTGCACCCGCGCCGGACTCCAACTCGTCTGAGGGCTGGGAGCGTTATTCGGGTCCGGTGGAGGTGGATGCACACGGCGATTGGGACGTGTACGCGTACTCCGTCGACCGCGCCGACAACCATGAGGCGCCGAAGTGCGTGGGCCACCTGGGAGGCTCCGGGCTCGAGGTAACGAAGAATGCAGATCCGAGCGCGCCGTTGACCGGTGCGATCGTGGTGCGAGCTGATCGGGGCGTGACGATCCGCCCGTGGGCTGCGGGCTGGTGCCTGGCGAGACGCTCACCGGCAATCCGGGGGACCACGGCTGGTTCGCGCTGGCGGGCAATGCTAACGGCGTGAAGCTGGACACGTACTCCATTGGATTCAGCGGCTCACCCACGCTCAATCCGGCTACCACCGGTGGTGCCGCCGAGAACGCGCTCCTCGGCAACGAAACGACGACAACGTGGCACTACACAACGCAGGGTGAGGTGGTCCTGCCGCCCGAGTGCGTGATCGCCGGCGCCAATGCGCCGAACAGCATGCGCAACGTGATTGTGATCACGAGCGATCTCGGCGCATCTCTGGCCCGTTCGGAGAGCTTCACGCCGGTGTTCCAGACGCAGGATGGGCCGCCGCCGTGCACGACGGCGTGTCCACCGCCACCACCACCGCCTCCTTCGCCGAGCGACACGCCGGAGCTCGATAGCCTGACGCTCTTCGGCGGTGGGTTGGCGGGTTTCGGTGGGTACGTGCTCACCCGACTCCGCGCGGTGAGGCGGCGACGGAGCTAGAATCCGTCGCAGCGCGAGAAGAAGGGGGCTACCCGCTGCCAAGGCGAGTAGCCCTTTTTGCACTATTGACAGCGGGTCTACGCTGGATCATGGAAGAAGGTTCACGTTCTAAGGCCTGAACGTGGCCGCGAGTTCGCTCCGTCAAGGAGGAAGGAATCGTGGCACATGCGGGAGAGGTAACCGGGGCGGCGTCGTCCGGACGCTGGACCCGACGTGGGTTCCTGGTGAGCTGGGGCGTGGTGGGCATCGGCGCCACGCTTTTCAGTGCGTGCGGTCCGGCCGTAGTGCCGGCAACGCCAACAAGCGCGCTCGCTCCGCCAACCGCGGCGCCGGCGCCGACCACCGGCGTGGCAGCAGCTGCGACGACAGCCGGAAAACCAGCCAGTGCGGCGCCGACGCCGAGAGATGGCGGCACGTTCCGCTTCTACATTTGGACTGAGGATCCACCAACGCTCGATCCGTACGTCAACATCTTGTTCCGCGGCCAGGAGTTCGCGGCGTTCTTCTACAGCCGACTGCTGATGTCGAAGAAAGGTCCGGGCATACCCGCTCAGGCCTTCATCATGGAGGGCGACCTGGCCGAGTCATGGAACATCAGCGACGACGGCTTGACTTACACGTTCAACATGCGACCCGACGCAAAATGGCACAACCTGCCGCCGATGAACGGGCGACCGGTCACCGCCCAGGACGTGGCGTGGTCGTTCGAGCATCTCATGAAGGTCTCACCGCAAAAATCGGCCTTCGAGCAGGTAGCCGCGGTGACAGCGCCCGATGCGAGAACCGTACAGTTCCACATGAAGGACGTCTACGTGCCATTCGAAGCCTCCCTCGGCGCGCCGCTCTTCTGGATCCTGCCGCGCGAGGTGGTGGAGGCGGACGGCGATGTGTCGAAGCACGTTGTTGGCAGCGGCCCGTTCATCTTCGACCGGT
>VBGG01000431.1:1108-2295 GCA_005883405.1 Chloroflexota bacterium | reverse complement strand
GTCGTTCTCGAGCGTCTTGACAATCTCTCGGATCTGCCAAACGAACTCCGGACCCATGAGGTTGAGCGGCGGGTTGTCGAGTACGACTCGAAAGTACGAATCTGTAATTCGATTGAGCCTGACTTGCGCGGCCTTCGTTGGTGAGAGCACGTCAGCGGTACTCATGATGACCTCCAAAAGTTGATGTTGACCTCAACGGCCCTGCCTCAAATGCCGAGCAACGACCGGACTGCGTGACCCCAATTGTTTTAGTGGGTCCGACGCATCACAACGCCGATGACATCGCTCAACAAGACAGAGATCGTGATGTCTAGTTAAACCCTGTATTCGTCGCGAGTCCACGACTTATATCCAAAGAGTCTTAGGCGTCGCCTATCACCCGTGGGCTGTACGATCGATCGCGTGGAACTCCGACAGCTGAGCTACTTCGTGGCGGTTGCCGAGGAACTGCACAGCAATCTCGAACGTGAGCTCGGGACTCAGCTTCTCGTCCGCGACCGCCGACACGTCGACCTGACGCCCGCCGGCAGCCGATTTTTGACCGATGCCCGGGAGGTGTTGGCCTCCGCGACACGGGCGTTCGATCGAGCCCGAAAGGGTGGCGGGGACCTCCCGCTGCGACTGGGCTATGTCAGTTGGCTTCCCCCGGAGGTAGCAGCAATCCCCGACCCTCGGATCCGCATCGACGAATGGGTCCTGCCGTCACATACGCAAGCGGGTCGAGTGGCTTACGGGAGTCTCGACCTCGCAATCGCCTGGGTCGAAGAGGCCGACATCGCACGGCTCAACTTGTCCGCCCACCTTTTGTGGTACGAGACCCTGCAAGCCGTCATGCCACGCGCCCACGACGCAACTCATCACGAGAGCGTGCCGGCCGCCGAGATCACTGTGCTCATCGACGTCGACGAAGCATCGTGGAGCTCATGGAACCGATACGCGACTGCCTTCGCCGCGGCGAACAAGGCGTCTGTGACCAAAATCAACGACGGGGGTATTGCCGGGCCAGCGTTCTTCGACCACGTGGCCCGTTTGGGGCGGCCAGTGCTCGAATCGCCAAAGCGCCACGCGGAGCCGATGCCGCCGACCTTGACCCGCCGGCCGGTCCGACCGCCCGTGCCACTCTGGGGCTGGGCGCTCCTTCGTCGCGCCGATGACGCCCGCCCGGTCGTTGCTCGCGCCACCCAAAT
>VBGG01000431.1:0-1067 GCA_005883405.1 Chloroflexota bacterium | reverse complement strand
TGGCCGGATTAAGAGTGGTCCGGTGGATCTGTTTAGCACCTGATCGTGGATTCGCCCTTCGTCGACCGCCCACGAGCCGCGCGGCCGTATATCACGAGACGACCGCTGTCGCACGAGCCCAGGGCTGGCGTGAGCCGAGCTGTGTCACCATGTGTGACGCGATTCGGCGATTTACCGAACTCACTGGTTACGCTCGCGGAGCGCTGGCTGCGCCAACGCATACGAGACCGCCGCAAAAGCCAGGGCTCCACCGGCTGCGCTGGCAGCAAGCGATCCCGCCTACATCGGGGGCTGACGCCGCAGACAGACCGCGTGTGTCGCCAGGCCGCCGATTGCGGCATGGCCAGTCTGGACGGTCGCGACGCAAGTCAACTAGCAGACGCTGCCAGCTGGCGCAACCTGGCGGCTCGCTCTCACGGTGGTGGATCCGATGACGATTCTCGCCTTGCGCCTCGGAGCCAGAGCGCAGGTTCGAGGCGGTGGCCCCATCACACTCGGGACCACTGGTGACGCGGCGTGATGGCCACCATTTCGTCCGGCTTACAACAACTGGTCAACGGTGATCGGCAACGATCGGATGCGTCGGCCGGTGGCGTGGAACACGGCGTTCGCGATGGCGGCTGACGCGCCGACTACGCCGATCTCGCCGAGGCCCTTGATGCCGAGAGGCCTCACTGTGTCTGGTGTTCCAACCAAGATCAAGTCGATCTCGTCGACGTCGGCGTTGTCCGGAATCAGGTAGTCGCCGAAGCTGGCGTTGGCGATGCGACCGGTCTCGCGGTCGAAGACGGTCTCCTCGAGCAGCGTCATTCCGACGCCCATGACTGCGCCACCGATCATCTGGCTACGAGCCAGCTTCGCATTGAGGATGCAGCCCGCGTCGACGGCCGACAGGATGCGCGGGATGCGCAGCAGTCCGAGGTTCGCGTCGACCCGGACTTCAGCGAACCACGCGGCGAATGAGCCGGATGGCGGCTGGCTTGCACCGTTCGCCTCCGGGTTCCGCTCGCCGTTCGCGGTTGGCTCCGATAGTCCGTGCCGGGCGAGTATGTGCAGATACGTCTCAC
>VBGG01000435.1 GCA_005883405.1 Chloroflexota bacterium | reverse complement strand
TCGACGATTTCCAGCTCGAGGCGATTCGGGCGCTTGCGAATCGTCATTCGGTCCTGGTTGCCGCGCCGACCGGCACCGGCAAGACGATCATCGGCCAATTTGGCATCTTCATGGCCCGCAAGCACGGCGCGCGAGCGATCTACACCACGCCCATCAATGAGCTGTCCAATCAGAAGTACAGGGACTTCCGCGCCATCTGGGTTGACGACCAGGTCGGCTTGCTGACAGGGGACGTCGTGGTCAACCGCGACGCCCCTATTCTGGTGATGACCACCGAGGTGCTGAGAAACATGCTTGTCACCGGGGCAAGCATCGACGACGTGGGCGCGGTGGTCTTCGACGAAGTCCACTACATGGGCGACGCGGAGCGCGGGACGGCCTGGGAGGAGTCGATCTTGCTGGCACCGCGGCACTTGCCGCTGGTGTGCCTTTCGGCGACCGTGCCGAACGCGTCGGAGATCGCCGAGTGGATTCGCGACGCCCACGGCGACCTCACGTGCGTGTTCCACGATCAGCGCGCGGTGCCACTCGAGCACCGCTACTGGCTGCCCGGAAGCGATCCAGAGAAACACGACTTCAAGGTCTCAACGATCGTCGACGCGGACGGCGTTCTGACCAGCGAGACCAGGCGGCTACGCACCGTGGGCGGCGAGCTGGCTGGCCGCGTGCGCTGGGGCGGCGTGGCGAGCCAGGGGTTCCGCGGCGAGGAGCGCATCGCCGGAGCAGACAAGGACCCGCGCGAGCTGTCGGCGCCCTGGCGCGTCGTCCGCTACCTGGAAGGCGAAGCGCTCACGCCCGCCATCTACTTCCTGTTCAGCCGCCGCGCTACGGAAGAGGCGGCTTCCAGCTGCGTCGCCCTCCGACCGGTGCCCCACGCTGCCGAGCTCATCCGCGAAGCCAAGGGTCGCCTGGCCGACCTGTCGCCCGCGGACCGCAACCTGCGCCAGGTGGCACTGTTGCTCGGCCGTTTCCTGCCACGCGGCGTGGCAGTGCATCACGCGGGGCTGCTGCCGCAGGTCAAACTGCTGGTCGAGGAGCTCTTTCAGGCCGGCGCGCTGCGTGCCGTTTTCGCCACCGACACCCTGGCGCTGGGCATCAACATGCCGGCGCGCACCGTGGTGGTCGGCGAGATGCTGAAGTTCGACGGCCAGAGCCGGCGCCTGCTCACCCCGAACGAATACCGCCAGATGACGGGCCGAGCCGGTCGCCGCGGCATCGACGAACGCGGCGTCTCACTGCTGATGTATTCGCCGTGGGTCACCTTCCAACAGACGTTGGGCGTGCTCACCAGCGATTTGCTGCCGCTCGAAAGCGCGTTCCATCCGACGTATTCGACGGCGATGAACCTGTGGCTGGGGCCCGAGGACGAGGAGCGCCTGGCGGACCTGTACGCGCGCTCGCTGCGGCGGCTCCAGCACGATCGCACGCTGAAGGAGCTCACCGAGCGGAAACAGGCGCTCGAAGACGCCTTCGAGCAGGAGCGCGCCCCCGGCCACATAGCGCGCGAGGAGGTCTGGGAGCACGCCGCGGAGCTGAGTCGCGTCGACTACGAGCTCCGTCGCGCGCGGCGGACGGCAACGGTCGAAGCACGGCGAACGGTTGAGGGCCTGGCGCGCGTGCTCGAACGCTACGACTACTTGCGTGACGCGCGGCCCACCCCAAAGGCGCCGTATCTGCGAAGCCTGTTCGATACCAACGCGCTCACCCTGAGCGAGCTGCTGACCAACCAGCAGCTGGAGGGCCTGGAGCCGGCCGAGCTGGCGGAGGCGCTGTCGTGGTTCTCTGTCGACCGCGAATCCGCGATACGCGGTCTGCCGCTCACCCGCCGACTGCACCGCCTGCGCGAAATCCTCGACTTTCTCCACGGTGGTGTCCTGCGCGAGGAGGAGCGCCATGAGCTGCAGATGTCGCGGCCGCTGCCGGTCGACTTCCACGGCGTAGCGCTGGCCTGGGCCGAAGGCCACGACCTCGCCAGCATCGCCCAGCGAGCGCGAATGCAAGAGGGCGATGTCGTCGGCGCGCTGCAGAAGACGCTCGACCTCATCAATCAGATGCGCGGCGCGGCGCTGCAGGGACCGCTCGGCACGAATCTCATCGGGTTGCTCGACGAGGCGGACGGGCTGCTCCGCCGCGGTGTGGTCCAGGCCAGCTATCAATGGGCGGTAGGCGGCCTGCCCGAGGTCAGCGACGACACCGTCGAGGACTGGGACGTCCGCATCCTGCCCGAGGATGAGCCATCAGCCGGGCTTATAGCTGCCCTCGACAATCGACCGCGGCGCCGTATACCCGCGTTCGTCAAGCGCCGTGGCGCAGGCGCGAGCACGTCCACCCGCCACCGGCCGGCGGTCGGTCGTCGGCGAAAGTAAGCGGCACAAGTTTGCAAGATGCGGCGCAAAACGCTTCACCTGGCCCACTTAGTGCTATAAAGCGCCTTGATCGGCGCTATGAACTACACCGACCCCATTCCGCTCGACGAACTGACAGCGTCCTCCGAAACGGACGAGCTGCAGGCGGTCGTCGAGCCGCCGAGACTCGAGGACCTGTCTCCCGAGGCGAGTGGCCGAATCATGCGTTACATCGTGACCAACACGTTGGAGCACGGCGTAGCCCCAAATGCCGTGGTGGCGCTCTACGCCGACCTGGCGGGAGATGAGATGGCCGTGCGTTACGCCGACCGTCGGTTCATGCTGCGCGAAGTGCCGGCGGACTGGCGCGAGGTAGAAAACCGAGTGGTCGACCTCGAAGATACCGCTCGGGAGCGGGGGCTGGATCTGGCCGCGGCATGGCGGCGTGCCACGGGCGTGGCGATGCACGGGCAGGACGCGCTGGAACAGCTGGCCCGCCTGGCTGGCGTGCGCAATTCGGCGGGACGAGCGCAACGTTCGATCTTCGACGATCCGGAGGACCTGGATGCGCTCGAAGACGAAGACGGGATCGACGCCTTCCACGCCCGCATGTCCGACCGCCTTCCAGACCTGTTCGATCTGGCGGTCGAAGCGCAGCAGCGCATTCGCCGCTTCGCCATCGAAGAGCGCCTGGAGCACGGGCTACCGCCGGTCGAGCTGCTCGACCTGTACCGCGGCTTCGAGATCTCTGACGATCAGCGCGCGCAGCAATATCTGGATCGGGTGTACGTCGAGCACGAGCCGCCGGCCGATTGGCTCGATCTGCAATCCGAAGCTGGCCGCCTGGTCGATCTGGCCGAAGCCCGCGGACCCGCTGCGCTCCACGGGGCAGGCCCGCGCTCCGCTGCGCTCCACGGGGCAGGCCCGCGCTCCGCTGCGCTCCACGGGGCAGGCCCGCGCTCCGCTGCGCTCCACGGGGCAGGCCCGCGCTCCGCTGCGCTCCACGGGGCAGGCCCGCGCTCCGCTGCGCTCCACGGGGCAGGCCCGGCCCTCTCCCAGAGGTAGAGAGAGTCAGAAGGTACGGCCCAGGCGCTGGTCCCAGGGCTGGGGGGCAGCGACGCGGACCAGGGTGTCCTCGCGGTCGCGCGCGTACAGATACAGATGCGCGAAGAACTCCAGCTCTGGCAGCGGGTACGTCGGATTGATGCACAGGTATTCGTACGGCCAGGGCGATCTGGCGCCTGGGGCGCAGATCACGCGGATGCGGTGGCCGATCGTCAGGCGGTAGCTGATGCCCGCGTAGCGGTGCGACGGCACGTCAAGGTAGCCATCCATCATCAGCCGCTGCCACAGATCGTCGCCCAGGGTACTTCTTGCGACTTCTTCAGCGCGCTGGCGGGCCTCCTGGTAGTCGCGCGCCGAGAAATCAGCGCCAGCGGTGCGCTTCGGCAGGTGGTCCCAGTAGTAGCGCCATGGACGTTCGACCGGTCCGTCGCGCCGCGCGCCCTCCGGCCCTGGCGTGGGCAGCAGGTCCCACGCCAGCAGCCGTCGCCAGAGCGCGCGCAGCGGCTCGAGCCAGGCCACCTCTCAGGAGCGGCTAGCCGCCAGCGATGGGTGCGATGATCTGGTACTCCTCCGCGTAGGGATCGAAGACCCCGTCGTCGAGGACGTGCTGCGTGCCTACCCGCTTCGAGACCGCGCACCCCTTGTCGCGCGCTTCACGCAGGATGCGCTCAGCCTCGAGGACGCTTTCGCGCGCCTCCTCAGTGTCTGTCTCGGCGTCCCATTCCACGAGCTGGTGTCCGCGTCGATTGGCGACGATGATGCGGCCCACGGCTGAGCCCTCCTTGAAGCGCGTGTTGGTATCTCAGCCTACCCCTGAGTGAGCACGATGGCAAGCAACGCCACCCTCACCCCAGCCCTCTCCCAGAGGGAGAGGGAGAACGTTTCTAGGCGTGGTGGCCGTTGGCGCGCACGCAGCCGTGGGGTTTGTCCGGGCCCTCCATGGGCTCGCCGCACAAGGGGCAGCGCGGTCGTCCGGCGGCGACCACTTCGGCGATGTTGCGGCTCAGCGCGCGCAGCTGGTCGCGGGTCGCCCGACAGGCGAACGTGGCCGGCTGGTTCGGCTCCTCTTCTTCAGACGCGCTGCCCTCCAGGTCGTATACGAGCAGCACGTAGCGCGGCCCGGTCTCGAGCTCGCTCTCATCCTGGCCAAGCGCGAGACGACCGACTTTGAAGTCGACCGTCGGGTTGGGCGGAAACGTCTCTGCAGGTGGCTGACGCGGTGGTTTGGCTGCCGCACCACCCTGGAATTCGGCTAGCAACTGCTCGACAGCCAGTCCCAGCACCTGCA